>NZ_LT671418.1:946080-1261440 GCF_900130075.1 Herminiimonas arsenitoxidans
ATGTGATATTCAAACTCTTCACGGAACTGCTGAATCATTGCACGTACAGGCATCGCAGCTGCATCGCCGAGTGCGCAAATCGTACGGCCCTGAATGTTGTCAGCGACCGAGTTCAGCATGTCCAGATCTTCCGGACGACCTTGACCGTTCTCGATACGATGCACCATGCGATACAACCAGCCTGTGCCCTCACGGCACGGCGTACACTGACCGCAAGATTCTTCAAAATAGAAATAAGACAGTCGTAACAGTGCTTTCACCATGCAACGTGTTTCATCCATCACGATGACAGCGCCTGAGCCCAGCATCGAGCCTGCCTTGGCGACCGAATCGTAATCCATATCCGTCGCCATCATCAGATCGCCCTTGACGACCGGAACGGACGAACCACCAGGAATAACTGCTTTGAGTTTTTTGCCACCGCGTACGCCACCGGCGAGTTTCAACAACTCGGCAAATGGGGTACCCAGAGGGATTTCGTAATTGCCTGGACGTTCCACGTCACCAGACACCGAAAAAATCTTGGTGCCACCGTTATTCGGTTTACCAAGTGCGGCATACGCTTCAGCGCCCACCTGGAAGATGAACGGTACTGCAGCAAATGTTTCAGTGTTGTTGATCGTGGTTGGCTTGCCGTACAGACCATAGCTGGCTGGGAACGGCGGCTTGAAGCGCGGCTGGCCTTTTTTGCCTTCCAGCGACTCCAGCAACGCGGTTTCTTCGCCGCAGATATACGCACCAAAACCATGGAATGCATGCAACTGGAAGCTGTACTCAGTACCCAGGATGCGATCACCAAGGAAACCTGCTGCACGAGCTTGTTCCAGTGCTTCTTCGAAACGATCGTATTCGGCAAAAATCTCGCCGTGAATATAGTTATAACCAACGCTGACACCCATTGCATAGGCAGCAATGGTCATACCCTCAATGACAGCGTGCGGGTTGTAACGCAGAATGTCGCGATCCTTGAATGTGCCTGGTTCGCCCTCATCCGAATTACAAACCAGATACTTTTGGCCTGCGTAATTCTTGGGCATGAAGCTCCACTTCAAGCCGCTAGGGAAACCTGCACCACCGCGACCGCGCAATGTCGATGCTTTGACTTCAGCAATGACTTGCTCAGGCGTCATGCCTTCGCTCAGGATGCGCTTCAGCGACGCGTAACCACCACGTTTAACGTATTCTTCCAGACCCCAGTTATCACCGGTGAGGCCGGCGAAAATCAATGGCTTGATATGACGATTATGCAGACTGGTCATTTCTTCAATTCCTCTACCAGAGCGTCGATTTTTTCATCCGACATAAAGCTGCACATACGTTTGTTATTGACCAGCATGACAGGCGCATCACCGCAAGCGCCCATGCATTCGCCTTCTACCAGCGTGAACAGGTCATCGTCCGTGGTTTCACGATAATCGATACCGAGCTTTTGTTTCAGATAATGCGCAGCCTTCTCGCCGCCAGACAATTGGCATGGCAAGTTAGTACACACCGAGATCTTGAACTTGCCGACCGGCTTGGTGTTGTACATGTTGTAGAAGGTCGCAACCTCTTGCACCGCGATCGCAGGCATACCCAGATAGTCAGCAACATCTTGCATGACTTCAGGTGGCAGCCACCGTGTTTCATCCTGAGCAATCTGCAGTGCGGCCATAACCGCAGACTGCTTTTGATCTGAAGGAAACTTGGCAACCTCGCGGTCGATTCTTTTATACGTTTGCTCTGATAACAGCATGTCTATGCCTCAATTATTGATCCGCGATTAGCGGTCAATTTCACCAAACACAATATCTTGCGTGCCGATGATGGTTACTGCATCGGCAATCATGTGGCCCTTGGCCATTTCATCCAAACCTTGCAGATGCGGGAAGCCTGGTGCGCGAATCTTCATACGATATGGCTTGTTCGCGCCATCAGAAATCAGATAAACGCCGAACTCGCCTTTCGGATGTTCCACTGCTGCATACGCTTCACTTGCTGGCACGTGGAAGCCTTCAGTGAACAATTTGAAATGATGAATCAAATCTTCCATGTTCGACTTCATACCTACCCGTGATGGCGGTGCAACCTTGTGGTTGTTCGTCATGACAGGACCGGCATTATTACGCAGCCACTCAACGCATTGCTTGATGATGCGATTCGATTGACGCATTTCTTCAACGCGCACCAAATAACGATCGTAGCAATCGCCATTAGTACCAACCGGAATATCGAAGTCCATCAAGTCATACACTTCGTATGGCTGTTTCTTACGCAAATCCCACTCAATACCAGAGCCGCGCAGCATCGCACCAGTAAAGCCCATAGCCATCGCACGTTCAGGCGACACTACACCGATACCAACCAGACGTTGCTTCCAAATACGGTTATCGGTCAGCAGAGTCTCGTATTCATCGACATAAGTCGGGAAACGATTGGTGAAGTCTTCGATGAAATCAAGCAAGGAACCTTGACGATTTTCGTTCAGTTGACTGATCGCTTTTGCATTGCGGATGATCGATGCCTTGTGTTGCGGCATTGCATCCGGCAGATCGCGATAAACGCCACCTGGACGATAGTAAGCAGCATGCATACGTGCGCCTGACACTGCTTCGTAGCAGTCCATCAAGTCTTCACGTTCACGGAATGCGTACAAGAACACGCCCATTGCACCAACGTCCAACGCATGTGCGCCGAGCCACATCAGGTGATTCAGGATACGGGTAATCTCATCGAACATCACGCGGATGTACTGTGCACGCAAAGGCACTTCGATGTTTAGCATCTTTTCGATAGCCATCACATACGCGTGCTCGTTACACATCATCGAGACGTAATCGAGGCGATCCATGTAAGGCACGGATTGCAGATAGGTTTTTTGTTCAGCCAGCTTTTCTGTCGCGCGATGCAACAGACCGATATGCGGATCAGCACGCTGAATAACTTCGCCGTCGAGCTCCAGAACCAGGCGCAACACACCATGCGCCGCAGGATGCTGAGGACCAAAGTTGAGGGTGTAATTCTTAATCTCAGCCATTATTTCGCCCCGTATTGTTCTTCACGAATCACGCGCGGCACATTCTCGCGCGGCTCTATCGTTACGGGTTGATAAATCACGCGTTTTTGTTCCGGATCGTAGCGCATTTCAACATAGCCAGAGACAGGGAAATCCTTGCGGAATGGATGACCGATAAAACCATAGTCAGTCAGGATGCGGCGCAAATCGTTATGACCTTCGAACAAGATGCCAAAGAAGTCGAACGCTTCACGCTCGTACCAGTTGGCAGCAGGCCAGATATCAGTCATCGATGCAACCACTGGCATTTCGTCGTCTGCTGCGAACACACGCACACGCACACGCCAGTTATGTTTAATCGACAGCAAGTGTGAAACCACTGCGAAGCGCAGACCTTCCCACGCATCATCACCGTACGTTGAGTAATCAACGCCACACAAGTCAATCATTTCTTCAAAGCGCAGATCAGCATGATCACGCAATACACGCATTGCCGACGCATAATCATGCGACTTCACAACAATGGTAATTTCGCCCAATGCCAACGTCAGGCTTTGAAGTTGCTCACCCAGCGCGTTGCGCAGAGCGGCTTCAAGAAGTTCGAGTTTGATCGTCATTTAAAAACCAGCCTTAGCGAGCAATCGTATTGGTACGACGGATCTTGTTTTGCAACTGCATGATCCCGTACAACAGCGCTTCGGCAGTTGGAGGACAACCAGGAACATATACATCGACTGGAACGATACGATCACAGCCGCGCACAACAGAATACGAATAATGGTAATAACCGCCACCGTTGGCACAAGAACCCATCGAGATAACCCAACGTGGCTCAGCCATCTGGTCATACACCTTGCGTAACGCAGGTGCCATCTTGTTGCACAAGGTACCTGCCACGATCATCACGTCGGATTGACGTGGGGATGGGCGGAACACAACACCAAAACGATCCAGATCGTAACGCGATGCGCCAGCGTGCATCATTTCAACTGCGCAGCATGCCAAACCAAACGTCATTGGCCACATAGAGCCTGTGCGCGTCCAGTTGATCAGCTTGTCAGCTGTAGTAGTAACGAAACCTTCGTTCAATACGCCTTCAATTGCCATGACTTACTCCCAATCCAGCGCGCCTTTTTTCCATTCGAACACCAGACCGACAGTCAGCACTCCAAGGAAAATCATCATTGACCAAAATCCCAGCATCCCGACTTCGCGCATCGCCACGGCCCAAGGCACAAGGAACGCAACTTCAAGATCGAACAGGATGAACAGAATCGCGACGAGATAGTAACGCACGTCAAACTTCATGCGCGCATCTTCAAACGCCTCGAAACCACATTCATACGGGGAAAGTTTTTGTGCATCTGGCTTGTGCGGCCCTAACACACGACCCAACACCTGTGGCACAACACCAACACCGATGCCGACCAGAATAAAAAGCAAAACGGGGAAATAGTTTTCGAGGTTCACGATTAGCGCAGTATGTTGAACGATTAATTGACTTGCAAAATAATCCGTTAAATCAAACGACAGTTTTGTCGATAAAAAGCCAGCTTAGGAATCCCCCTTGCTGGCTTAGAATTTCGTTGGTGCCGACGGCGAGACTCGAACTCGCACAGCTTTCGCCACTACCCCCTCAAGATAGCGTGTCTACCAATTTCACCACGTCGGCCAAGACTCATATTCTAACCTGCTTTGACACATTTATTCAATGAGCAATTGCAATAGAACAAGAACAAAAAGCGAATAAAACGCTCTTATTTTGGAATCTGATTTGATTGCTCAGATCCGGATGGCACAACAGGTGTTACTGGAGCCGCAGTTGGTGCAACTGGAGCTGTCGCTTCTGCGCCTGGAACAGCAGAAACCGGCAGATTTTCCATCACACCAGCACTTGGAGTTGCCGGTTTATTTCCAATGAACGCCAGACCCAATGTTGCAGCAAAAAAGATGACTGCAGCAACACCAGTAAATTTAGACAAGAAGTTGGACGAACCAGTCGCACCAAACAAACTACCGGACGCGCCAGAACCGAAGGACGCACCCATATCAGCACCTTTACCGTGCTGCAATAATACGAGGCCAATAATCGTCAACGCCGACAACACTTGAACAACGACGATGATGGTATGCAAACTATTCATTTAAATTCCAGTTTTAGTAATTCGTAATAAAGCTGATTGCGACTTACGCCGCACGGATGATCGCGAGAAAATCCACTGCCTTCAATGCTGCTCCGCCAATCAAGCCGCCGTCGATATCTGACATGGCAAGCAATTCCTTGGCATTTTCCGGCTTCATACTGCCGCCGTATAAAATTCTGACTTCCTCTGCTGCAACTGCATTTTTCGCACGCAGTTGCTTGCGTAGCATCGCATGTACTTCTTGCGCCATTTCCGGCGTTGCGGTCTTGCCTGTACCAATCGCCCAAACCGGCTCGTATGCTACAACAATCTTTGCCAGATCGCTTGCAGCGATTGACGATAACACCGCATTCAGTTGCGCGCCGACGACAGCATCGGTCTGCCCTGCTTCGCGCTGCGCCAATGTTTCGCCAACGCAAACAATAGGAGTCAAACCTGCGATCAAAGCGCGCGCCGTTTTTTGCGCGACCAATTCATCCGACTCAGCAAAATATGCACGGCGCTCAGAATGACCAACAATCACATAGCGGCAAGCAAATTCCGACAACATGCCGGTTGAAACTTCCCCGGTGTACGCGCCTGCTTCATGCGTAGACACGTCCTGCGCGCCAAGCGCAACAGGCGTATTGAACAACAATGATTGGCACTGAGCGAGATACGGAGCCGGAACGCACACTGCAACATCGCATGATGCACCAGCACGACCCAGTTCGCTCTTGATCTCGGTCAGTAATTGAGTATTGGCAGCTAAGCTGCCATTCATTTTCCAATTACCTGCGACGAGTTTGCGGCGCATATAAAACCTATGATTTTAATAACCCGCTATTCTAGCTCTTTGCAGTCAACACGGTCAAACTAAGACCCCATTTCCCCAATGAAAAACCGCCCACGGCTTACGCAGTGGGCGGTTTTTATACATCCAACAAAACGGGCAGTTGATTACTCTTGCGCTGCCGGCTCTGGATTTTCTTCTGCAACAGCTGCCTTCATCGACAATTTCAAGCGGCCACGGTCGTCTGTTTCCAGAACTTTAACGCGTACTTGCTGACCTTCTGACAAGTAATCAGCAACTGCATTGACGCGCTCATTAGCGATTTGACTAATGTGCAACAAACCGTCTTTACCTGGCATCACTTGAACGATTGCACCGAAATCCAACAGTTTCAATACGGTACCTTCGTAGATCTTGCCAACTTCAACCGAAGCGGTCAGTTCTTCGATACGACGCTTAGCTTCTTGACCAGCAGCTGCATCAACGGATGCAATTGTGACCACGCCTTCGTCACTGATATCGATTTGCGTACCGGTTTCTTCGGTCAATGCACGAATAACTGCGCCGCCCTTACCGATCACGTCACGGATTTTTTCCGGATTGATCTTGATGGTGATCAAACGTGGTGCGAAGTCAGACAATTCGCCAGTCGTGCCACTTGGCACTGCTTTTTCCATTTCACCGAGGATATGGATACGGCCTTCTTTAGCTTGCGCCAAAGCGACTTGCATAATTTCCTTGGTGATACCTTGGATTTTGATGTCCATTTGCAACGCGGTAATACCGTTTGCTGTACCAGCCACTTTGAAATCCATATCGCCGAGGTGATCTTCGTCGCCGAGGATGTCGCTCAAGACTGCAAACTTGCCGCCGTCCTTGATCAAGCCCATTGCGATACCAGCCACGTGTGCTTGCATAGGAACGCCAGCATCGATCAATGCCAGGCAGCCACCGCAGACCGAAGCCATCGACGACGAACCATTGGATTCGGTGATTTCCGAAACCAGACGAACCGAGTAGCTGAAATCTTCTGGTGCTGGCAAAGCAGCAACCAATGCGCGCTTAGCCAAACGGCCGTGACCGATTTCGCGACGCTTAGGTGTACCGACACGACCGGTTTCACCAGTTGCGAACGGAGGCATGTTGTAGTGCAACATGAAGCGATCCGAGTACTCACCCATCAATGCGTCGATCTTTTGTTCGTCGCGTGCAGTACCCAGGGTTGCGATAACCAGTGCTTGCGTTTCGCCACGTGTGAACAATGCAGAACCGTGAGTGCGCGGCAATACGCCAGTACGGATTGTGATTGGACGAACGGTACGTGTATCGCGACCATCGATACGTGGCTCACCATCAAGGATTTGCGAACGAACGATTTTTGCTTCCAAATCAAACAGGATGTTGCCAACTTCGGATGAATCCGGAGCAACGCCGCCGACCGAGATAGCTTCTGCAGCGACTTCAGCATTCACTTCTGCAAACGCATCTTTCAACTTGGCAGTACGTGCCTGCTTGTCTTTGGTTTGGTAAGCAGCGCGCAATTTCGCTTCTGCAAAGTGCGCTACGCGTGCGATCAAGGCTTCGTTCTTTGCTGGAGGCGCCCATTGCACTTCTGGCTTGCCACCATCACGCACCAAGTCGTGAATCGCATCGATAACTGCTTTCATTTGATCGTGGCCGAACACAACCGCGCCCAACATCACTTCTTCGGACAATTGTTGCGCTTCCGACTCAACCATCAACACTGCAGTTTCGGTACCGGCAACAACCAGATCCATTTGCGATGTTTTCAGTTGCGATGATGTCGGATTCAATACGTATTGACCATCGATGTAACCAACGCGAGCTGCACCCAATGGGCCTGCGAATGGAATACCGGAAACCGACAATGCCGCCGATGCGCCGATCATTGCAGCGATGTCTGGATCAATCTCAGGATTAACCGACATCACGTGAATGATGATCTGCACTTCGTTCAAATAACCTTCTGGGAACAACGGACGGATCGGACGATCGATCAGACGCGATGTCAGTGTTTCTTTTTCGGAAGGACGGCCTTCACGTTTGAAAAAGCCACCTGGAATACGACCGGCAGCGTAGGTTTTTTCTACATAATCAACAGTCAATGGGAAGAAGTCTTGACCTGGCTTGGCATCTTTTTTTGCCACAACAGTAGCCAGCACAACAGTGTCTTCAATCGAGACAAGTACAGCACCGGAAGCTTGACGGGCGATTTCGCCGGTTTCAAGCGTGACCGTATGTTGGCCATACTGGAAGGTTTTAGTGACTTTATTAAACACGGTGTTCCTTTCTAATTTTACCGACAGATTTTCAGGCGCTGTCGTTCACCTCACCACAAACGATGGTTCAAAATGAACGATCGTTTTTATTGCTGACTTCTTTACAAACAAGTACAAACCACCAAAAGACAAAATGCCCGCATCAGAGAACTGACGCAGGCATTTTTATCTATGAAAGCCGGATAAAATAGCGCAACGAATTACTTGCGCAGACCGAGCTTTACAATCAGATCGCGGTAACGAGTAGCGTCTTTACCTTTGAGGTACGACAACAGGCTCTTACGACGATTAACCATCATGATCAAACCACGACGGGAATGATGATCTTTGGAGTGTGCTTTGAAATGGCCGTTGAGTTCGTTGATACGAGCTGTCAGCAATGCAACTTGCACTTCTGGGGAGCCGGTATCGTTTTGACCGCGGGCGTTATCAGCAACAATAGCTGCTTTGCTTGCTTTTTCGAGAGACATGAGACTTACCTTTCACATGCGATGCATAGAGTCTTGACCCCATACACCGTGAACAACGATTAAATAAACTGGTCGAATTAACCAGCCCCGCAGTATAGCGGAAAGACCTAGGCGATTCAAACACTTAGCGTATTTATTTGAAGGAAACAGCATGAAATATAGTCAAAAAGCAATATTAGGCGGATTACTCCTCATGCTGAGCGCCTGTGCTGTGCTGATGCCGCCGCCAATCAGCGTCGGTGAGCCTGAAGCTTCGATTGTCGCCAAACTGGGGCGACCAAGCGCACGGATTGAAGAGCGTAACGGGTATTTGCTCGAATACACACGCAACCCTTGGGGGCAAGCCACAGATATGGCTCGCTTTGATCGCAACGGAAATCTGGTTTCCTATGAGCAAGTCTTAACTGTAGAGAAATTTGCAACCATCAAACCAGGTATCGCAACCAAGGAAGATGTTCTCCGTACTGTCGGACACCCTTCCGAAACCTCTTACCTATCCCGCCTTCAGCTTGAAGTATGGAGCTATCCGTACAAGGAAGCTGGTGTTTGGAACTCCGTTATGCACGTCCATTTCGACAACAACGGCATCGTCAAAATGATGCAAAACGGCCAGGATTTGCGCTTCGAACGTGACGGCATGTTTGGCTCCGGCCGCCTGTAAGTACCAAGCAAACTCACGCTGTCGATACACCAAAGAAAAAAGGCTGATGCTTATGGCATCAGCCTTTTTATTATTCTCTATTTAAAGAGAGTAATCTTCTACAAAGCGACAACTCAAATAGTGAGTTGCCCGACATTGTCACGACATGCTTTCCGCATGCACTTTAAGCAGTAACGCGTTCGTCTGCGACTTCTGCTGCAGCGGCAACTTCTTTTGCCTGCATGCGTTTGCGCATAGGGCTCAAGATCAATTTAGCTGACAGACCCGAGAAGATCGTGATGATTGCTGCCACCACGAATACGCGGCTCCAGCCACCACCAACTGCCAACACCGATGCCAATGGCACCAGCAAAGCAGCCGTACCTTTAGCGGTGTACAAGGTACCGGAGTTACCAGCGGCATATTTGCTACCGAAGATATCTGCGCAGATTGCTGGGAAGATCGAGAAAATTTCACCCCAGAACAAGAAGATCAAGGCAGCGAAGAACATGAATGCGTACATGTTGTGGCCCCAGGTCATCAAGCCCAGCAATGCCAAGCCTTCGCCGATGAAGACGATGAACATGGTGTTTTCACGACCGATTTTATCGGAGATGAAACCGCACAGTGGACGTGTAATACCGTTTGCAACGTTGTCGATAGACAAGGTCATGGTCAGCAATGGCAAGGTGACGCCGAACAATGTCACTGGCAAGGAAGCAAGACCGTAATCAGTTGCGATCGGGCCGAGCTGTGCTGTTGCCATCAAGCCGCCGGAAGCAACCAGAACGAACATCATGTACAGAACCCAGAACACAGGCGATTTGAGCATTTGCTTGGTGGTGTAATCAACCTTGGTTGCGGAACCAGCTTTTGCCAATGCAGCTTTAGGAGCAACTGGTTTGATCAGCAACAGCGACAAGATGAAAATACTGACGCCTTGGATGATGCCGAAGGTGAAGAATGTTTGTTGGTAGCCCGAAGTTTGGATCATGTTCGCAATTGGAATCACGGTGATCGCAGCGCCTGCACCGAAACCAGCTGCAGTCAAACCAGCAGCCAAACCACGACGATCCGGGAACAGTTTCAAAGCATTACCAACACAGGTACCATAAACGCAACCGGCACCAACGCCGGAAACAACTGCAGCGAAATACAGCATAGGCAGAGTATCAGCGTAGCTGTTGAGTACCCAACCCAGGCCGGCACAAACAGCACCGACAGCAACGACAGGACGTGGGCCGAATTTATCAACCAGATAACCCTCGATAGGAACCAACCAAGTTTCTGTCACGATGAAAATCGAAAACGCGAGTTGAATCGCTGCTTTACCCCAGTGATGCGCATTGTCGATAGGCGTGACGAACAGTGTCCAGCCATATTGCAAGTTAGCCATAAAAGCCATACACGCAATACCAATGATCAGTTGCATCCAGCGGTTTTTGTAACCTTTTGCGCCCTGCAAATTAGACGCGCTTATTGTTTGATTGTTGCTCATTAACTACCTCTCAAGAAGTCATAAACGTTGAAACAGAGTCGATTAGCCACTACGGGCCGACTAGCTTGTTTCGAAATTGATTGTTTGACTGCAGGCATCCGAATAGGGAAACGTAAGGTTTCCGATGTAGGTCAAGACCATCCGACGATCTATGACTTATTCGCGTGATTGATGACGTTGACCAACATGGCCAGATGTGTGCAGATGACAAGCACACGCCATTACGTCAAATGCCTGCTAAACGAGAGGTGGTGCGCGGGAGCGGTATGGTAGCGAGGCTACCGAGAGGAATTGCTCGAAGGTGACTTCAAGCTGTGCCACGACCAACTGCGGCACATACGGCGTGATGGATAACGACGAAGCGCCGTCATCAAATTCATCTAATGCGAGATGCTTGGAAAGGTTGCCATCAGCAGAATCGCCCTCTTCCAGCGTGCACTGATGATCGAAAGCCGTCTGTTGTACAAATGTCAGCGCACCGGCAAACGCAACGTGCTGCGAAAAGAGCAGCAAGAAGGCAAACCAGATATAGACAATTGAAGAACGGGATTTCATTTGTAGCAATGATCCTGACGGTTGCACTTGAACAAACAGCGCACGGGATCAATTGAGATAATTTGTTGCATCAGTGCACTGATTATAAATCCAATTAGAATTTCTCGTCCGGCAGTTATTCAATCGCCGACTGACAGATATTCCAAAGACAGATAATGGCACAATTTTGAGTACCCTTTTAGCCTTCCTTGATAAGGGATAATACGTACGAAAAAAAAACGCTCCCAGTGAGGGAGCGTTCAGAATAGTGCTTTATAGAAACTATTAGTACACGCCTTGCGCCAGCATCGCGTCAGCCAACTTAACGAAACCGGCGATGTTTGCGCCGTCGACATAGTTGACCGATCCATCAGCACGCTTACCGTAGTGCGCACAATTGAGATGGATCTCTTTCATGATGCTATGCAAGCGCTCATCCACTTCTGCGTGATGCCATGACAAACGCAAAGCATTCTGCGACATTTCCAGACCTGAGGTCGCGACACCACCTGCATTACTCGCTTTGCCCGGTGCGTAGAGTGTTCCCGCCTTCAGGAAAACATCAACCGCGTCCAGCGTGGATGGCATGTTGGCGCCTTCCGCAACGCAGATAACACCGTTTTTAACCAGCGTCTCTGCATCCTTGCCATCCAATTCATTTTGCGTTGCGCAAGGCAATGCAATCTGTACCGGGATATGCCACGGTCTTTTGCCCGGCTCATATTGCAGTTTGAATTCCTTGGCGAAGTCCTCTATGCGACCACGCTGGACATTCTTCAAGTTCATCAGTGCTGCCAGTTTCTCTTCGTTGAAACCGTCTTTGTCATACACAGTACCGTTGGAGTCGGACATCGCCACAACTTTGGCATTCAGCTCCATCGCTTTTTCAACTGCGTATTGCGCTACGTTGCCGGAACCGGAAACAGAGACTGTCATGCCATCGAAGGATTTGCCGTTACGACGCAACATTTCTTCCGCGAAGTAAACCGTACCGTAACCAGTCGCTTCAGGGCGCATCAAACTACCGCCATAGGCCAAGCTTTTACCAGTGAAAACAGCCGACGTATCGTTCGACAACTTCTTCATCATGCCAGCCATATAGCCAACCTCGCGCGCACCGACACCGATGTCGCCGGCAGGGATATCTGTATCCGAACCCAGATGACGGTACAGCTCAAACATCAAAGCCTGGCAGAAGCGCATCACTTCACCATCGCTTTTGCCTTTAGGATCGAAGTCGGAACCGCCTTTGCCGCCGCCCATAGGCAAAGTCGTTAATGCATTTTTGAACGTTTGTTCGAAGGCGAGGAATTTCAAAATCGACAGATTGACTGACGGATGGAAACGCATACCTCCTTTAAATGGGCCTATCGACGAGCTGTGCTGAATACGGAAAGCGCGATTGATTTGCACTTGACCGCGATCATCTACCCAGGACACACGAAATTGAATGACGCGTTCAGCTTCTACCAAGCGTTCCAACAAACCTTCTTTTGCATACTTCGGATTGTTTTGAATAAAGGGCCACAAGCTAAGCATGACTTCTTTAACTGCTTGCTGGAATTCTGGTTGATGCGGGTCGCGCTTGGCGACCATGGCAAGGAAGCCATCCACATTGGCGTGAGTCAAAATTTCTCCTAATAAAATGGGGGCGTACGCCTTCGATCTGATTTCACTATCGAATCACAATCTGTGTTTAGCGTTATTTACTGCTTGAAGGGACGAGCTGAATCTGCGCTTTTTGCACAGAGCGCACTATTTTAGTGCAATTTGACAAGTTTCGTCGACAAAAAATGAGGTGCGACACACATAAATACATGAAAAATATCAATGCTAGGCCACTGGCATTTTCAACGGCATCTTGTTTCTTGATGAACAGATTAGTGAAAGTGCTTTCTTTAAGCAGCTCGGCCTCGAACTCAAACACATTATGTGAATGCAACGATCAACACACAAAGAACAAAAAATGTTGAGTACAGACGTTTTGAATAAAACGAATGTTTGGCTTTGCGTGATGACGATAAGAAGAGGGATAACAAAAAAGACCTGATGCGATTTTCTGTAAAACAGAAAAGCAGAATAGAAAAAAGGGCCCATCTTGCGATGGACCCTTTATATCTGGTGCGGCTGGCAGGAATCGAACCCACGACCCCTTGGTTCGTAGCCAAGTACTCTATCCAGCTGAGCTACAGCCGCGAAAGAAAAAATTATAGCATGAGTAGAATTCATTTTGGAAGCCTCTCGTGAAGATTTTTATCAACTTTCTTTCAACGATCAGAATGTTCTGCAAATTTCGGCAGCAAGAAATCACGAAAACGATGCGAGATACACATCCTTCATCAACAAGTTCTTATATATAAAGCACGCATCGTTTCACACATCGTCGCACTCAAGACAAACTTGCAGCCCTCTTATTACTTGCAAGCATGTTGGCGAAAAAACTTATGCTAAAGTCGGCAAAGTGATTTTTATCGCCAAATACAGTAGCTTGCCGGAGCCAATATGGTCGCCAATCGCCAATACCAAGCCCGTCGTCCCAAAAGCGAAAAAAACATTGAAGAAAAAGGAAACATCATTAACACGATGCACGCCGAGTGGTTACCAACGATCCTGCAAGGGTCGTTCAGCGAAATCTACGTATTGAACTGTAATACCTTACGCTTTGAATATGCCAATCCCACCGCTTTAAACAATCTGCAATACAGTCAGGATGAATTGGCGCAAATGTCGCCGACCTGCGTCGCCAAGAACGTGACGCCAGCGGTCTACTCGCAATTTATCCAAGGCTTGCAAGATGGTAGCAAAACCTCTGTTGCGATCAACACGCTGCATACGCGCAAGGACGGCACGCACTATCCGATTGAATTCCAGCTGTTCTATTTAGCATCCGATACCGCACCGACCATCATTGCCATCGGCAACGATGTCAGCTCGCGCGACAAATCGGATAAGGCTTTACGCGCAAGTGAATCTCGTCTCAGTGCGATGGTATCCAATACCCCGGGACTAGTTTATCAATTCCTGTTGTGTGACGATGGAAAGTTTTCCTTCCCCTATGTAAGCGATGGTTGCGAAGCGCTATTGGGAATTACATCGGAAGAATTACATGAGTCGCCATCTCTATTCGTTGATCTGATTCTTCCTGAAGACAGATCCTCTTATCGCGAGACGATGCGTATCTCTACCTCAGAAATGAGCAACTGGAACTGGGAAGGCCGTATCTGGGTAGAAAAATGGAAAGACATCAAGTGGATCAATCTTCGCGCGACACCACGCGCACTCGATGAGCATAACGTGCAGTGGGAAGGCATCATGACCAACATCACTGCCAGCAAACTGGAACAGGAAGAAATCATCCGTTCACGCGCGCAATTGGCAGAGTTGTCAGCCCACGTCGATACCGTCAAGGAAAAAGAGCGCACGCGCATCGCACGCGAAATCCATGACGACTTGGGCGGCAATCTGACTGCCATCAAAATGGCACTTGCTCTATTAACACGCCGCCTGCCCGTCAAAACACCAGAACTCACAGAGAAAGCTGCCTACGTTGAGTCGCTGGTCGATCGCACTATAGAAACCGTACACCGCATCGCCGGCGATCTGCGCCCAGGGATTCTCGATTTCGGTTTGGTAGCTGCGCTTGAATGGCAAGCCGGTGAGTTCGAGAAGCAATTGGGCATTCCCTGTGAATTTCTGTCCAACAAAGCTGAAATCGATTTGAGCCTGGATCAGGCGACAGCCCTATTCCGTATTTTTCAGGAAGCACTGACCAATATTGCAAAACACGCAAAAGCAAGTCAGGTCAATGTACAACTGGTGCACACACATCTTTACGTCAGATTAGAGATTACAGATAACGGACGTGGCATCAAGGTCGCAGATCGTACAAAACCAAAGTCATTTGGCATCCGCGGCATGGTAGAACGATCCGTCGCCATGGGTGGCAGTTTGTCTGTCAGCACAGCACCTAAAGGTGGCACAGTCGTTGCTATCAATGTCCCGTTGCCCCATACCTTGCCGTCTGACCGCATTCAGACGAATAATATTGGACATTAAACGACATAATTTGGTCATATAGCGCTATGCTCGTCCAAAATTTGTCACATTCGGACGAATCGCCAACCAATATCTGGCGACACGCAGATTCTATAAAAACAGAACAATGACAACGAAGAACGTAATCAAAGTCCTTATTGCTGATGATCATGCGATCGTACGCGAAGGGCTGAAGCAAATTCTGGCAGACACCAAAGACATCATCGTGGCCGGTCACGCTGAAAACGGGATAGAAGCAATCAAGTTATCGCGCGAAGGCGCATGCAACGTACTGCTACTGGATATTTCGATGCCAGACCGCAGTGGCATCGAGGTGCTGAAGCAGGTCAAGAAAGAGTCTCCGAAGATCGCCGTTCTCATGCTGTCCATGCATCGTGAAGATCAATACGCCATCCGCTCGCTCAAAGCTGGCGCCTCCGGTTATCTAAATAAGCAAAGTGCACCGGCTGAACTGGTCAACGCCATTCGTCAGGTTGCCACCGGACGCAAGTACATCAGTGCAGCCTTGGCGCAAGAACTGGCCAACCAAATCAGCGACGATCACGAAACGCCGCTGCACGAAACCCTGTCCGATCGCGAATACCAAACCCTGACCATGATTGCTTCCGGCAAAACTGTCAGCGACATCGCTAACGAATTGGTCTTGTCCGTCAAAACGATCAGCATGTATCGCTCGCGCTTATTGCAAAAAATGAAACTACGCCATAACGCCGAACTGACCCATTACGCGATCAAAAATCATCTGGTCGAATAAACATCAAAGCTTCGGCCTTGGAGCTTCACCTGCAACAATGTCTTATCTAATCAACAAGATATCAACTCCTCGGCAGCTTCTCTTTTTAGCGCAGGTCTAGATAAAGCGGCAAAGTGACAATCATTTGCCCGCCTAATCCCATCATCAAACTTGTCTGCATAGTTATATTATTCAGAGATAAGCCGACTTCCGGCCGATCAACGATAAAGAAACGTGCGTGCCTTCATGCAAGACAAGCGAGACAACCCGTCACAAAACCCTGCAGAGATCGCACGCGAAGCTTTCCGTCAACTAGCCGTCCGCAGAATTGCCCCAACGCCCGATGCCTACCGTGCGATCTATGATGAGATCGCCGGCTACGCCATGGAGCCAACCGCAGAAGAAGTTCTCGCCGAGTTTGCCACCACCTTGCTCAATGCACCGGATGGTGTCGCCATCATCGGCAAGACCTTGCAGGAAGCAGCGACCACACCTTACTGGCCGGATTACAGCAAAGGCCTGACCCAATTGGTCAAGCATTACCAAACCCAGCTATCCGCGCAAAGCAGCACCAATACCAGCACAGCACCGACTGTCGTCAACACGACGATGTCATTGATAGACGATCCGCAACCGCTCATGTTGCGCGACTTGCTGACGCGCACACTCTCGCTCGCAGTTGCCTCCTTGCTACAAGGTGCACCTGCGCTAGCGGAAGAAGCCGAAGCCTTGGGCCGGTCGATCAAGGATGCTCAAACAGAATCCGCACTCAACGAGGTTTCAGCGCGCCTGAAACAACTGTGCTTCAAGATTGAATTGCAAAGCGGTGACATGGCAGAACAGCAGGAACTGTTGCTCCGTGTATTTAGATTGCTACTGGAAAATATCAGCAATCTGCTCGAACAAGACTCATGGATGCAAGGACAAATCGAAGCCGTCCGCAATCTGATTTCAGCACCTATTAATGACGTTGCACTCAACGAAGTCATGCGCAGTCTGAAAGAAGTGATCTACAAACAAGGGACTCTTAAACACAGTCTCGTCGATGCAAAAACTTCCGTCAAAAATATGGTCAATACATTTATCGATCGCCTTGCAGACATCGCCAATACCACTGGCAACTACCATCAGCAGATTGACCGTTACTCAAAAGAGATTACGCAGACTGCCGATATCACCAAGCTCAACAAGATACTCGACGAAGTGAAGCGCGAGACGCGCATCGCACAAACCGAGGCGCTACGTTCGCGCGACATCATCATCGCCGCACGCAAAGATGTCGAAGACGCCGAAGCACGCATCCATAATCTGGAGCTGCAACTGGAACAAATGAGTGAGCTGGTACGCGAAGATCAACTGACCGGCAGCCTCAATCGTCGTGGTCTGGATGATGTGCTTGAACGCGAAATGGCACGCGCCGATAGACGCGCATCGCCACTTTGCATCGCCATGCTCGATCTGGACGATTTCAAGAAAATCAATGACAAGTACGGCCACACTGCTGGCGATGAAGCATTAATCCACTTGGTGCGTGTTATCAAGGAGACACTGCGCTCCATGGATATGATTGCCCGCTTTGGCGGCGAAGAGTTCTTGATCGTGCTGCCAGATACATCAATGGAAGAAGCCATTCAAACCATCACACGCCTGCAGAGAGAGCTCACCAAGCAGATATTCATGCACAACCACACGCGTCTGCTCATGACATTCAGCGCCGGCGTCGCCTTGCGCAACGAAAAAGAAGATCAGCCATCGATGATCAAACGTGCGGATGCCGCTTTGTATAAAGCGAAAAAAGCTGGGAAAAACCGGGTCATCGCAGCAAATTGATGCGACTTTCTTGTTGCACAACGACAGAACTTAATGATATGTACACGTAATTCATCGTTTTTTGAGATGGAACATTATGCAAGAATCAGAACAATTGAAAGAGCAAGCTTCGGATATCGAGCTTGACTTACAAGCTGCGATCAACTTCCATCAAAATGGCAATCTTGAAAAGGCTAGCATTCGCTATCGACAAATACTAAAGCAAGAGCCAAACCATGTAACAGCGTCGCATCTCCTCGGCGTTCTTGCCTATCAAATTGGCAAACACGAACTCGCGATCAATTTGATTAGCAAGGCGATTACACTCAAACCGGACAATCCCGATTTTTACTGCAATCTGGGTACTGCCTATCAAGGATTGCAGCAGACTGAAGATGCCATAGCCTGCTATCGCAATGCTTTGCTGATTAATCCCGCCTATGCGCTCGCACACAACAATCTTGGTTCTGCGTTAAAAGAGCAAGGTCGAATTGATGAAGCAATCGTATGCTTTCAACAAGCACTTTCGCTACAACCTGATTTTGTCCTGGCGCAAAACAACTTATCGACAGCACAAGGAAACGACAACCAGAATGTACGTCCACCACTATCGGGGCCAGAACAGTTTTATGCAGAAGCCTTGCGATTTGCAGCACAGTTCGAAGTGCCCCTGAAAGCCTATTGGCCAGCGCACACCAACACACCAGATCCTAAAAAACGGATCAAGCTAGGCTATGTATCCGGCGATTTTCGCAATCATGCGGTAGCCTATTTCATCCAGCCTATTTTTGTTAACCACGATCACGCCCATTTTGAAGTTTTTTGCTACTCGAATTCTCACATCCACGATGACATCACTGAACAACTCAAGAAATCGGCCGATCACTGGATAGTCTGCAAAGATCTATCGGAAGATCAACTTGCTGCGCAAATCC
This sequence comes from Herminiimonas arsenitoxidans, assembly GCF_900130075.1. NCBI lineage: Bacteria > Pseudomonadati > Pseudomonadota > Betaproteobacteria > Burkholderiales > Oxalobacteraceae > Herminiimonas > Herminiimonas arsenitoxidans. Next base: position 964,967 of record NZ_LT671418.1, read on the forward strand.
TGCAAGACGGGATCGACGTACTAGTCGACCTGTCTGGCCACACTGCACATAATCGCCTGTTAACATTCGCACGCAAACCTGCGCCGGTACAAGTAACATCCGTCGGCATTCCTGCATCCACCGGCTTACAAGCCATCGATTATCGCCTCACCGACATTGACATGGATCCGCCCGGCATGACCGAGGCCTGGCATACCGAAACGCTAGTACGTTTGTCGACCGCAGCAACTTATCAGCCGCCGACTGACAGTCCAGAAGTATCACCATTACCGGCCTTGAGCTCCCCCGTCTTTACCCTAGCCTGCTTAAATAACCTTGCCAAAATCAGTAAGAGAACAATTCGGCTCTGGTCTCGTATCCTACATGCGCTCCCCTCTGCACGCCTGATACTTGGCAATGCCCGCAACGAACAAACACGTCAACAATTATTCGATCAATTTTCTCAGCAGGGGATTGCCGCCGAACGCATCATACTGAAACCCAACATGCCGCTGCGCGATTATCTGGCACTGCACGGTGAAATCGATCTTGCACTCGACCCCTTCCCTTACAATGGTGGCACAACGTCCAACCATTCATTATGGATGGGTGTCCCAGTCATTACACTTGCGGGTAATTCGTCAATTTCGCGCGTCGGTGTTGCGATCATGTCGCGCATCGGACTCACAGAATGCATCGCTACAGATGAGGAGGATTACCTACGGCTAGTTGTAGAGTACGCCAACGATCTGCCACGTCTTTCTGCATTACGCTCAATCTGCCGTACGATGGTTGCAACAGGATCTGGTTCTGGTCCGAAGGAGTTCACATTGGCAGTTGAAAACGCCTATCGAACAATGTGGCGTACATGGTGCGCATCTCAAGAATCAGCGTAATGAGCGAAAAGACATGAAGACCATCATTTATGGAAATGGCGCGATGGCCAAGGTACTGTATTCCTACGCGCGCCACAGCATGGATATCTGCGGTTTTACCGTTGACGACATCTGTATTGCCGAAGGAACGAACAATTTCCTCGGATTGCCATTGGTACCGTTCAGTCTGGTAGAAAAAAAATGGAATACCTCATCGCATAATATGATCCTCGCGATCGGTTACACAGATTTGAATGCACTACGCGAACGAAAATATATCGAAGCACAACAAAAGGGATACAGTTTTACGCGCTTTATCCATTCATCGGTCATTCAACACGATGGAGTGACAATAGGTGAAAACTGCATTTTGCTGGACCACGTCTCTGTGCATCCGGGTTGCCGAATTGATGTCGGCACGTTTATCTCAAGCAACGTCAATATTGGTCACGACTGCATTATCGAAAATAACAACTGGATCAATTCCGGTGTAGCCATTGCTGGTGGCTGCACAATCGGTGCCGGCAGTTTTTTCGGCGTCAATGCATCTGTTGGACATAACGTAAAAGTCGGGGCACGCAACTTCATTGCAGCCAACACCTTAATCAATCGTTCAACCAAAGATGAGCAGGTTTACTTATCTGAGCCAGGCCTGTTGTTCAAACTAAAAAGCAAGGCCTTTCTTAAGTTCAGTCAGTTGATGAAATAGCGAAAGAAATAACAAAAATAATGAAACTCGCAAATCATACTCCGAGCATCCCTCAAGCAAACTATACGCTCGCCACACTTTTCCTCGCCTGCTCGCAACGCGAGGCAGAAAAAATTGCGGTCATCTGCCAAGATAAAAAAATAACGTACCACGCGCTCGCATCATTGGTCTGCCGCTGGTCGCAGGCAATGTCTCAAAGAGGCGTCAACCGTGGTGATCATATAGGCGTATTACTGCCGAACAGCATCGAGTTCGTTGCACTGATACTGGTTGCCGCAGACCTCGGTGCCGTTCTGGTACCACTAAATACATCGCTGACTGCTGCTGCCATACGCAAAGCGTTCAATGCCACGGACGTCAAACATGTCGTCTCGACTACTACTTTGCTGGAAGAGTTGTCGCGCGACGACTTCCCAGAAGTAAGCGGATTATGGCTGGCGATTGATGAGGCAGTGGACGATATTGCATTACCCAACATTGAATATCTCTCAACGTTACTGAGCACAGCCCATCATGAGGCGGCATTGCTTAACTGGGGACAAACCGATGATGCCCTCATCTTGACGATGACATCTGGCTCTACCGGCGACCCAAAACCCATCATCCTCACACAACGTACCAAGTTGAATCGCGTAGCTGCGGCAATAGCGCTGTACAACATCCACGCGACCGATATCACTCTTGCAGCCACCCCCCTCTACCATTCGTTAGCAGAAAGACTTGTGCTTATTCCACTACTGACCGGCGGCACGTCAGTATTAATGGACAAATTCTCTGCAACAGAATGGATAAAACACATCGAGGCACAAACCGTTACTTTCACAATCGCTGTTTCATCTCAACTCAAACAAATCGTTGATTACCTGCCAAACGTTGCGCCGACTGCCATGCGCAGCCTGCGTTGCGTCGTTTCGTCTTCTGCGCTATTGGAGTCAGAATTAAAAGAAAAGCTGCTTGCCAAATTAGATTGCGATTTTCACGAATGCTACGGCACGTCCGAAATCGCCATCGCATCTAATCTGGACGGCAGCGCTGCACGAACCAAATTAAATTCCGTAGGCATCAGCGCACCTGGCGTGGACATTATGATCATCGATGCCCATGACCATGTCGTAGCAGCCGGCCAGCCAGGTGAAATTGTATGTAAAACGACGATGCTGTTCGGCGGTTATTACAAGCGGCAGGAACTAACTCAGGCAGCAATGTGGGGGGAGTATTTTCGCACCGGCGACATCGGCACACTGGATGCAGACGGTTTTCTGCATTTTCTCGGCCGAAAAAAAGACATCATCGTGACTGGTGGTATCAACGTCTATCCTGCCGATATCGAGGCGGCACTTACCGAGCATCCTGCGGTACTGGAAGCGGCTGCATTCGCCTATCCAGATGCCAATCTTGGAGAAGTTGTTGCCGTTGCCATTGTTCCGAAAGATGCCATCCGCTTCGATACCGATGGCGAATTGCGAAAACTCCGATTTCATTGCGCCGCACAGTTGGCAGATTTCCAGCAACCTCGAAAATTTTTCATTATCGAGACATTACCGCGCAACAGTATGGGGAAACTGATGAAGTTTCAGTTGACAAACAGATTTAGCAACACAGCAAGCGATGTCGCAATTCACATCGAAACAAAGGCAACAACCTCCTGATCGACCTGAACAACTATGCAGACTCAAATACAAACCAAGCTACCACTACAACTCGGTTTCATAGGCGGATCACTCAATGCAGCGGTCGGCTATTCGCATTTTATCTCCAGCACGATGGATGGCAAATGGCAACTTGTCGCAGGCTGCTTCAGCAAGAGTCCAGAATCAAACACGAAGACGGCGGAAGTCTACGGCGTAAGTACTGACCGTGTTTATAGTAGTCTGGCCGATATGCTACTGCATGAAAAAGACCGTCTGGATGCTATCGTTGTCTTGACCCCTACACCAGACCATTTTGACAACGTCAGCGCCTGTCTAACCGCTGGTATTCCCGTGATCTGCGAAAAATCGCTATCCGTCTGCAGCGATGATGCACAAAAGCTGATTGCGCTACGAGACAAGGTCAAAGGCTTTCTTGCCGTCACCTACAACTACTCCGGCTATCCAATGCTGCGCGAACTGGCACTACGGATTCGCAAGGGGAAGCTTGGCAAGATCCTACACTTCCAAGCCGAAATGCCGCAGGAAGGTTTCATCCGACTGGACGCACACGGCAACAGGCCTCAGCCTCAACCGTGGCGATTGTCCGACGGTGACATCCCAACGCTTTATCTTGACCTCGCAGTCCATCTCCACCAAATCATGCATTACCTCACCGACGAAAAACCGATCGAATTGGTAGCTGACCAGAATAGCTACGGCTGGTTTTTCGGCGTAATTGATAACGCCAATTGTCTTGTACGCTATAGCAACGAGATACAGGGCCAACTCTGGTTCAGCAAATCTGCGTTAGGCCACCGCAACGGCTTGCGTATCCGTATCTATGGTGATCGCGGTTCAGCCGAGTGGTATCAGGCCAATCCCGAAGAACTAGTGCTATCGCATATCGATGGCCGTCGGGAAATTCTGGATCGCTCTGGCCAGGTCGAAATAAGTAACCAGTCACGCTACAACCGTTTCAAGGCTGGTCATCCGGCCGGCTTCATCGAGGCATTCGCTAATTTATACAGTGATATCGCGGTGAGCTTACGGCATTTCCAACAGAACGGTGAATGGAAGTCGGACGAAGTATTTAGTGCGGAACTAGCACTGGAAGGCATGTTCTTTTTAGAAGCCATGGTGACGTCGTCGCACAGCCGGAGTTGGCAGACCGTCCAGTCTGCCAAGCTGCAGAATGACGACACAGAACATACATTTTTGAGGGCGATTTGATGCAAAACGACATACAGCTCTATGTTCTGGCACTACTGCAAAAGAAATCCCGGCTACCGAAGGATTTTGACGATGCCAGCGATTTCATCTCAACTGGGATCATCGATTCAATCGCTATCATCAAATTCATATTGGCACTGGAAGAAAAGTTCGATATAGAGATTACCGACAGCGATCTTGAGTCCGAACAATTTCGTTCAGTACAAGGATTAGCCATGATGATCAGCAAAAAAACCGGAACTACTCACTCATGATTACTCATTCAATAAGCATGATCGAGAGCACTGCATTCGGCCCCCTTCTCGGCAACCTTGCGTCCGCAAGCGACATGCTCAACGAAGCCGAACTCTTCCTGTCACCAGCCTATCGTGGCCCACGTTTTCTGCTTGGTCGAAATGAACATAGCGCTGCATTGCTTCACACCGCCGGCATCGACTCCCTGATTGATGGCATCGTCGACGATCATGCCGACGGCACCACTTGGCAAGGAAAACCTGTGCTTGCCGGTGAAAACGTCCCAACCGATGCGATGATCGTTAATTGTTCAATGTCGATCGCGCCGGTATCGGCTTCACGCCGATTGCGCGCATTGCGCTTCAAGAGCAGTCTTAATTATGCGGATCTGATGGCGGCCCGGCCAGACCTGATACCGGCCCCTGCATTCGTCACGGAAATGCGGGCAAATCTAGTCGAGCATACATCTCGCTGGAACGCTCTATATGCTCAATTGAAAGACGAAGAGTCTAAAACCATCTTCACCGATGTGCTACGCTTTCGCTTGACCGCCGATCCGCTATATATGGCGTCATATTCCATACGTTTTTCCGATCAATACTTTGAAGATTTTCTGCCTCTACAGAATGCTATATTCGTCGATGCTGGCGGCTTCAATGGTGATACAACAGAGGAATTCTGCAAACGATATCCAGATTATCGCGAAGTCATCTTGTTTGAGCCATCCGCCACCAACATGGCAGATGCCAAACTCAGATTGGCCGAACACCGCGATATACGATTCATCGAACAAGGTATTTCCGATGCCCCCGGCACACTATGGTTCAACTCGGATGCCGGCTCCGCGAGCGCGGTGAGTACCGAGGGTGCATGTCGTATCGACGTCACCACACTCGACATCGCACTCAGTGATGCCGTCACGTTCATCAAAATGGATCTCGAAGGTTGGGAAATGAAAGCACTGGCTGGTGCAGAACAACATATTCGCAACGATTATCCGACGCTGGCGATTTCGGTTTACCACAGCACCTCTGACTTCTGGCGTATCCCTGAATATATCGCCAGCATTCGGCAAGACTATGACATTTACCTGCGTCATTACACGGAAGGCTGGTCAGAAACCGTGATGTTCTTTATCCCCAAAACCACAGCCGATTGACTCGAAAGTTCCCATGACCGAATTCACACAACAACACGGCGTACGCGAAATTCGCCCCAAGATATTGTTTCAACAGATCGAAGAACGAAATCCAGATCGCAATGTAATGTTCAACGTCAGCATTCCGAGTAGCGCCATCGGCGGCATGACCTTGCTGGAGAGTTCGATTCTGGTTAGCTTGGCATCACTGACATCCGCCAGTATTTTTTTTGAATTCGGCACTTACATGGGGGCAACTAGCGTCCTGCTGGCAGCCAATTCGGCACCACACGCCAGGATCACGACGGTCGATCTCCCCCCGGCCAGTATCGACACTGCCAAACCAGACAGCGACGAAGTTACATTAATTCTGCAAAATGATATCGAAAACGATAACTACCTGCGTCGCACATTTGCTGAAAAGGGCGCGTTTTACATCGACCGCGCCGACGCAGAAACGCAGAACAAGATTAAGCGTATTTACCACGACAGTCGCAGCCTCGATCCACAGGCACAAGACTTGGCAGGTCGCTTCGATTTCATTTTTATCGATGGTGGCCACGACTACGACACGGTCGCCATCGATACCACGAATGCGCTAAAAATGGCAAAACCGGATGCAGTCATCATCTGGCACGATTACCGCTCAAAAATCCATGGAGACGTGACCCGTTTTGTCGATCACTTCAGTCAGGAAATCCCACTGATTCATGTGCAAAACACCATGCTGGCTTTCATGCTCAAAGGAAAATTCCGCAACCTGCTGCCGAATTGAACAACAGGCCACAAGAACGACCACGCATATGGAAATTTCCACAGAAAATCTGGAACCACAACGCATCGACTGGTATCGCACGCCAATCGACGCACAAGCACTCGGCCTCCTGACCAAGCGCAGCGACCGACAAGGCTGGCTGCATATAGGCGGCCATCTCCTGCTGCTCACCTGCACGGGCACCATAGCCTACCTTACCTATCTGCATCAGCTTTACTTGACTGCATTGGTAATGCTACTGATCCATGGCACCTGCTATTCATTCTTGGGATGGGCCGGTGCCGGTCATGAACTGGTGCACCGTACTGTATTCAAGAACAAGGCATGCAATGAATTTTTTCTATTTCTGTTTGCCTTTTTGAGCTGGAATAATCCGATCTATTTTCGTGCCAGTCACATTCGCCACCATCAAAAAACTGTATTCACTGCTCACGATAGCGAAGTAAGATTGCCGCAGACACTCCGTTATACAGACTGGATCTGGTCACTAACCTTTGATGTGCCAGCAGCGTACCGTGCGTTGCGCATCGTCATCGAAAACAGTATGGGAATCATCAAGGGGCAATGGAGCTCGCGCCTGTTTACGGAAACTATGGGTGCAGAACGACGTCAGATCGCCATCTGGGCGCGTGCCGTGCTGCTCGGACATATAGCTTTAGCCGCAGCTTTTGTTCTGAGCGGACATTGGCCACTTCTGCTAATCATCACATTTGCCCCCTTCATCGCCGATTGGTTAAACAAGGTGCTAGCCTTGGCTCAGCATTTCGGCATGCAACCGAACGTTTGCGATTACCGCGACAACAGTCGTACTGTGCTGCTGCACCCTGCACTGGCATTTTTATACTGGCAAATGAACTATCACATAGAACATCACATGTATCCGGGCGTGCCGTTCTTTCAACTGAAAAATTTACGGCGCCAGTTGGAGTACGATCTGCCGATTGCCTCTAACGGGATTCTGCCATTGCTAGTGGAAATGGCATTGATCAAAAAGCGGCAAGCGCAGTCAGATGCTCTTACCCAGTCTACTGCCCAAACCGATAACCTTATCCAAAAAGGAAGGCCATGAATCAGCTACAAACCGGCCCTACAGGTAAACCAATCCTGATCTTCCCCGCCAGCATGCCGCGCTCGCTCGACTATCTCGAAAAATGTAAACGTGATGGCCAAGCAGTAATCGGCTCATCATCGCTAGCCTACGATGTCTCAAAAGAAAAGTATCCGGCATGGGCTTACCTACCATACGTCAATGACCCGACCTTTAACGACGCGCTGCAAACCTTGATTGCAGAACGCAACATCGGTGGAATCTATACCCCAAATCCAGTAGTCTGGAATTATTTGAACAAGGTATTGAAAAAAATTAGTCTCGATATCCGACTGGTCAACACATGGCCAATGAATGACGAGTTGAGCGGCTATCGCACCGCAATTTCCCGTGCTGCTTATGTGCTCGATAACCCGCTGTCATTAGCGTCCATGCATACGCCCAAACCTGCGCTGAGCAAGCTGCAAATTGCCTCTCTGTTCCGTCACGGCAATGTCATTCCAGGGATGTGCGACGATGCAAAAATCAATGCCTTGTACGAGATCGCCCGCAATAGTTGCAGCGGCGACGTTGTCGAAATCGGCAGCGCCTTCGGCAAATCCGCATTCATACTAGCGCGCCTGTCACAATGTTACGGTATCGGCAAGGTCTTATGTATCGATCCCTGGAAAAGTGATTTCGTGATACAGAACGACAATGGAGGCTTAGTCGATAATTGCATCGACCAATATGATTATGATGAAGCGCTGCGAGTGTTCGAAATGAATCTGTTGCCATACAGTGTCAACGACATCAATTATTTGCGCATGCCATCAAGCGAAGCGGCGCAGTATTACAAGTCGCAACGCAACGTGCAAAGCGAGTCGTTCGGCAACACCGAATATACGGGCCGGATCGCACTGCTACACATCGACGGCAACCACAGTTATGAAGCTGCCCAAGCCGACGTGGAAGCTTGGTGCACGCACGTATTACGCGGCGGCTGGATCATCATTGACGATTACATCTGGCCGTACGGCGATGGACCACAACGCGTAGGCGATGAATTTCTCCGGCAGCATCAAGCAAAAATTGTCGTATCCTTCGTAATGGGCAGTGCGCTATTCATTCAGCTGTCGGCACCACTACAGATAACAGAGTAATAGATCGCCAAAAAACATTTCAATCGTAGTCCTTTCCAAGTGCGCCCGATGAACAAAAAAAAATTACATGTCACCGAACCTTATCTGCCGCCACTGGAAGAATTTATTCCCTATCTGGAACAAATCTGGGAGAGCAAATGGTTGACCAATAATGGTCAATTTCATCAGGAGCTGGAACAGGCCTTATGCGATTACCTCGGCGTCAAACATCTCGCCCTTTTTTCCAACGGCACGCTGGCCTTGGTTACGGCACTACAGGCATTGCGCATAGGCGGCGAAGTCATCACAACGCCTTACAGTTTTGTGGCTACCACACACGCACTAAATTGGAACGGCATTAAACCGGTATTCGTCGATATTGATCCACTCACTTTCAACATAGATCCCAGTAAAATTGAAGCAGCCATAACACCTCAGACCACCGCGATCCTACCGGTACACGTCTATGGCAACCCATGTGCAACCGACGAAATTCAGGTAATCGCCGACAAATATGGATTGAAAGTCATCTATGACGCTGCGCATGCGTTTGGCACCCGCCATGAAGGCCAGTCGATACTTGGTGCTGGTGATCTATCCGTATTGAGTTTTCACGCGACAAAAGTTTTTAACACGTTTGAAGGTGGCGCCATCATTTGTCCAGATGCCAAAACCAAGCAACGCATCGATCACTTGAAAAATTTCGGCTTTGCCGATGAAGTCACGGTAGTTGCACCCGGCATTAATGCGAAGATGAATGAAATGCAAGCTGCGTTCGGATTGCTACAGCTAAAGCATATGGATAAAGTCTTTACCGAACGCCGGCGCATCGACCAAACATACCGCAGCACACTGCAAGGAATAAAGGGCTTGCATCTGCCACAAATTCCACCGCAAGTTGATCGTAACTATGCATACTTCCCCGTGCTAATCGACAACGATTTCCCGTTCGGACGTGATGCGCTGTACGACAAACTGCGTGCCCAAAATATCTTTGCGCGACGTTATTTTTATCCACTAATCAGCGAATTTCAGCCTTATCGCAACCTACCGTCAGCCTGCAAAGACAATCTGCCGGTTGCAACGCAACTGGCGCAACAAGTCCTGTGCCTGCCAATTTACCCAAATTTAAGCCACGCTGAGCAGATGTCTATCATTAACGCGCTTAAATCAGCCTGAGACTGGCTCCCGAAGAAATAACGTCTTTATACCCTCCTCCTCGCTCTACCGGACGAGAGCGAGATTCCTTATTCTGTGAAATCAATAAGCATCTCCGTGCTCACTTGCACCAGAAACGGCAATGAAAAAACATAGATCAAAAGACTTATCGTCTTCCACCACGCACAACACCATCAGCGATTTGATGAAATTAGCGCTCAAGCAACAGCAATCCACTCGCCTCGCTGATTCGGAAAAAAATTATAGGAAAATACTGGCATTGTCGCCGACCCATGCAGGCGCACTACGTCAACTCGGAATCCTCTTGCGCGCATCCGGTAGATCGCTGGAAGCATTGGAACCACTAAGCACTGCACAGGCAATACAACCCGACGACTCGCAGACTCATCTAGCATTGGGCAATGCCTTCCACGATCTGGGGCGCTTGCAAGAAGCCGCCGCCTGCTACACCAAGGCTATTGAGATCAATCCGCAGTTCGCAGAAGCACATCACAATCTCGGCCACACCCTCAACCTGCAAGGATTGCAGCAAGATGCGGCAATTTGTTATCGCCAAGCGCTGGCACTCAATGTCGATTACGTCGATGCTTATCTCAATCTAGGCGGCATCTACAAAGAGCTAGAACAATTTACTGAAGCAGAAGACTGTTATCGCCAAATATTAAAACGTCAACCAAAGTCGGCCGAAGCGCATTACAACTTGGGCTGTACGTTTCAAGCACAAAATCATTTCGACCCGGCCATTACAGAATATCGACAAGCGATTAATCTGAAAAACGACCATCTCGATGCGCGCCTCAATCTCGGCACGACGCTATTTGCGCAGGGACACTACGATAATGCGATTGATTGTTATCGTGCATTATTGGCAATTGCCCCATCACATGCATCGGCATATTCCAATATGGGCTTGGCTCTCCAGGCACAAACCAAGCTCGGCGAAGCAGAATCCTGTTATCGCACAGCACTCAAGCTGGATCCGGCACGGGCAGATGTTTTTTGCAACCTTGGAGTGGTGCTAAATCTGATGGATCGTACAGCGGATGCATTACTCTGCTACCAAGAAGCAATTCAGCTACGAGATGATTACGCGCTGGCTTACAACAACATGGGGCTTACACTGATCAACCAAGGGCAACCAGAAGCGGCAATTGCCAGTTATCGGCGCGCGCTCGAGATCACCCCTGACTACGCCGAAGCGCACAGCAACCTGCTAATGACTTTGTTATATATGGAGTAAAGCTACGCCTAGCATAGTTGAGCGTTTATTTTTAGATAACAATCTATTCCACCGCAGTTGCACCTCCTCTGGATGCCACTTGTTTACTTATCGCATGTGGCTTAAGACATTTATTTATATCGCTCTCGAACATTTATTTAAAAAAATCTTCCATCAAAATTCGTAAAATTGCATGCATAACTGAGGAGCACATACACTTTCAAAAAACTTGAGGGTTAATTAAAAAAATATTTCCTTAAAGAATTTTCTAGTTAAGTCGAAGAACAAGTTGTCTGGCGCATGTTGAGACGGGACCGGAAAAAATTAAGTTATTTATTAAACTTTTTCCAGTAGCGTCCGATAAAGGTAGTAACAACGACGGAAATACCTCCATAAAAAGGGATTCAGCCGAAGTTGCAGCACTTACGTCAGAATTCATCGACCTTTAACTGGAGAAATAATATGGCAGCAGTAATCAACACCAATGTCTCGTCGCTGAATGCGCAACGCAATCTGACGACATCCCAATCCTCCCTGGCAACTTCGCTGCAACGTTTGTCGTCTGGTCTGCGTATCAATAGCGCAAAAGACGATGCTGCAGGCTTGGCAATTTCCGATCGTATGACCAGCCAGATCAATGGTTTGAACCAGGCTGCACGTAACGCCAACGACGGCATTTCGCTGGCACAAACGGCTGAAGGTGCACTCGGTCAGGCAACGGATTTGCTGCAACGTATCCGCACATTGGCAGTACAGTCTGCAAATGCTTCCAACAGCGCAAGTGATCGCGGCGCATTGCAAAATGAAGTAACACAATTGGTTGGCGAATATGACCGTCTTGCTACACAAACCCAGTTCAATGGCCAAAACGTGCTGGATGGCTCGTTTGCTAATGCAAATTTCCAAATCGGCGCCAATGCCAACCAAACCATCGGCGTACAAATCGGTGACTCGCGCTCCAGCGCAGTCGGCAACAAAACAGCTGCTGCAAGTATATTTGCCCCTACCACCGTGGCTAGTACGGGCCTGACAATCAATGGTCAAAGTGTCGCCACTACTGGCACAACATCTAAAGCAAAAGTTGATGCAATCAATGCACAATCAGGAATAACTGGCGTCACCGCATCGCAATCTGGCAACTTTAGCATCGGCGCGGCCATCACTGGCACCACAGCAATTGCAGCTGGCGACATCACCATCAATGGTGTCCAGCTTGGTGCGGTTAGTGGCGGAGCAAATGCATCAGCACAAGCGACTAATGTTGCAGCTGCCATCAATGCAAAAACTGGCTCGACCGGCGTCACTGCTACTATTGGCGATGGCTCAAACGGCGGCGCGGCTAACGCTATCATCCTCAGCAATACTACGGGTGCGGCAATTTCGGTCGGTCTTGGTAGCACAGCAACTGCCGCTGCCGCTGGCCTGACTGCTGGCACCACTGCTGCAGGCGAGAACGGCAAAATCACTCTGTCGACTGACTTGAACGGTAGTATCGCTATCGGTGGGACCGCTGCGGCAGCTGGAAGTATAGGTTTCGCGACGGGCACGATCACCACCGACACAAATCTGTTGAGCTCGATCTCGATCTCCACTGATACTGGTGCACAAAATGCATTGCTGGTAGTCGATGCAGCCCTGTCGGCCGTCAGCAGCACTCGTGCGCAACTTGGTGCAGTACAAAATCGCTTTACCTCAGTAGTAGCATCGCTAGGCACCACCAGCGAAAATTTGAACGCAGCTCGCAGCCGTATTCTGGATGCTGACTTCGCTTCGGAAACAGCTAACCTGACACGCGGTCAGATCTTGCAACAAGCTGGTACAGCCATGCTGGCACAAGCGAACTCACTGCCTAACGGTGTGCTCGCCCTGCTCCGCGGCTAATCAAAAGCAGCTAGCGTAGTAAAAAATGAATCCCCGGCTGCATTTCAGTAGCCGGGGATTCGTTACAACAGGAGTGAATCATGGATATCGGGCAAATCGGTAGCACTGCGAAAGCAAGCATACGAATCGATAATCAATCAGCGCCGATCGCTGGCTCAGTGACCGCCCCGGTCAAAGCTACATCAGCACCAGTACTTACATCCAGCGCCGTACAACAGCCAGATGCCGCCCTCGCAGAAAGCCAGGTTGGACCAGCACTAGAAAGCATCAACAAAGCACTACAAGCCTTATCTTCCAATCTGGAATTTACCGTTGACTCCGACAGTAATCGGACCGTCGTCAAAGTTGTAGATCAACAGACGAAAGAAGTCATACGTCAGATGCCGTCGCTGGAAGCACTCGAGATTTCCAAGGCATTAGATAAATTGCAAGGTTTGTTGGTTAAGCAAAAAGCATAAATTGCATCAAACAGACGGGTAAATTGCCCTCTAACCTCGGGCTTACCCTAGTCTGCCTTCCTTTATATTATGGTTTTTCTCTAGCAGGAGAAGCAAATGGCCGTCTCATCTATCGGCGTTGGCTCCGGTCTACCCCTCGACACTTTATTGACCAATATCATGACGGCTGAAAGTCAGCCTCTGACATTGATGGCGCAAAAAGAAGCAAGCTATCAAGCCAAGTTATCGGCTTATGGCATCCTCAATAGCGCACTCAGCGCTTTTCAGACGGCTATGGCCAATCTGGGGAAAAGTTCAACCTTCGAAAATTTGCAGACCTCGATCGCAGACAAAACGATTTTCAATGCGACTGCAGGCAGCAAAGCCGCATCCGGCACCTATCAAGTCAATGTCACTCAACTGGCCCAGGCGCAAAGTATTTCCACTGCAGGACAGACCAGCAAAACTGCTCTGATTGGCGGCGGTGGCACTACTACTTTGACTTTCCAGTTCGGCACCATCGCTGGTGGCACACTAACCGATGGTAAGTATACCGGCTCCACTTTTACGCAAGATGCGAATCAAGCAACCGGCACTGTCACTCTCAAAGATGGTGACAATTCTTTGCAAGGGATACGCGATGCGGTCAATGCTGCCAACATTGGCATTACTGCAACACTCGTTTCCGACGGTAGCTCCACACCTGATCATCTGATATTTACATCCAATAAGACTGGTGAAGCTTCGAGTATGAAAATCGAGGTAGATGGTGATCCTGCTCTACAAAATTTACTGGCTTACGATCCGGCCGGCACACAAACACTGAAACAAACCAGTGCGGCACAGAATGCACAATTGACGGTGAACGGTTTCCTCGTCAATAGCGCAACCAATGAAGTCAAGGAAGCGATTCAAGGTGTTACCTTGAACGTCGCCAAGATAGGCAGCAGTTCGATGACTATCGCAAAAGATACGGCAGCAGTAGAAAGCAGCGTCAGCAATTTTGTTAAAACGTATAACGATTTGAATGCGACCTTGAAAAGACTGACCGGCTATGACCCGACTACGAAAACAGGCGGATTGCTAGTAGGTGACTCCACCGCGCGTACTATTCAAGATCAAATCCGCAACACGTTATCAGCCTCATTGGACGGATTAAGTAATAGCAGTATGTCGCTAGCACAAATCGGTGTCACCTTTCAAAGAGATGGTACGCTCGCAGTCGACTCAGCAAAACTGAGTAAAGCGATGAGCACCAACTACGATGATATTGCTGGCTTGTTTGCGACCGTAGGCAAGGCAACCGATAGTTTGATCAATTTCAGCAGTTCCACATCGACTACCAAAGCAGGTAGCTACGACATAACAGTCAGCAAACTGGCTACTCGCGCCAATCTAACAGGCGACGTTAACCTCAACGCAAGCAGCACCGTCATCGCACCAAACACAAAATTGAGTGTCAAGATCGACGGCGTCGAGTCCAAGATCAATTTGACAGAGGGAACGTACACGGCGAAAGAACTCGCTGCAATGGTGCAATCTGCTATCAACGGTGCCTCCGAGATATCTAAAGCTGGTGCCAAAGTGACTGCAACCATCGACAGTAACGGATTTCTTAATTTACAGTCCGAGCGCTACGGCTCCGCCTCCAACATCCTTATTACTTCGGACTCGGGAACGCCAGCGTCGACTTTGTTGGGTACGGTATTAACTGGTACCGACGGCGAAGACGTCGAAGGCACCATCGGCGGTATTGCCGCGACTGGCTCCGGCCAAATATTAAGTGCCGGCAAGGATTCAGACGCTTATGGACTCAAGTTGGAAATCGTGGGCGGCACCTTAGGTAGTCGTGGCAGGATTGATTTCTCGCAAGGTTATGCCGATCGCTTGAACAAGCTGACTGATAACTTTATCGGCACCAATGGATTGATTACAGGAAATACCGCCAGCCTTAACAGCAGTATCAAACGCGTTACAGATGATGCAGATGCGTTCAAAATTCGATTAACTGCCATTGAGGCACGCTATCGCAAGGAGTTCTCAGCATTGGATGCTCTCGTTGCAAGTATGCAGGCAACTCAGACCTACCTAACTCAGCAACTTGCATCAATTGCTGCAAATAACTACACCGGCAAATAAAATTCCAGGAGATACGGATGTTTGGATCAATGCAAAACGGAGCGAGTGCCTATGCCAAAGTTGGCATGGAAACCGGCGTGATAGCAGCCAATCCGCACAAGCTCATCATCATGTTGTTTGAAGGCGCACAAATCGCGCTCAACAACGCGCTACAGCAAATGCAGGCAGGGAATATTGCAGGAAAAGGCCAGGCCATTTCCAAGGCAATCATGATTATTGAAAACGGTCTGCGTGCCAGTCTGGACAAATCCGTCGGTGGCGAAATCGCGATCAATCTCGATGCGCTTTACGAATACATGAGCAGCCGTTTATTACTGGCAAACCGGAATAATCAGCCTGAGATCATTCAAGAAGTACAAACCCTTCTGAATGACATCAAAAGCGCATGGGAAGCTATTGCACCAAATTCCGCAACATCAACACCTGTAACAGAGTTAGCTGGGCAAATACAATCGTCTTCGTACGATGCTCTCGCACCTAACATGCCTCGCTTAATGAAAGCCTGATCGATGATGAACGAACAAGAAATCATTTGTCTTTACGAAAACGTTGCAACGATTACCGATCAGATGCTGGCAGCTGCACGCCTTGGCGATTGGGAAGAATTGACTGCACTGGAACAGCGTTGTGCGGCACAAGTCAGTATCCTGAAAGCTGGCGAACCGCCAGTGCCGTTAACAGGTGCAGAGCGTGAGCGCAAAGTTGCGATCATCAAAAAAATTCTGGCTGATGATAAAGAAATCCGCAACATCACAGAACCGTGGATGGCCAAGCTTTCGATGCTCATCAATAGTACCGGGACTGAACGTAAGCTCAGTCACGCCTATGGTGCCAATCACTCGAGATAATAGATGCTGCCACGGGCCGACATAACAGGAACCCGGCCCGTAATCTTGATCGAGGCAACCACGCCGTCAACGGCGTTGGGACAAGCCAAACAGGAAACACTAGACCGGCTCATCCAGCTCACGCTTGGTAAAGAATACCAGGCGCAAGTTTTGTCGCGTCTGGCAGATGGTACCTTCCTGGTTAAAGTGGACAATGCGCCAGCCAATATGGCGCTGCCTCCCGGCACCAAGCCGGGCGACATCCTGGATCTCACCTTGCTGGCGATTCAGCCACGTCCTACTTTTTTGCTGGGCAAACCAGACGCTAGTGCTACAACATCTCTCAGCAATGCCGGCCGCTTGATCGGTAATATGCTGCAACTGGCTGAACAAGGTGCGATGCCGACTGCTGTCGTTGGCAAAACACCGCTCGTCGCCACACCCGGCGCAACTCCACAACAGATCGCTACCGCCTTGCATAGCGCCATTGCCTTCAGCGGACTTTTTTACGAATCGCATGTTGCACAGTGGGCCGTCGGCGCGCGTCCAATAGCCGATTTATTGCGTGAGCCACAAGCCAAACGCGTCAGTAATACACCAGCAGGAACTGCGCAGCCAGCACCGGCAGACGCAGAAATTGGCAAAAACGACTTGAATCGTTTGATGAGCAACATACGCGAATGGGTCGGTGCAGAACGTCTACCGGATAAATTGCAGGCAACGCAAGCGCGCAATCCTGCTCTGCAGGACAGTGCCGATCCCATCGTCGGCAAACAACAAGAATTGTCCGGAATAGAAAGCGTCAAGCTCATCAGCCTGCAGCTCGACACACTGGAACAACGCCGCGTGATGTGGCAAGGCGAGCTTTTTCCTGGTCAGCCGCTGGAATGGGAAATTGAGGAAGACGCGCCAGAAAAAAACAAAGATCAAGCCGAGACAGAACCAGTCTGGAACAGCACAGTACGCTTTTCCCTGCCTACGCTGGGTTCAGTATCGGCGACCATCCGCCTGATCGGCGATCGCGTTCAGGTACAGGTCAATACCGCTAATCCGGACACAGCAACAGCATTACGTACACACGGCGATTCACTAGCCGAGGCATTGGGTGCCGCTGGCTCAACGCTGGAATCCTTGTTGGTAAAACAGGATGGATAAAGCCACGCCACCAGCCAAAGCCGTTGCAATCGCCTATCAGAGTGGCGATTCAGCACCGCGCGTCGTCGCCAAAGGGCGAGGCGCCATTGCAGAACAGATTATCGAGCGCGCCAAAGAACATGGCGTAGCAATTCATGAATCGAAAGAGTTGGTGGCACTATTATTGCAAGTTGAGCTGGATGATCACATCCCGCCTGCCCTGTACCGAGCGGTAGCTGAACTTCTGGCGTGGTTATATCGCGTCGAAGCCGCCCAACAGAGCGGCGGCAATGTATCATAGCCAGCTGTAATTTTTGCTACCAATGAATTACACCCAGTTTTGAAGAAATAATAATGACACTTGTTAGCGATCACGATAATGATGCATTGAACCCTTATCGGGTTAATTCCCGTCGGGAAGTAATCGCTTTGCTGCGCAGCATAGGTGAACGCAATCAGCTCGTCAGAATGGTCATTAATCACGGCGTGGATACGATTGTGACATCCATCCTCAAGATTGATGAAGCCAACAACACCGTTTTGCTTGACTGTGCCCCAACGGCCATCATGAATCAGCGCGTTCTCGATAGCAAAAAGTTATCGTTCGAAACCGTGTTGGAAAACATCCGCATTCTTTTCACCTCGCCCGCAGCCGAAAGCTGCATATACGAGAACCTGCCCGCCTTCATTATTCCCTTGCCGGAAAGTGTCATTCGCCTGCAACGGCGGGAGTTCTATCGCGTCCCGACTCCGCTCACGACGCCGGTATCGTGCACCATTCCAGTCACAGTGGATGGAGTCACTACCGAGGTTGTCACCACACTGCACAATATCAGCGGTGGCGGCATATCGATCGTCGATGAAAAGAAGTTGCTCGATGCGACTCAAGGCCTCACCTACAAGAATTGCAAGATCGATTTGCCCGGCAGCGGCATTATCACCGTCACTCTGCAAGTACGTAATTTGCTGGAATTGACTCTGACCAACGGCAAGAGCATCAATCGGATTGGATGCGAATTCACCAATCCATCCAACGGCACGCTAGCGGTCGTACAAAAGTACATTACCAAGATTGAAAGAGAACAGAACGCGAAGGCAACCGGACTCGGTTGATATAAAGCGGAAGTAGATCGAAGGTAAAACGAGGAAGTTACGATGCCGCGCAAGGCGGCATGTATATGGGCACTACAACGGTGTCACACCTGCATGTTCATGATTTCCTGATACGACGATACCAGCTTGTTACGCACCTGTACCGTTGCCTGAAATGAAATACTCGCCTTCTGCATCGATATCATCACGTCCGACAGATTGACACTGTCATCACCTGTAGAAAATTTCTGCCCCAGCTTGTCTGCACTGTTTTGTGCACTGGCGACGTTATCCAGCGACGCCTTCAGCGCTTGCGAAAAATCGACACGCGTCGCCGATTTTTCCGTCTGCGCCACCCCAGCCAAGGGATTAACGTCAGGCTGAGCGCGCGCTGCGGCAGCTTTAAGCTGCTTAACCATAGCGTCTATCGCGCTTGAATCAATTCCACCAACTTTCATCATTCTCTCCATCTAGTTGCTTGCGGGCACTATACTTGCCTAAACTGAGTGACTCGGGTGCCTCGCACAGGTGTGTTCAAACTACCTCGACAAGTTATCACGCTGTCTAATTTGAATCGCTCTGATAAGCCATAGAAACATTGCTCTATTCCAAAGATTGAAATTTCGAGCAAGCCCGACAATTCAAGCTACGGAAAAGCTTCGATAGCGAGAACAGCAATGAACAACACACTCACATTTGACGATAGCCAAGCAGGAGCACAATCATGGCAGTAGTCGTAGCAGGCGAAGGCGGCCTTCCTCAAAACGTCCCCGCGGACGGCGCTACCAATATGTCCAGCAACTTCCTCAATTTGGCGAAGTCGCCAAATGGGCGCAAAGTCATATTGATGCTGGGTGCAGCCGCAGTCATTGCGGTCATGATTGCCTTGGTACTCTGGAGCCAGAAGCCGGAATATCGTGTGCTGTTCTCCAACTTCTCCGACCGTGACGGCGGTGCCATCATGGCTTCGCTGCAAGCGGCCAATGTGCCGTACAAATTCGCAGAAGGCGGCGGCGCGATTCTGGTGCCGGCCGATAAAGTGCATGAAATTCGCCTGAAACTGGCCGCCGAAGGTTTGCCTAAAGGTGGCGGTGTCGGCTTCGAGTTGATGGAAAATCAAAAACTCGGCGTTTCTCAATTCCTCGAACAAGTGAATTTCCAGCGTGCGCTGGAAGGCGAGCTGGCTCGCTCCATTCAATCCGTAGGCGCAGTGCAGGCTGCACGTGTGCATCTCGCTTTACCTAAGGCATCCGTCTTCGTACGCGATCAGCAAAAACCAACTGCATCCGTCTTGCTGAATCTGCGCCAAGGCCGTGCACTCGATCAGCAACAAGTCAGCGCCATCGTGCATCTGGTTGCCAGCAGCGTTCCCGAGCTGTCGCCGAAGAATGTCACCATCGTCGATCAGTCAGGCAATCTGCTGTCCGAAAACAACAAACCGGCCGGTGCCAACACACTGGACCCATCGCAGCTCAAATATGTACAAGAGCTGCAACAAAGCATTACCAAGCGCATCGAATCCATCATCACGCCTATCGTTGGCCAAAACAATATTCGTGCTGAAGCAACTGCCGATGTCGACTTCTCGACTAGCGAACAAGCTGCCGAAATTTACAAGCCGAACCAAGTAGCGAACAGCGCAACCGTACGCAGTTTGCAAACAAGCGAATCGAGCAATGGCGGTGCCAATGCAACAGGTGTTCCAGGTGCATTGACTAACCAACCTGCACCAGCCGCTACCGCGCCACTAGATACAACGCCGCCACCTGCTGCGCCAGGCACACCTGCAGCAGTAGCTGGTGCACCAGGAGCGCCAGGCGCAGCGGCTGCCACTGCGGCCGCAGCTGCAGCGACACCAACGCAAAAAGACACGACCACCAATTTCGAAGTGGATAAAACTGTCCGCTACGTTCAACAACCTATGGGCGGTCTTAAACGCTTGTCCGTTGCGGTCGTCGTCAACTACAAACGCGTTGTAGCAAAAGATGGCAAAGTTACCGTACAGCCTTTGACAGAAATCGAAAAAACACAGATCACCGATCTGGTGAAAGAAGCCATGGGCTACAACAAGGATCGTGGTGACACGCTCAACGTTGTCAACAGCCCATTTGCCGGTGTAGACAAGGAAGAAATTGCCAAACCGCCACTCTGGGAACGTCCAGAAGTCATCGATATGGCACTACAGGCTGCCAAGTATCTGGCTATCGGCATTGCACTCCTGATTCTCTACTTCAAAATGTTGAAGCCTATGCTCAACAAGTTGAATCCACCACCGCCACTGGCGTTGATGGATGAGAGCGGCGAGCCAATACAAAAGATTCACCTTGAAGAGCCAGAAGTTGGACCGATGGGTGTGCAGAATACGTATCAACAAAATCTGGAAGCCGCCAAAGAGCTCGCCAGAAAAGATCCTAAAGTCGTCGCAAACATAGTTAAAGCGTGGGTGGGAAATGATTGATAACGGCATACACAAAGGCGCCATTCTGATGCTCGCACTCGGTGCAGATGAAGCGGCCGAAGTCATGAAGTATCTAGGCCCAAGAGAAGTGCAAAAGCTCGGAGCAGCCATGTCCACGATGAAAGCAATCCAGAGCGAAGAACTGGTTGCCGTACTCAGTGAATTCAGAGGCGAGACGGAGAAAAATACTTCGCTCGGACTGGATTCCGATGACTATATCCGTGACGTATTGACCAAGGCACTGGGCGACGACAAAGCTGCTTCCCTGCTCAACCGGATTCTCGGTGCACGTGACGCCAGCGGTATTGAAAGTCTGAAATGGATGGACGGCCAATCGGTCGCCGATCTGATTCGCAATGAACATCCACAAATCATTGCCACCATCCTGGTCCATCTCGAACGCGATCAAGCTTGCGAAGTACTGGAACGTTTTACCGAACGTCTGCGCAACGATGTTGTGTTGCGTATCGCCACGCTGGACGGCGTACAACCAGCCGCCTTGCGCGAACTCAATGAAGTGCTGACCAAACTCCTCACAGGTAACGAAAATCTGAAGAAAAAACCAATGGGCGGCATACGCGCAGCGGCAGAGATACTCAACTTCTTCAGCGGCGAAAACGAAATATCAGTCATGGCCAATCTGAAAAGCTACGACAACGATATGGCACAGAAGATCATGGACGAAATGTTCGTCTTCGATAACATCATGGATATCGAAGATCGCGGTATTCAATTACTGTTGCGTGAAGTTCAGTCCGAAGCGCTCATCATTGCGCTCAAAGGTGCAACGCCAGATTTGCGCGAAAAATTCTTCAAGAATATGTCGCAGCGTGCCGGCGAGATGATGCGCGAAGATCTCGAATCGAAAGGCCCTGTACGCCTGTCCGAGGTCGAAGCAAATCAAAAAGAAATTCTGCAAATCGTCCGTCGTCTGGCCGACGAAGGTCAACTGACTCTGGGCGGCAAAGCGGAAGATGCCTATGTCTAATGTCATTCCAAAAGAACGTCAATCAGCGTATCAGCGCTGGGAAATGACGTCTTTCAACGAAGAACCGGCCAGCACAAGCACTGCTGCCACACCTGTGATCGATAGTGCCAGCATCGCGGCTGCCAATGCAGCAGCGGCAGCGCACACGGCCAACATTGCGGCGATGGAAGAACAAATCGCCAGCATCCGTGCGGAAGCGCATACCGAAGGCTATGCAGCCGGCATGGAAGAAGGTCGTGCCGCAGGTTTGGCTGAAGGACGTGCACAGGCCGAGCAAGAAAGACTCAGCCTGCTGCAGATTGCCGATACCTTCGGTACCGAAATAGCACAAGCCAATGAATTGATCGCCAGCGATATGCTGGATCTGTCACTCGATCTGGCCAAGGCTATGCTGAAAACAGCATTGAACGTACGTCCCGAACTGATCATCCCACTGGTACGCGAAGCGATACATTACTTACCGACTTTGCAGCAGCCGGCCCTACTCCATCTGCATCCGGACGATGCGGCGATCGTCGCCACCCATCTGGGTGATGAATTGAGTACAGCCAGCTGGCGCGTAGTCGAAGATCCACACATGGATAGAGGCAGCTGCCGCGTAGAAACCGTCACCAACCAGATTGACGCCACCACGTCGACCCGCTGGCAGCGCATCGCCGCTGCGCTCGGCAAAGAATCCGACTGGCTGAACTAATGAGTCCTGACCATCCCAACAGCGGTCGCTGGCAAGCCTATTTGCGCGACTGTCGCATGCTGCTGGATATCGCCGAACCCATGCAGGTATCAGGCCGCATTACACGTGTCGCCGGCTTGGTCATGGAAGCGGTTGGCTTGAAACTCGCGGTCGGCAGCGCTTGTACAGTGCCGCTGGCCAACGGAGCGCGTATCGAAGCGGAAGTCGTCGGTTTTGAAAACGACCGCCTGTTCCTGATGCCGCAGAGCGATGTCGAAGGCATCGTGCCCGGCACACGCGTGTTCCCAGTTGAAGTTGTGCAATCCTTGCCGCGTCCTGGTGCTGTCACGCATCCGCGTCGTCGCCCTAGCGATCGCGGCCGCCATTTGCCAGTTGGGATAGAACTGCTCGGTCGCGTACTGGACGGCGCAGGTCGCCCGCTCGACAATCTAGGCCCACTCAATGCCGTCCACGCCGCACCGCTGAACGTACGTGCGGCCAACCCTTTATCACGCGCACCGATTACCGATGTACTCGATGTCGGCGTACGCGCCATCAACAGCATGCTGACCGTCGGCCGCGGCCAACGTATGGGCTTGTTCGCCGGCTCCGGCGTCGGTAAGAGCGTCTTGCTCGGCATGATGGCGCGCTACACTACCGCTGATGTGATCGTGGTGGGACTGATCGGCGAACGGGGTCGCGAAGTCAAGGAATTCATCGAACAGATTCTTGGTGCCGAAGGTCTGGGGCGCTCTGTCGTCGTCGCTGCGCCTGCCGATACGCCACCCTTGATGCGCTTGCAAGGTGCTGCTTATGCCACCGCTATCGCCGAACATTTCCGCGATGAAGGCAAAGACGTACTACTGATTATGGATTCGCTCACCCGCTATGCTATGGCACAACGTGAAATCGCGCTGGCTATCGGTGAGCCACCTGCGACCAAAGGTTATCCACCATCGGTCTTCGCCAAACTGCCAGCTTTGGTAGAGCGTGCCGGTAACGGTAAAGAAGGTGGCGGCTCGATCACGGCTTTTTACACCGTGCTGACCGAGGGCGACGATCAACAAGATCCTATCGCTGATGCAGCACGTGCGATTCTGGACGGTCATATCGTGCTGAATCGCTCCTTGGCAGAAGCCGGCCACTATCCGGCTATCGATATCGAACAATCGATCAGCCGTGCGATGCACAACATCACCACGCCAGAACATCAGAAGCAAACGCGCAAGTTGAAACAGCTCACTTCACGCTATCAACGCAATCGTGACTTGATCAGCGTAGGCGCTTATAGTGCAGGTTCCGACCCTGTGCTGGATGAAGCAATCGCCTTGAACACAAGAATGGAGTCATTTTTGCAACAGGATATTACCGAACGCTGCGGCATAAACGAGAGCTTGGGGCAACTTGCCTCTCTATTCGACTGATGGGCACTTCGTTCTCAAAAATATAATCAAGAAAAATGGCTACATCTTCTGCATTAGACACACTGATCGAATTGGCGACCAAGGAAACCGACGAGGCCGCCAAACGTCTTGGGAAATGCATGAAGGCCGCCGAAGAAACCGAACAAAAACTGGCTTTGCTGCAGCAATATCGCGACGATTACGCAGCGCGTTTTCAGCAAAACCTGACCACCGGTTTGACGGCGATGGGTTATCGCAATTACCAGCTTTTTCTGGACAAGCTGGAACAGGCGATCACCAGTCAGCAATTAGTGGTCCGCGACGCACATATTCGTGTTGATCGCGAACGAGCAGCCTGGCAAGCCAGTGAACGCAAGCGCATGTCCTACGGCACGCTAGCCAATCGGGCTTTGAAAGCGAAGCAGTTGCAAGAAAATAAACGCGACCAAAAACAGACAGATGAACACGCTGCAAGAGCTTTGCAGTACAAAAGATAAACGATCAAGAAGGCGGCACAACGATGAACACCTCAGCAGTCAACAGCCCTCTCAGCGTATTGCAGGCACCAGCTCCCGGCAATAAACAAGACGCCAGCTCAACCTCTGATGCGGGCACGTTCAATCAAATGCTGTCGCGTGAAATCGCAGGTCGCAACAATTCCGGCAACAGCGCCAACGAAGCCAGCAAG
The DNA here is from genome assembly GCF_900130075.1 of Herminiimonas arsenitoxidans. Lineage (NCBI taxonomy): Bacteria > Pseudomonadati > Pseudomonadota > Betaproteobacteria > Burkholderiales > Oxalobacteraceae > Herminiimonas > Herminiimonas arsenitoxidans. The sequence goes on from NZ_LT671418.1 coordinate 989,825, forward strand.
AACGCGCCTAAAGATAGTGCCAATAACGGCGACAAAACCAAGACCAAGAGCGACGCCAATACCGCAGCAACGCCTACCGAAGCAGCCAAAACAACGGACGCTGACAAAGCCGCGCCCGTAGCCGATGGCAAAACGGATGAAACCGATACCGAGCCAACCACCGTTTCGGCTGAATTGCTCGCCTTTGTCGCAGCCCTGACACAAGCCAATACCGCAACTGCCGTCACACCAGCAGCGACTGCTGAGACCGATGCCTCAGTCAAACTCGGCAAAGGTACTGGCCTTACAACTGACACTGTCGCCGACATCACGCTAGGCGCTGCTACAACAGGAGCAGCCAGTACCAGCGAAAAAGATGCAATAGGCAAAAAATCTGATTTCGTTTCTGCACTCGATAAAGCGACTAATGCAGCCAGCGATGGCAAACCTGCGCCAGCAGCAACTAAAACCGATCTTGAAGTAGCCGCTGCCGTTGTACAAACCGCTAAGGCCATCGAACCAGCCACCGTATCCAATCCGCAAAATGTCGCTGCACTCACAACTGCAGCATTGCAGCAGATGAACGAAGCACAAGGCCCACAATCCAACAAACTCGCGCCACAAGTCGGCACGCCGGACTGGAATCAGGCCTTGGGTCAAAAAGTAGTGTGGATGGTGCAAGGCGTGCAGCAAAGCGCAACGCTGACATTGAATCCGCCTGATCTGGGACCGATGCAAGTCACGTTACATGTCTCCAACAACCAGGCCACTGCCAACTTCACCGCACATCAGCCTGAAGTCCGCCATGCGCTGGAAGCCGCCATGCCGCGTCTGCGCGAGATGTTGAACGACGCTGGTATTCAATTGGGTCAATCCAACGTCAGCGCCGGTTCGCCTAATCAGCAAGGCGCTTTCAGTGAACAGCGCCAAGGCGGTCCGCGTCAGTCGAATCAAGCCGACAATGCCGTAGATCCGGCACTGCATGTCAGCCACATCCCCGTCTCCACCGCTGGTACCGGGATCGTCGATACATTTGCCTGAAGAAGGACGGATGGCAGTTGCAACAGAAAATTGCCATCCTGTTACTTGCCATCCAGCCTGATCACGTCTCTGAACGGCAACGTATGTGCCGCCTTCATTAAAATTCGCATTGTTTTCGCACACTGCAGATGTTTGCTGCAATTAATAATGGTTTAATACGCCTTGAGCATCGCTTTCGTCTCTGCCAAATGGCAGAACGGAACCCCGCTAGAAGATTCGACCTCAGGCCTTGATGGCGCGAATACGTCGATATGCGTCGTGTTCCCCTCTCTTTTCAATGCATCCTGTGTGTCGTTTTTTTTTAATAATGGCATGTAAGTAAAAGAACTCATGTCGTACTTGAGGAAAACAGATGGCAACAGCAGCACCAAAGGCAGGCGCAAAAGGTAGCGCCGATACAGCAACTGGGAAACCGAAATCCCGCCTATTGATCATTTTGATTGTGCTTGTGCTCGCACTGGGTGCTGGTGGCGCAGGTGCATGGTACTTCCTTGGTCACAAAGCGGAGTCGCATGCGCCGAAAGCGGCTGATGCCGTCGATCTGAGCAAGCCACCAGTATTTTTGCCGATGGAAGCATTCACGGTGAACTTGCAAGGCGAGAACGGTGAGCAATTCCTGCAAACCAGCTTCACGCTACAAGTGCCAAATCAGGCACAACTGGATTTGATCAAGCTTTACATGCCGCACGTACGCAGCCGCTTGCTGCTTTTGTTGTCGGGCAAAAAAGCTTCCGAGATTCTGAGCGTCGAAGGCAAGAACAAGCTTTCTGAAGAAATCATTGCTGTCTTTAAACAGCCATTTACGCCACAAGGCCAAACAGTGAACGTTACCAACGTTTTATTTACCTCATTCGTCGTTCAATAAGATCATGGCCGATAATTTCCTCTCTCAAGAAGAAGTTGATGCCCTGCTCAAGGGCGTCAATGGCGATCAGGATGAGACCGGTAAGCCGGAAGATGCGACGGGCGTACGCCCCTACAATCTGGCAACGCAAGAGCGTATCGTCCGTGGTCGGATGCCTACGCTGGAAATTATCAATGAACGCTTTTCGCGTCTGTTGCGCATAGGTCTGTTCAACTTCCTGCACCGTAGTGCGGAAGTATCGATCGGTCCGGTACGCGTCTCCAAGTACAGCGAATTCATCCGCAATCTGGTGGTGCCAACCAATCTGAATCTGATCCACATGAAGCCGCTGCGCGGTACCGGCCTGATCGTGCTCGATCCGAATCTGGTATTCCTGCTGGTCGATAATCTGTTCGGTGGCGATGGCCGCTTCCACACTCGTGTAGAAGGTCGCGACTTTACGCAGACAGAACAACGCATCATTCAACGCATACTCGGTATTATTTTCGAAACCTACGCCAAATCGTGGGAACCGGTTTATCCGGTCGAATTCGAATACATCCGTTCCGAGATGAATACCCAGTTCGCCAATATTGCGACGCCAAATGAAGTCGTCGTGGCAACTACGTTCACGATCGAACTCGGTCCGGTCAGCGGCGATATGCACTTCTGCACACCATACGCGATGATCGAACCGATCCGCGATCTGCTGACCAGCAGCATGCAGGGTGAAACGCTGGAAATGGATAAGCGCTGGATACGTTTGATGACACAACAAATCCAGACCGCAGAAGTAGAAATTCTGGCGAATATGGGCTCGGCCAAAGTCACGCTGGGCGATATCTTGAATATGCAAAAAGGCGACATCATCCCTATCGCCGTGCCAGACACAATTACCGCTGAAGTTGATAGCGTGCCGGTGATGGAATGCTCGTATGGGAAGCTGAACGGACAATACGCATTGCGCGTAGAAAAACTGATCTATAGCGCAAACGATTCAACGCAAGGAGAAGATCATGGCTGATGAAAACGAACCGCAAACCACAGTAGAGGACGATTGGGGTGCAGCGATGGCGGAACAAGAGCAGACCGAAGCGGCTGCGATAGACGCCAAACCTGCATCGGCTACCGTATTCAAGGATTTCGCCGGTGGCGACTTGAAGACAGGTACGCACAACGATATCGACTTCATTCTCGATATTCCAGTGCAATTGACGGTTGAACTTGGTCGCACCAAGATCGCCATCAAGAATCTGCTGCAATTGGCACAAGGCTCGGTCGTCGAACTCGACGGTTTAGCTGGTGAGCCTATGGATGTATTGGTCAATGGCTGTCTGATCGCACAAGGTGAAGTTGTCGTCGTCAATGACAAATTCGGTATTCGCCTGACCGACATCATCACACCTGCGGAACGTATTCGAAAACTGAACAGATGATTTGCATTCGTCCTGCCTTACTCGCATCAGGGCTGCTCGCTTCGAGCTTGCTCACGGCCAGCGTCCACGCAGCCACCGCTTCCGCCAAGACCGCTGTTCCGTCGACTGCCGGCAATCTATTGCAGGTATCGCTAGGGCTGGTCGTTGTACTAGGCTTGATGGCAGCCGCAGCATGGTTGTTGCGTCGCCTTAACGCAGGCAAAGGCGTCAACAACGCCAACATCAAGATTATCGGTGGCGTCAGCGTCGGCAGTCGTGAACGCGTCATCGTGGTTGAAGTAGCAGACCAATGGATAGTCGTCGGCGTCGCGCCAGGTCGCGTCAATTCTCTGGCAACCATGCCTAAGCAAGAAACCACGATCGCAACTGAAGCACCGCCTTCGAGAAACTTCTCGACCTGGCTTGCGCAAACAATTGAAAAACGCAATGGCCAATAAATTTTATCCATTAGTACGCCGCGGCTTGCCGCTGCTATTGCTGGCCTTACCTATCGCCGCGATGGCGCAAGGTCTGCCTGCATTCACCAGCACACCGGCAGCCGGTGGCGGCCAGAACTATTCACTCAGCCTGCAAACCTTACTGCTGCTGACTGGACTCTCTTTCCTACCGGCAGCATTACTGATGATGACCAGCTTCACGCGCATCATCATCGTGCTGTCGTTGTTGCGTCAGGCACTCGGTACGCAAAGCTCACCGCCAAATCAAGTCATCATCGGCCTCTCTCTTTTCTTGACTCTGTTTGTCATGAGCCCGGTGCTCGACAAGATTTACGTCGACGCATATCAGCCCTTCTCGCAAAACAAGATTCAAATGACGGAAGCCTTGGACAAGGCTGTTGCGCCGCTGAAAACTTTCATGCTCAAGCAAACACGTGAATCCGATCTGGCACTGTACGTCAAATTATCCAAAGGCCCTGACTTGCAGGGACCGGAAGATATTCCATTGCGTATATTGGTACCGGCCTTCGTGACCAGCGAATTAAAAACTGCATTCCAGATCAGCTTTGCGATTTTCATTCCCTTCCTGATTATCGACATGGTGGTCGCCAGCGTCTTGATGTCGATGGGGATGATGATGGTATCGCCCGCCATTGTGGCGTTGCCATTCAAGTTGATGCTGTTTGTTCTAGTCGATGGCTGGCAATTGCTGATCGGCTCGCTCGCGCAAAGTTTCTACTGAGGACGCTATGACTCCCGAAACCGTCATGACCATGGGCCGTCACGCAATTGAAGTCACGTTGATGGTGGCCGCGCCAATGTTGCTGGTCGCACTCGGCATCGGTCTGGTCGTCAGTATCTTCCAGGCCGCCACACAAATTAATGAAACCACCCTCTCCTTCATCCCGAAACTGGTCGGCATTTTTGTCGCACTCGTCGTAGCAGGGCCATGGATGCTGACAGTACTACTCGACTACATGCGCGAAATGTTTACCAACATTCCTTTGTTCGTCAGCTAGTGTCACACGCAAGCACCTCTGCCTATACCTCCAGCAGATCGGCATGATCAATCTCACCAGCGCAGAACTGAACACCTGGATTGCCGCCTTCCTGTGGCCGCTCACGCGGATCATGGGCTTGGTTACGGTCGCGCCTCTGTTCGGTAATGTGAGTGTGCCGGCACGCGTCAAAATCGGGCTGGGCATCATGCTTGCCATCATCATTGCACCCACAGTGCCAGCCATGCCGGCGATGGACCCATTCTCGCCAACCGGATTGTTGATACTGATGCAGCAATTGATCATCGGCCTGGCGATGGGCTTTGCCATGCGTATTGCTTTTGCCGGTGTTGAAATGGCTGGTGAAATTACCGGCATGACCATGGGCCTGGGCTTCGCCAGTTTTTTCGATCCGCAAACACGTGCGCGCTCATCAGCGATCAGTCAATTTCTCGCTTTGCTGACACTCATGATTTATCTTGCGACCAATTTGCATTTGGTCTTGCTGAGTACATTGGCACAGAGTTTTGAGTTACTGCCTATTACCAGCAGCTTTATATCGCCTGGAGGCATGCTGCAAGTAGTCCACTGGGGCGGCCGTATCTTCAGCGCGGGGGTGCAACTGTCCTTGCCTATCGTCGCAGCCTTGCTGATTACGAATATCGCGCTCGGCATCTTGACGCGTGCAGCGCCTCAATTGAATATTTTTGGTATCGGCTTCCCGATCACGATCGGCGTCGGCTTCATCATGATAGGCATAGTGCTGCCTTATCTGATGAATCCGATTATCAATTTACTGCAGGAAGGAATTGATGCGATGGGGAGAATTACTGTGGCGCTAACACCGCTTAACTAAGCAGTGAAGATAGAGTCGGCTTGTCTTTGCAATTGCGCAGACAAGCCTGCTTATCAATTCATCATATTGAACAAAGACAGACCAGCAATTTTCATGAATGTTTGACGTGCTGCTTCCAGCGTAAATTGCTGTTGCGTAAATTGTGAGTAGGCCTCAACCGGATCTACACCTACCAAGTCGTTCAAAGTCTTCGTGTACTGAATTTTTAAGTCAGAGCCTGCACTATCAAGATTGTCGATTTCTTTTAAGCGCGTGCCAATTGTAGTGCGCACGGTGGAAATATTCTCACGCGCATTTTCGATATTGGTATTCGCTGTCGCCAAACCATTCGCCAATTTAGTCTGCCCAGCGGGGCCAACCGCAGATGTAGACAGTACTCCGATCAAATCTGTGATCGTAGTAAAAACACTTTGAGTCGTACTTGGTTTCACGCTAAACGTGTCGCCATCAGCCGGACTACCCTTGATATCGAACTGCATGCCGCCGAATGTAATTGCCTGGCCGCTCACATAAGGTTGCGGTGTCGCAGGTATGGCAGGTGGTGGTGTTTCAGTTACCAGATAAGTCGTTGCACCTGTTGTTGCATCAACAGCAAACGTGACGCCATAGTTATGACCAGTCAACTGAGCAAGATCAGTAACCGATCCGGTGCTGACAATACCGGTCCCGGTATTGCTTGTACTCGCAGCGGTAACGAAACGTCCATTACCCGTAACACCGCCCTCAAAAACTGCAGAACCAGAGTCGCCCGATGACAATTGACGCGCAGTACCAACCTGCAACATGCGCTGTCCCTGATCGCCATTATAGTTAGCGCCTGTAGCTGACTGAGTAAAAGGTTGGGTCGAGGTTTGATAGCCAGCAAAAATATAATTGCCGTTACTATCACGTGTATTCGCCAAGCCCATCAGTTCGTCAAAATTACTACGTAATTGAGTAAGGTACGTTTGACGATCTTGATCAGTCAATGCACCACTACCTGCAGAAACAACTACATCTTTGACTGATTGCAATAAGGAGTTAATGCTTTGCAGAACACTTTCCTCTTCTGACAAAGCACTTTTCGCATTTGAACGATTAACGGCGAGCTGATCGTTCATTGCCATGGCTTGATTCACGCCCAATGCCGCTGCAGCTGCAACAGGATCATCGGATGGTGTCAGAACACGACGGTTGGTCGAGATCTGCTGCTGCGTCTTGAGCATGGCAGCCTGCATGTCACCGATCTTGCCCGAGCCCATTTCAAAAATTGTATTCGTGCTAATGCGCATGATCTGTAATCCTTATCGGCCTAATGAAATCAACACATTGAACATATCGCTGACTGCCTGCATCACTTTACCGGACGCCTGATAAGCCTGTTGATAGCGCAACAAATTGGTTGCCTCTTCATCGAGATTGACGCCCGACTCCGATTGCTGCGCCGTCTGCATCTGCTTAAGCAATGCACCTTCGGCAGCACTATTGGTTTCCAGTTCGCGTGTTTTATTGCCGACCAAACTTACGAGCTGACTGTAAGCGGTGTTGTAATTGGCGGTGCCGCCCTGCAAGACATTCTTGGTCTGGAGCTGCCCCAATGCCAGCATATTGCGGTTATCACCATCGCCGTTTGAATTGCTGCTGATAGTGAAAGTATCGCCATTGGCTGGTGCGCCGGTCATCGTGATCTCAGCGCCACCGAACGAGATGCTGGAACCTGCTGTGTAAGTGACTGGCGTACCAGCAGGGAATGTCGTTGGAACACCATTTGTCGTTACTGTCACAGGCATACCGGCCGGGAAACCACTCAAGGTTCCAGTCGCAGCATCAAACGTCAAGGTCACTGCCGGCGTAACCGTCGCTCCGGTAAAACTTGAATTGATCGTGCCTGCGCTGATCGCGCCAGTGCCTGTATTCGTCGTTGGTGCGTTAGTACGAATCGGCGTCGCTGCGGCAATTTCTTTCACATCCTTGATCAATACACTCAGACCAGATGCACCATTGATCGTCGGTCTGATAACGAACTCATCACCGGCAGCCATTGCGCCAGCGCCTTGTGCGAAAGTCACGCCATCAATTGCCGTTGTAGGAAAAGCCGCATTCGAATACATCGATGCGTTATCCGACAGACGCGTCACGTTATAGTTGGTGCCATCGTAGGTCAAACGATAATCACTCGTCGTCAGAGCACCTACGTCGCTGATACTGGCACTAATATTCGCATTACCGGTATTTTTGTTACTGGCATTCACAACAGGCGGAGCCATGCTGAAAAAATCGCCGCCCAAATTGCCGTTTTGATCTTGTCCCAGCTTATGTTGCGCATTGAAGGTTGCCGCCAATCCAAGCGCAATACGTCCCAGTGAATTCTGTATCACATCCAAGGTCTTGCTGCGATATTCAAACAAGCCACCCAGATTACCGCCGACTAATGCACTTTCCGGCAAGATCACCGTCTTACCGTTTGTGACATAACCAACTTCGGTACGGCCAGGATCGGTCGGCGATGTAACGGCAGTCAGTTCATACGCGGATGTCCCCACCACGATAGGTTGACCATTACCGATGAAGACGTTGTAACTGCCATCTTGTTTAACCACCGACACCTTGCTTTGCTTCGCCAATTCACCGACCAAAAGATCACGTTGATCGAGCAAATCATTTGGTGGTTGACCGGTGCCGTTCTGTGCCTTGGCGATCGCGTCATTTAATTGCGCAATCTGCTTGGCGTAAGCATTGATATCGGTGATGGCACCGCTGATTGAATCATTCACGCCATCACGCATACCGCGGAATTGCGCATCCATACTTTGAAAGCGTGCAGTCAGTGCTTCCGCTCCCGACAACATGGCCTGACGTGATGACGCAGTACCTGGATTGGCAACCAGATCCGCAACACCCTTGAAGAAATCTGCAATGACCGGTGTCAATCCGACATCCGAATCGGCCATCATATTGTTGACCTTGCTGATCTGCGCGTAATACGTATCCAGCTGGCTTTTGCTGGATTGCGCGCCGATTATTTGCGCGCCGAGGAAATCGTTATAGATGCGTTTAACGGTTTCTACGTTGGTACCGTTGCCGATATAACCGCCACCGATATTCTGACCGCCCAGCGATGCCTGAATTACCAACTGCCGGCTATAGCCTGGCGTCGCCTGGTTGGCAATATTGTGTCCTGTCGTAGCAATTCCAGCCTGGGCTGCGGCAAGTCCACTTTGAGCAATGCTGAGAAGATTAGACATAATTTATTTATTAACTCTATGTTGGTATGTACGGCACATCGGTGAAAAACTTGAGCCGAAGATCATGTTGTTAATGCAAGAAAGTTATATTTCTTGCAAATATAAGACTGATTAAGCGGACAAATTACGATTGATCAGGTTTGTCAGTTTAGTGGCGTAATTCGGGTCAGTTGCATAACCTGCACGCTGCAAACCTTGCGCAAAGCCATTCACGTCACTAGCGTTCGCCAATACTTTTTCGTAACGCGGATTACTGCGTAACAGCTTCGCGTAATCGCGGAATGAATCAGCGTAGGAATCATAAGCACGGAATTTCTCAACACGTTTTTGCGCGACGCCATCTACATACTCGGTGGTCACCGCATCCACAGTTTTGCCTTTCCAGTTGGCGCCTGCCTTGATACCAAACAGATTGTTGCTGCTACTGCCATCGGCAGTCTTGATAACGCGTTTGCCCCAACCGCTTTCCAACGCGGCCTGTCCCAGCATGAATTTGGCTGGAATGCCTGTAGTAAGACTGGCCTCTTCCGCGTGTGCGCTCAATTTGTCCTGGAAGGCCTGTACGTGAGCAGGTTTGGCAGAAGCTGAAGTAACGCTACCGCCTGATTGCAAAGCGTGAGCGGCATTCGAACGCTGTGCGGCAAGCGCATTGCGCTCCGCCATCGAACGCATGATTTCCGTTCTCAAACTTGCCGATGGGTCAGCTAGATCCTTCGCCGCATCGGCACCATCAGGTGCGACTGCGGAATTCATCTGATTGCTAGACAATTGACGGATCAACACATCTGCCAGGCCAATGCCGCGGCTGGCCAGATTCTGGCTCAATTGCTGATCCAGCATCGACGTGTACATCTTGGTTTGCTGATTGTCCAGAATACCGTCTTGCGGTGTCGCTTCGCGCATGCTCTTCATGATCATGTTCATGAAGAGTGCTTCGAATTGCTTGGCAGCCGCCTTCAGTGAATCAGGCGAATTCTGCCGCGCAGATTGCTTCAGTGATTCGAGGCCCTTGGCATCGATCGCGAGGCTGCTGTTCGAATTGTCGGCAGGCGTAATCATAGTGAGCTTAAATAATTTCCAGTTCTGCGCGCAGTGAACCTGCTGCTTTCATCGCTTGCAAAATCGCCAGCAAATCTTGCGGCGTTGCACCTATCGAATTCAATGCCTTGACCACATCAGCCAAGGACGCTGAATTTTTCAAAAGTATGACTTTGCCCGGATCTTTGTTGATCTCGATTTGCGATTGCTGCGCAACTACAGTTTGTCCACCGGAGAATGGTGCAGGCTGACTGATAATCGGCTGTGTATTGATTGTGACGGACAGATTGCCGTGCGATACCGCACAGGTATCCAGTGTCACAGCTTGATTCATCACGACGGAACCTGTACGTGCATTCAAAATTACTTTTGCGCTTACTTGTGCCGGTGTGACATTGATGCTTTCCAATGCACCCAGAAAGGACACGCGTTCGTCATTGCTCATTGGTGCACGCACACGAATGACGCGGCCATCTTGTGCTGCGGCTGTTTCCGGACCAAAACGCTTGTTCACTGCATCAACCACGCGGCTGGCAGTAGAAAAATCGCTATCCTTCAACTCCAGAAAAATCAGATCGCCCTGCCCCAACGACGTTACCACTGCACGCTCAACTGTAGCGCCGGCAGAAATACGACCAACGCTCAAATGGTTGATCTGTGCCTTGCTACCGTTAGCAGCCGCACCTGCGCCACCAACGACGACGTTACCTTGCGCCATACCGTAGATCTGACCATCAGCACCTTTGAGCGGCGTCATCAGCAAGGTACCGCCGCGCAAGCTTTTGGCATTACCCATGGAAGACACGGTGATATCCAGCGTTTGTCCAGGTTGTGCGAATGCAGGCAGCGATGTCGTCACCATTACGGCAGCGACGTTTTTCAACTGCATATTGATACCTTGCGGCAGGTTGACACCCATCTGCTGCATCATGCTGATGATGCTTTGAATCGTAAACGGCGTTTGCGTCGTTTGATCGCCGCTACCATCCAGACCGACAACCAAACCGTAACCGATCAATTGATTCTGACGAACGCCTTGCACGCTGGCGAGATCCTTCAGACGTTCAGCCTGCGATGCAAACGGCATCAACAGACACATTGAACATGCAATGATTTGCAGCGATTTTTTCAGCGATATAACAGATACGGTATTCATGGAAAGTCCTATCAGCATCGGCATTAAAAAGGCACGACACTCAAGAAAAAGCGGGCCATCATGGACATCACTTCGGCACCGTCAATACGACTATTGGTACGATATTCGATGCGCGCATCGGCAACTCTAGTCGACGAAACAATATTGCCGGAACCCACGAAAATAGGGTCAACCACACCAGAGAAACGAATAAATTCAGCTCCCTTATCCAGCGAGACTTGCTTCTCACCAGCGACCACCAGATTGCCATTCGACAGTACATCGATGACGGTAACGGTGATGGTACTCACAAAATTATTACTGGAAGTAACGGCACCCTTCTCTGCAAATTGCGCAGCCGACGATGCACTCGCGTTCAGATTCTGAGTCACACCACCAAACAAACCAAACAGGCTGGGTGCCGCTGCATTCACGCTACCGGATTTGCTGCCGGAGCTACCCGCAAGTTTGCCTGCAGAGCTATTTTCGTTAATCGTGATCGTAATCGTGTCGCCTATCAGACGCGCACGCTTATCTTCAAAAATTGGGCGGTAGGAAGCCGATTGAAAAATTGCACCGTTTGCCGCTGGCTTAATGGCGCTGGCAGACTGTGGTCGCGCCGACAATGGTGTCTGCACTATTGTTTCTGGCATGCCGCCGCAACCGCCGAGAAAGACGATAGCGACCAGCATCAGATTAAGTAACTTGCTCTTCATTACAACTCCTCTACGCTCCAGACTGCTTAGATCTGTGTCAAGCGTTGCAGCATTTGATCCGACGTCGTAATCGCCTTGCTGTTGATCTCGTAAGCACGTTGTGTCTGGATCATATTGACCATTTCTTCAACAACGTTCACGTTCGATGTTTCTACATAATTCTGTTGCACGAAACCGGCGCCATTGGTGCCTGGATTGTTCGTAGTTGGATTGCCGGATGCGGTGGTTTCCACATATAGGTTTTCGCCCTTGCTCTCCAGACCAGCCGAATTGATGAAGGTCGCCAGTTGCAGCGTACCGACCTGAGTCTGCGCTGTGGTACCTGGCACAGTGACGCTCACGATACCGTCGCGGCTGACTGAAATCGCAGTGGCATTCGCAGGAATGATGATCGCAGGCTGAATCGGGAAACCGCTGGACGTCACCATCTGTCCCTGGTTATCACTCTGGAAGGAGCCATCACGCGTATAAGCGGTGGTGCCATCCGGCATCATCACCTGGAAGAAACCATCGCCCAGAATCGCCAGATCCTTGCTATTGCTGGTCAGTTGCAAATTGCCTTGCGTATGAATGCGCTCAGTTGCAACAGGACGCACACCGGTACCGATTTGCAAACCGGATGGCAGTTGTGTCTGCTGCGACGATGCCGCACCTGGTTGACGCAAGTTTTGATACAACAAGTCCTCGAATACAGCGCGCGTGCGCTTGAAGCCTGTAGTACTGACGTTGGCCAAGTTATTGGAGATAACGTCCATCTGCGTTTGTTGCGCATCCAGACCTGTTTTGGCTATCCATAGTGAACGTATCATTTTCTTCTCCAGTATTTCGGCAAACTACTTACGGACTCAGCATCCATCTTCATTTTGCCTGTACTCGCATTAACTCAAAGCGAGAAATTCAGTGGCTTTGGCAGCGTTACTCTCCGCATGCTTCAGCATATTCATGTTTAATTCAAACTGTCGCGCCAGGCTGATCATGTTGACCATGGCATCCACCACGTTGACATTGCTGCCTTCAACCGCACCGCTGATCACACCTACAGTGGCATCGACATCTGCCGGCTGGCCATCTTTGGTCACGAACAAGCCATCCGTACCGCGCACGAGATTGGCCTCGTCCGGATTAACCAATTTGAGACGAGCAATTTCAATCGTTGCACCCGGCGTCGTGCCGGAGTCAACGGAAGAAATCGTGCCATCCTTGGCAAATGAAATTTTCACGTTAGGTGGAATCGTGATCGGTCCACCATCCGCCAACACATTCAATCCGCCTTCAGTCTGCAAGACGCCGTTTTCATTCAGCTTCAAGCTGCCGCCGCGCGTATAACCTTCGGTACCGTCAGCGCGCTCAACAGCAAGCCAGCCTTTTCCCTGCACAGCAAGATCCAGCGTGCGGCCCGTCTGTTGAATCGGACCAGCACGGAAATCCGTGCCTACCGTAGAGTCAACGACAAAGGTGCGTGTCGGCAAACCATTGCTCACAACAGGCACGGCACGGAAAGTGTCGAGCTGGGCGCGGAAACCTGCTGTCGAGACGTTAGCCAGATTGTGTGAAGTCGTGGCCTGCTGCTCCAGAATCTGCTTGGCACCCGACATCGCGGTATAAATCAGCCTATCCATTTCATTCCTCCTGTGATCGTGCGTGTTCGTATGACAAGAAGACAAACACGCCGATCATTGGTCACCTTCATTAATGCAAATCGCTTAATGCATTAACGCAAATTCACCAAAGTCTGCATGATCTGATCCTGCGTCTTGATGGTTTGTGCATTGGCCTGGTAATAGCGCTGTGCAGTAATCATGTTGACCAGCTCTGCTGTCAAATCGACGTTCGATTCTTCAATTCGCGCCGATTGCACCGCACCCAGACCGCTACTACCAGGAGTACTGGTCAATGGCACACCGGATTCAGCTGTTTCCACCCATTGATTGTCGCCAATGTTTTGCAAGCCATTTGGATTGGCAAAACTGGACAGAATGACTTGACCCAACACGTTTACCTGGCCATTGGTGTAACGCCCGACGATGGAGCCGTCATTGGCAACATCAAAGCCGGTTAAGGTGCCTGCCGGATAACCATCTGGAAGCTGCTTATTAATGCCAAAGGTTTGAGCAAATTGCTGTGTACCTTTGTAATCGATAGCGATCTGGAAAGGCGTCGCTGCACCTGTAGTCACAGCCATGTCTGCAACTAATGGACTTGGCGTAGTGCCTACCAAGACGCCACCTGTACCGAAATCCATAGTTCCCAGTGGTATTGGTGGATTGGTTGCATCGGTCGGCAAGTTGTAGCCGATAGGTACGCCGTCATTGGTTGCAAATACGCTCCATTCGCCACCAGCGGTCTTGACATAGAAGGTACGTAGCACATGCGCGTTACCCAAACTGTCATACACAGATGCCGAAGTGGAATCGCTGAAGGTAGCCGGATCATCTGGATTAAAATTGAGCGGGTCCAATGCATCCTTGCGCGAATCCAGCGTCAGCTTGAGTTCGTACTTGGTCGTTGCTTTCGGAGCCAGATCAGCCTTGTTGATGATCAATTCAGTCGGTGCACCCGATTGAATCACACCGTTTGCATCGGCCATATAACCGGTCAGGCGCGCACCGGATGCGCTCTGGATATAACCTTCCTTCGTCAATTCAAACTGGCCGTTACGTGCATAGCTAATCGTGCCGCCGCTGCTCATACGGAAAAAACCGTCGCCATTGATAGCCATATCCAGCGGATTGTTCGACGCAGTGATATTGCCTTGGCTGAATAATTGCGCCACGCGTGCGATCTGGGTGCCGATACCGATCTGCGCTGCACCGGAACCAGACAATGTGCTGGCGTAGATGTCTGAAAACTGAACTTGCGATTGCTTGAAACCTACGGTGCCGGAGTTGGCAACGTTATTACCGATAGCTTCAAGACTTTTGCTTGCGGCATTCAATCCGCTCAAACCTTGTTGGAAACTACTCATTCTATTTCTCCTGGTTGATGTGCCGCTGCATTAAAGAATTTGACGTATATCTGAGAGATTCAATGCACCCAAACCAGGTACATTGATCTGCACACCGGTGGACGAAGTCGAGACAGTCGTGACTATGCCGAATTGCAGTGGATTGACCTTCACAGCCGTACCACCAAGGCTGGCAGTGACTTCAAATGTGTAATTGCCGTCTGGCGCTTTAGTGCCATCGGCCATACTGCCGTCCCACAACAGCGGCACCGTGCCGGCTGTTTGCTTGCCGAGATCGATAGTCTGGACGACCTTGCCTGTAGAGTCCTTGACTGTCACTGTTGCCGTATCCACAGCTTGCGGGAATTCAACACCCATCAAACCTTTGCTTTCTGTCAGGCTAATAGCCGATCCCGGAGCGAGCACACCGTGACCAATCATGTTCGCTGCTTGCAACGATTGGCTGGTCTGGTAACTACCCATCAAAGATTCCAACGTGCCATTCAACTTATCGATACCGGTGACGGTCGACAATTGCGCCAACTGGCTGGTGACTTGTGCGTTATCCAGTGGATTCAGCGGATCCTGATTTTTCATCTGCGTTACCAACAAGGTCAGAAAGCGATCCTGCGCTTCTTCTGCCGTACTTTTTTTGCTGGCGCTGGCACCATTCATCTGGTCCAGCAATGCTTGCGGCAGAACGGTGGTATTACTGTTGACTGCGGTCATGATGAGTCCTTATTGTTTTTACTGACCGAGCGTCAGCGTTTTAAGTAGCATCGTCTTCGCCGTGTTCATGGTTTCGACGTTGGTCTGATAGGAGCGTGAAGCGGAGATCATATTGACCATCTCTTCCACCACGTTGACGTTCGGCATCGCGACGTGGCCGGTTTCATCCGCATTCGGATGTTTCGGATCGAAGACCATCTTTAATGGAGAAGCATCTTCGACCACACGATTGACTTTGACGCCAGTTGAAGTAGCACCACCCTTCATTGGCAGCGATTGAAACTCCACCTGTTTCGCGCGATACGTCTTGCCGTTTGCACTGGTCGTGCTTTCCGCATTGGCGATATTGCTCGATACCACATTGAGGCGCTGACTTTGCGCACTCATGGCCGAACCGGCGACGTTGAAAATATTAAATAGCGACATGGTTATTGTCCTTGGATGGCGGTAAGCATTCCCTTGATCTTCGACGAGACAAGTGTCAGGCCGACCTCGTAGCGCATGGCGTTATCAGTAAACTGATTACGCTGCACATCCATATCCACGGTATTGCCGTCGACATTGCCCTGCTGCGTATTGCTGTACAGTAGCGGCGCACCACCCAAGGTTGGCAACACCTTAGATGACAAATGCGTCGTCGATGTTTTAGCCAATTCATTCGGCGATGCCGCCGCGCCAGTACTGCGTGCTAGCGCGCCTTGCAAGGCCTTGTTAAAATCGATGTCACGCGCCTTGAAGTTAGGCGTGTCCGCATTCGCAATATTCGATGCCAGCAATTGTTGGCGTTGCGCACGCAAACTCAGTGCCGTCTCCTGAAAGCGCATCAAGTCATCAAGTTTTCCGATCATTACGACCTCCGAAGTGTGCATTCAAGGATTGGCTACCTTGCACTGATAATGGATTTGTATAGCGTCGATCATACGGAGCACCCCTACGCTTCGATCAAACGATAAGAAGACAAAAATCCATGCTATTCCCGGCTTTACCTGCGCTCGAAATCAGTACCATGATCGAGCAATCACTACATTGGCCGCCATGAAACACTCTTTCCACATCGCTATCGCCGCTCTCTCCGCCTTGCTTTCATTGCCTACGCAACTAGCATTGGCACAGACCGCCGCTGAGCCGCGTCAGGATCTGGCTGTGCTGAAACAGACGGCTGAACAGTTCTTACGTACACAGGCAACCGGATTGCCTGGCGAAGTACAGGTAACGGTCGGGGCGATCGATCCCCGCATGAAGTTGCCGGCTTGCACTGTGCCGGAAGGATTTTTGCCGCCAGCCAGCAAGGCTTGGGGGAAAACGACGGTAGGCATACGTTGTAACGCGCCATCGGCGTGGACTATTTACGTTTCAGCGCAGGTGCGGGTACATGGTGAATACATCGCCGCCGCCGCACCATTAGCGCAAGGACAAACCATCACCCAGGGCGATATCGCCAAGGTCAAGGGCGACCTGACTAATTTGCCGTCCGGCGTCATTACTGACGCATCGCTGGCAATCGGCCGTACCGCAGCCACCACCATTTCATTAGGCTCACCGTTGCGCCAGGACGCTTTACGCAATCAGCAGGCGATACAGCAAGGTCAGGCAGTACGCGTCGTTTTTAATGGTGACGGCTTCAGCGTATCCAGCGAAGCACGCGCCTTGAACAATGCAAACGAAGGGCAATTGACACAAGTACGCACACCGGCAGGCCAGGTTGTGAGCGGAATTGCGAAGTTGGGCGGGATAGTAGAGTTAACGTATTAGCAACATAAATTAATACACAATGTTTTACGTTTCACCTATTTAGGACTAAAGTTTGCCGTGATTACGCCGATAGACCAAGCAGAGATAGGCGTTTTGCCGCAAACCAAACGGGGTGATGTCGTGAAAATTAATGACGCAAGTAAGAAAATCGCAGGAGTAGGCGTTGCAGCAACGCAAACTCGTGCTGGGAAGGCGCCGGAGAAAGCTGATACTGGCGCGGCCTCTTCCAATGTAACGTTGTCGACACAGGTGCAGGCACTGACAAGTCAAGTTTCCAGTGCCAGCGTATTTGATGCTAAAAAAGTTGATGAGATCAAGGCAGCGATTGCCGGTGGTCAATTCCAGGTGAATGCAGAACGCGTTGCCGACGGATTGATGGATACGGTAAAAGACCTGATCTCCGCACGTAAAGGTTAATAAACATGGATTCGTTCGGTACCAGCCCTGCAGATAGTTTGAGTGAAGAACACAAAGCCGTTCGTGCTCTGACGCAATTATTGAAGCTGGAACAAGAGCACCTGATTGCCGCTGATATCGATGGCATCTCTGCTCTGACCGAAGCGAAAGCCAAAGCAGCCGCGCACATGACTGAGCTGGCAACAGGTCGCCACAAAGCCTTGGCTGCAGCAGGTTTCGAAGCAAAAGAATCCAGCATGAAGACTTGGTTGGAAAGCTCCGGCGCCTCGGCAACCACGAGCAAATCCTGGCATGAACTCATAGAGTTGGCTGAAGAGGCCAAAGAACTCAATCGCGTCAACGGGACGCTGATCAACAAACAAATGGTGCGCAATCAAAACGTACTCAACATTTTGCAGCACGGCAACGTGCAAGGCAGCAGCGTCTACGGCCCTAACGGCCAAACCGCAAACAAAACCGTCAGCCGCCATATCGTAACTGGTTAAAGCGCACACTCGCTCGCAGGTCTATCTCTAGAAAAGCGCGCCAGAAGTTTTAAAAGAAAAAGCCACCAAACATCTTGGTGGCTTTTTCTTTTTGCGGAATCAGAATCCCGTACAGGCAAATACTACCTATCGACGCGGCGCATAAATATCGCGTCCGGCTTCATCGATCTGGCGACGCAAGGCACGTCGCTCATCTGCAGACAAACGTCCATCCCGGCGCGACTGGTCCTGCTGTCTTTCCATATTGCGGTTGTTATCGTAATTGCGCTCGGCTTGCTGACGACGTCCATCATCGCCACCGCGATTCTGCTCGCCTCTATTGCGATCGTTTTGCACGTAGGAACCGAATGTATTGCTTTGAAAACGCGACTGTGCAAAAACCGCCGTCGTACCAGCAAACGTACTGACCAGCAGCAATACCAATCCCATTCTTTTCAATGTTATATTCATCATCATCTTCCGCAGCACTTTTGGATGCCTGGCAAATATTTATTAACCATGCACAAAGTTTATGCTGCTTTGCCTCAAGCCCTAAGTTCATTTCCGTAAAGGTTGTAACACTTTGTAATGCCTACACTCCTCGCTATGTCGAGAAGTCTTTCTGACGTTACCATAGCAAAATGAATACGACAAATCCACCCAGCAAGGACACGGCCCACTCCACCAATTCTCACCAGACAAAAATTCTGGTAGTAGATGACGATCTGCGTTTGCGCGATCTGCTGCGCCGCTATCTCGCCGAGCAGGGATTCAATGTAGTCACCGCAGAGAATGCGCAAGCCATGAATAAGCTCTGGCTGCGTGAACGCTACGATTTACTGGTACTCGACCTGATGTTACCGGGAGAAGACGGCCTGTCGATCTGCCGACGTCTGCGAGGTGCCGGCGACAAAACACCTATCATCATGCTCACAGCCAAAGGCGAAGATGTCGATCGCATCGTCGGCCTGGAAATGGGCGCCGACGATTATCTCGCCAAACCTTTTAATCCACGCGAATTAGTTGCGCGCATCAGCGCCGTCTTGCGCCGTGTCGCCCCAGACGAAATCCCTGGCGCACCATCCGAGACACCGCAATCCTTTACCTTCGGCGAGTTCGTGCTCGATCTAGGCACACGCACGCTGAAGAAAAATGATGAAACCATACCGCTGACTACCGGCGAATTTTCTGTGTTGAAAGTCTTTGCACGTCATGCACGTCAACCTCTTTCTCGTGAAAAATTGATGGAACTGGCGCGTGGCCGCGAATATGAAGTATTCGATCGTAGCCTGGATGTGCAAATTTCGCGCCTGCGCAAACTGATAGAACCTGACCCTTCCACGCCGCTGTATATTCAAACCGTGTGGGGTCTCGGCTATGTCTTCATTCCAGAAGGCAAGCCGCGCTAAGGTAGCGCTGGCCGACTGAAAACGCAAAGGATGCCCACCACATCAAATCGCCTGAACTGGATTAAAAGCGGCCTGTTCTGGCGCACTTTTTTCCTGCTCGCTTTTGTGATCGCAGCCAGTATGGCTGCGTGGGTTGCCAGCTATCGCGTCGTTGAACAAACCCCACGCGCCAATCAAATTGCAGCACAAGTGATCTCTGTCGTCACCATCACGCGCGCTGCGCTGACTCACTCCGCACCTGATTTACGCCGCGAACTCCTGTTCGATCTATCAAGCAACGAAGGCATCCGCGTGTATCCGCTGGAGGATACCGATCGCGTCGAGCCACCTACCAATAACAGTTTGATGCGCACCATCCAGGAACATGTGCGTGCCGGTCTGGGGCAAGACACGCGTTTTGCACGTACAGTCAACGATGTTGCCGGATTCTGGGTCAGCTTCACGATCTCCGATGACGAATACTGGCTGATGCTGGATCGTGATCGAATCGAAGGCAGCTCCGGCGCGCAATGGGTCGGCTGGGGTGCAGCAACGCTATTGTTATCGTTGATCGGCGCGATGATTATTTCTGGCTTGATCAATCAACCGCTGGCACGCCTGACCGCCGCCACACGTGCCATCGCCAATGGACAGCGTCCACCGCCATTACCGGAACGCGGCCCGACAGAAATTCGCGAAGCCAATCACAGCTTCAATCAAATGGTGGACGATCTCAACCGCGTGGAATCTGATCGCACCGTTGTACTCGCCGGCATCTCGCATGATCTGCGTACGCCACTCGCACGCATGCAACTGGAAGTAGAATTGGCGCGATTGCCAGATGCGGCACGCGAAGGCATGCAGTCCGATCTGGAGCAGATGGATGCCATCATCGGCCAGTTCCTCGACTATGCAAAGCCGGCCGACAGCACACATTTCCAACCCGTTGATATGACAGCGCTGATCACCAGCACTGCGCATGAAGCAGCGCGTTTGACTGACGTACGTATCACCAGCAAGATCGACGACAACATCACCGTGCTCGGCAATGCCATTGACATCAAACGTGTCGTTAGCAATCTGATTGAGAATGCGCGGCGCTATGGCAAAGCGGATGGCACTGATTTTGTAGAAATCGATCTATCCTGCCATGTGGAAGGCGACAAAGTCATTGTTGAAGTTGCCGATCATGGCGCTGGTGTACCGGAAGCGGAAATCGACAGATTGCTGCGTCCCTTCACACGGATGGATAGCGCACGCGGACAAGCAAATGGTGCAGGACTGGGCTTGGCGATCGTCGATCGTATCGTCAAGAGACACGGTGGAAAATTACAACTCTCGAATCGGAATGGCGGTGGTCTGGCCATACAAATCGTGCTGCACAATGCGAAAAAACGATACGGTCATTTCGCTACATAGAAGCATCACACTATCGCAGCAGGCAAAATAAAACGCACATGCTCTTCAAGAGGATGTGCGTTTTATTTTAGATTCACGTTCCTGCAATCAGAACGCTGAATTTAAATTCAGACTCTTTCGTCTTTTACTTCGGTAATCACACCTTCGATGATGATGTCATTGCGCGATTGCTGATAAGCGCGCTCAGCGGTAAAGCGAGCCTTCGCTGCTTTACGTTTTTTGAACAGCAAAACTGGAATCAGCAACCAGCTCAGCAACAAGACCGTTACGACGACAAGCAATCCTGCCGCCAGGACTAAGCCCAACACCAGCCACGCGATCAGACGCGAGAAAAATCCGCCAGATTGATGACGGCGGAATAGTTGTTGCCAGTTTTGAGCCTGTTGGCTGAAAAAGAAAGATGCCATAGTTGTAATCACTCCTGTCTCTTTAGTATACGCCAAATAGGCGCAACCGATTGTTTCCCGACTTATCCTGCTATGCCCATGCTGGGCATGCCTGCATACAGTCCGTTTTCAAGTAGATAGCGATTCTTCTTGAAAATTCAATACATAATCACTTTTATTCGAGAAATTCGCTGCAAGAAGGTCAAAAATACAGCGAATGCTGAAAAAATTATCCTTTTTGCATGACCTGGATGCGCTACGCGCGCAACAGACATAACATTTTTATACGGTTCGATAAATCAAGGCGACAGCTTCGGCAGCGATACCTTCTTCGCGCCCCAGATAGCCGAGTTTCTCATTCGTCTTCGCTTTGATATTGACTTGATTAATCGCCACACCCAAGTCTTCTGCGATATTCGCCACCATGCCTGGAATATGCGGCGCCATTTTCGGCTTTTGCGCAATGATGGTCGCATCCACATTACCGATGCTGAAACCAGCCGCTGCCACGCGCTTGACCGCTTCACGCAACAAGACGCGTGAATCTGCGCCAGCAAACTCAACCGCCGTATCCGGAAAATGTCGTCCGATATCACCCAATGCTGCTGCGCCAAACAGGGCGTCAGTAATCGCATGCAGCAACACATCCGCATCCGAATGCCCCAGCAAACCCGTCGTATGCGGAATCGTCACGCCACCTATGATCAGCTTGCGACCTTCAACCAGTGCGTGGCAGTCGTAACCTTGTCCGACGCGAAATGGAACACTCATACAAATCCTTTTAAATAAAGTTCGGCAAGCGCCACATCATGCGGCAGCGTCACCTTGAAATTACGTGCATCGCCTTCGACCAGCTTGGGCTGCAAACCCAGTGCCTCGATTGCGCTTGCTTCATCCGTCACTGCCACCGCCTGCTCCAGCGCGCGACGTAGCAAGCCGTAGCGAAACATTTGCGGCGTCTGCGCTGCCCACAGGCGATCACGCGCGACTGTTTGATCGACACGCCCTTTTTCGCCAGCGCGCTTCAACGTATCGACCACAGGCACGGCCAACAAACCGCCTACTTCGTCGTCTCGCAGGATATTGATCAGTTTATCGATCAGCGTGATGCTCAGTCCAGGACGAGCCGCATCATGCACCAGCACCCAATCTTCATCATCAACCATCTCGCGCATCGCATGTAAGCCGTTCAATACCGACTGATGCCGTGTTGCACCGCCAACGCGCAATACCGTGACGTAGGAACTGTCGTGCAAGGCCGCCATCGTCGCATCGATATAACCATCCTCGGCACTTGCCACGACAAAGGTATGCGCAATCGAATCTGCACTGGAAAACGTATCCAGCACATGCCGCAGCATAGGTTTGCCGGCAATCGGCACATATTGTTTTGGAATCTTTTCGCCCATGCGTGCGCCAACACCGGCGGCAGGGATCAAGGCGAAATAGCGAGGTAAATTCATGTTGTCGTGGTGGGAAAATGCGTAGCTGCGTGCATGGGTGCGCTCTATTGTAGGGAAATTGTTATCCGAATACGCACGCGCCCGACGTAAAGAAGGGCTTGGTTTAT
Source organism: Herminiimonas arsenitoxidans (assembly GCF_900130075.1). Lineage (NCBI taxonomy): Bacteria > Pseudomonadati > Pseudomonadota > Betaproteobacteria > Burkholderiales > Oxalobacteraceae > Herminiimonas > Herminiimonas arsenitoxidans. Next base: position 1,012,598 of record NZ_LT671418.1, read on the forward strand.
AATCGCATCATAATTTTTCACTGTCAAATGAAGTGCGTATAGGCAAGTTGCAGGCACTTTGTGACCACCCTGACATTTTCAATGTCGCTATTTGATGTCATTCGACCTAAAAAAATCTCTCCCCAAGCCCGGTTCGCGTTTCGTTCTGCCTCCTGTTCATGGTTCAGCGGATGCTTATGTGCTGGCGCAAGCCGCCGCAGAACTGAAATCGCAAAAGCGTATGTTGACGGTCGTCGTGGCGAACGCCAGTGATGCACAACGCCTGCTAGCTGAAATCCCCTGGTTCGGTAAAGAACAGAACAATCTACGCTGTCACCTGCTACCGGATTGGGAGACGTTGCCCTACGATGCCTTCTCACCGCATCAAGATCTCGTCTCCGAGCGTCTGGCGACCTTGTACGAGGTTTTAAACGGGCAATGCGATGTCTTGATCGTGCCGGCCACCACTGCGTTGGTGCGCATGGCACCGCCCGCCTTCCTCGCGTCCTACACCTTCTTCTTCAAACAAGGCGAAACGCTGGATGAAGCGAAGCTGAAAGCGCAGTTGCAGCTCGCCGGCTACAGCCCAGTCAAGCAAGTGATGTCGCCTGGCGAATATTCGGTGCGCGGCGGCTTGATCGATATCTTCCCTATGGGCTCCGTCTTGCCGTATCGCATCGATTTGTTTGGCGACACGATAGATACGATACGCACTTTCGACGCGGACTCGCAACGCTCGCTGTATCCAGTCAAGGAAGTACGCCTGCTGCCGGCACGCGAATTTCCTATGGACGAAGAAGCGCGCACCGCATTTCGCGGTCGTTGGCGCGAGCTGTTCGAAGGCGATCCTAGCCGCTCGGTGATTTACAAAGACATAGGCAGCGGCATCGCATCCGCCGGTATTGAATACTATCTGCCGCTGTTCTTTGAAGAAACCAACACGCTATTTGACTATCTGCCAACAGATACGACCTTCGCACTCATAGGCGATATAGAAGCAGCGATCAAACGTTTCTGGGACGATACGCAATCTCGTTATCGTTTCCTCAAATCGGATCGCGAGCGCCCTATCCTCGCGCCGGAACAAATTTTCCTCAGCGACGAAAATTTCTTCACGCTGGCAAAACCTTACGGTCGCTGGATACTGCAAAACGAAGACGTCGCCTCCGAACTATCTGCGCCGCTACCGAATATCGCCGTCAATCGTCGTGCCGACGATCCATTGGTCAATCTACGCTCGTATCTGCTGCAAACTGATAAGCGTGTATTGATCTGTGCAGAAACCAACGGTAGACGCGAAACGCTGCAGCAATATTTCAACGAATACGATCTGTCGCTCGCACCTGCAGAGAGCTTTGCCGATTTCAGTACCGCATCCGCCAAGCTGATGCTCGGCGTTGCTCCTATGCATGCCGGTTTCGAACTTGGCCATGCATTGGGTGGCTTCGCCTTTATTACTGAAACCGAGTTGTACGCCGGCTCTGGCCGTCGCGTCGGCAGCAAAAAGCAGGAAGGCGCGACCCAAGTCGAGTCGATGGTGCGCGATCTGTCCGAACTCAAAATCGGCGATCCTGTGGTGCACGTCAATCACGGTATAGGCCGCTACATGGGCCTTATCAGCATGGATCTCGGTGAAGGCGAAACCGAATTCCTACATCTAGAATACGCCAAGGACACCAAGCTCTACGTGCCTGTATCGCAGTTGCACGTGATCTCACGTTATTCCGGCGCATCACCGGAAGATGCGCCCTTGCATGCACTCGGTTCTGGCCAGTGGGAAAAAGCCAAGCGCCGTGCCGCTGAAAAAATCCGCGACACTGCTGCCGAACTTTTGAATCTGTACGCCCGCCGCGCACTGCGCGAAGGCCACAGCTTTGAATATTCGGCACACGATTACGAAGCCTTTGCAGAAAGCTTTGGCTTCGAAGAAACCGCCGATCAAGCCGCTGCGATCAATGCCGTCATCAAGGACATGACCAGCGGCAAGCCTATGGACAGACTGATCTGCGGCGACGTCGGCTTCGGCAAAACAGAAGTCGCCTTGCGCGCCGCATTCGTTGCTGTACTCGGTGGCAAACAGGTTGCGATTCTGGCGCCAACAACTCTGCTCGCAGAACAGCATGCGCAAACCTTTGCCGATCGCTTCGCCGACTGGCCGGTACGTATCGCAGAACTGTCTCGCTTCCGCACTGCGAAGGAAGTCACGCAAGCAATCAAGGGCATGGCCGACGGCACACTGGATATCGTCATCGGCACGCATAAACTGCTGTCAGCCGATATCAAGTTCTCGCGACTCGGCCTCGTCATCATTGATGAAGAACATCGTTTTGGCGTACGACAAAAAGAAGCGCTGAAAGCATTGCGCGCCGAGGTCGATGTACTGACGCTCACTGCGACACCTATCCCACGCACATTGGGCATGGCACTGGAAGGCTTGCGCGATTTTTCCATCATCGCCACCGCGCCGCAGAAACGTCTAGCCATCAAGACTTTCGTCCGCAGTGAAAACGATTCCGTCATACGCGAAGCCTGCCTGCGTGAATTGAAGCGCGGCGGACAGGTTTACTTCTTGCACAATGAAGTGGAAACCATCCAGAACCGCAAAGCGATGCTGGAAGAGTTGATGCCGGAAGCACGCATAGGCGTGGCGCACGGCCAGTTGCACGAGCGCGATCTGGAGCGTGTCATGCGCGACTTTGTGGCGCAACGCTTCAACATCCTGCTGTGTACGACGATTATCGAAACCGGCATTGACGTCCCGACAGCCAACACCATCATCATGCACAGAGCCGACAAATTCGGTCTGGCACAATTGCATCAATTACGTGGTCGCGTCGGTCGTTCGCATCATCAGGCTTACGCTTATTTGCTGGTACACGATGTACAAGGTTTGACCAAACTGGCGCAACGTCGACTCGATGCGATTCAGCAGATGGAAGAACTGGGCAGTGGCTTCTACCTCGCGATGCACGATCTGGAAATCCGTGGTGCCGGCGAAGTGTTGGGTGACAATCAATCCGGCGAAATGAGCGAGATCGGCTTCCAGCTTTATTCAGATATGTTGAATGAAGCAGTGCGCTCGCTGAAAAGCGGCAAGGAACCTGACCTCGCAGCACCGCTCTCGACCACAACCGAAATCAATCTGCACGTGCCCGCCTTGTTGCCTAGCACCTATTGCGGCGATGTACATGAGCGCCTGTCTATCTATAAGCGTCTGGCCAATTGCAAAACGCAGGAAGCCGTCACTGATCTGCAGGAAGAATTAATCGATCGTTTTGGGAAATTGCCTGATCCAGCACAAGCGCTGGTGGAAACGCATAGATTGCGGGTAGCTGCTGTGCCGGTTGGCATCATCAAGATTGACGCGCACGCAGAATCTGCCACACTGCAATTTGAGCCGAATCCACCGATCGATGCGATGCGCATCATTGAGCTGATTCAAAAGAATCGTCATATCAAATTGAACGGCCAGGATAAATTACGCATCACGGCCAATATGCCTGATCTGGCGGCACGCGTGCTGCAGATCAAGAACACGATACGCGCACTACTCGCATAAGAACTTAACTGAATTGATAAACTCATGAATCTGATCTTGCAAGGACTTAACACCCAACGCCATATCGTCGAACAAATCGCCGGTCTTGCCCGTCCACGCTCGATTATCGCCATCAATGAGCATGCCTACCGCTGCACCGATATCAGTTACAACGATGAAGTGAAGTCGCAAATCGATATCGCCGCCTGGGCTGCCAAACTGGACTACGCGTTCATCGAACGCAGCCGCACATTGTCGGACTTCAAGCTGGTCGCGATGGATATGGATTCGACGCTGATCACGATTGAATGCATAGATGAAATCGCCGACATGCAAGGCTTGAAGCCGCAAGTTGCAGAAATCACGGAAGCCGCCATGCGCGGCGAACTGGAATTCAAGGAAAGCCTGACCCGTCGTGTCGCCCTGCTCAAAGGTCTCGATGCCAGCGCGCTACAACGTGTCTACGATGAACGTCTGGGGCTGTCACCAGGCGCAGAAAGAATGCTGACGGCAATACAGGCTGCAGGTATGAAAACCTTGCTGGTATCCGGCGGCTTTACCTTCTTTACAGACATGATGAAACAGCGCCTCAACCTCGACTACACCCATTCCAACCAGTTGGAAATCATTGACGGCAAACTGACCGGCCGCGTCATCGGCGACATCGTTGACGGCGAGGAAAAGAAGCTGACTGTGGAGCGCGTCTGCAAAGAACTAGGAATCTCACCAAAACAAGCGATAGTCATGGGTGATGGTGCCAATGATTTGCGGATGATGAGTATTGCCGGATTGTCCGTCGCATTCCGTGCCAAACCAGTGGTGCGAGCACAAGCGGATATCGCCTTGAATTTTGTCGGTCTGGATGGCGTGTTGAATCTGTTGCCTAACTAATTAGGCATTAGCGGCTGACGGCAGGACATGTAGCTCGTTTGCCCAACGTGCGCCTAAAACCTGCTTACTGATAAAAAATACTCGCCCGGTGCCGAGTTTATTGCTTTCCCTGCCAAATTTCCTTTATGCTCTAAACAATCTTAAGTAAAAAAGATCATCGTAGTTCAGGTTATTGATGTTTTTGAGAAGTCCCTCTCATTGAAAATCATTTGCTTCGACCATCATGATGAATACCTTTGGACCTCGGCAGGTTGAAACATCCAGCTGGCAGCGCTGGATCAAGGAAGCCGTACATTTTTCCGGCAAGCATCTGGCACTCAATGTGTGTCTAGTGCTTGCGACGATAGGCTTGTTCGGATCGTTCCCGCCCTTGGTTCTGATCATCGTTTCGCCGGTTCTGGTCGGTGTCTTCGTACTGGTCGCATACAGCGCCGACACCAAGCAACCCGTTCTGCAAATTCTAAAATCCTCACCCGCTGGACTTCTACGTATTCTGCTGTGCTCGGCCGCTACGGTTCTGATCATGGCGCTCGTCATTTCCGCCACTGTACTTCTCATCAAAGGATCTGTCGTTGCGCCGGAATCCACCGTTCCCTATATCGCGCAATCCTATGACGTCAGTGACTTCATGGGTGGCTCCAAGGCATTGTTCACTATCGGAATCTGGCTGCTTGCGATCCTGCCGTGGTTCGCAATCCCACTTTTCGTGTGCACCAGTCTGTCTTTGAGGATGTGCCTGGATAATACCTTCGTCGCATTTAATCAAAACAAATTCGTCGTGGTCGTCGTATTTCTATGTGTGCTCGTTCTGATGGGCGGTGCACTATTCCACGGTCTGACCGTTGTGCCGCTCTACCCTGTCTTGGGTGGACTCTTGTACGCATCTTATCGCCACATTTTTCTCGGTCTGCCGCCAGCTGAACCGCAAAAAGAAAAAATCAAGGTGCCACTGTTTGCTCGCTTCATGCAATCAAAGTGAAACCTTGTATGCTCTTCTGATACGATCATCACCATCTGATTGTGCATTGAAGCAGCAAGGGAAAATCATGCTGCAAGGAACTCTGCCGGACAATTGATATCCTAATTACATACTCACAAGAAAATATCATCATGGACCAGCAACTCGTTTTAGACACCTCAACACAATCCGCCAAGAACCTCGCATGGTGGCTATACATCGCGCATGCAGCCAGCTTGCTGTTTTCGCTGGGTGCGTTTTCTTTCATTCCACTGATACTCAACTACGTCAAACGCGAAGATTCTGCCAATACCTTCGTCTACAGCCATCACGGCTGGCAGATTCGTTCGTTCTGGTGGTATCTGGTGTGGATGACGCTGGGCGGCGTATTGTTTCTGACCTTTGTCGGCATTCCTGCCGCATTTTTGATCTGGGGCATCGCTTGGCTGTGGAAGCTGTATCGTCTGATCAAGGGCATCGTCGATTTGAACGATAACAAACCCATGCCTTAGGCTTGTTCAGCTTGACCTCATAAAAAAAGCATCCGTATGGATGCTTTTTTCTTTGTGCGACACAACCTTCCTACTGCTTAAGCAGACGCTAACGCCGCCTCTTCCACTACCAATGGAATCACAGGATTCCAGCAAGCCAGACGCTCGCCGCCCAGGGTAATCACCGCTGGTCGTTCACTCAAGCACCGCTCTTGCACATTGCTGCAACGAGGGGCGAAACTACAACCCGGTGGCAAGGCCGATAAATCCGGTGGCGAACCCGGCACGGCCAGCAAAGGCTTGCCGCGATTCTCGGTGCCTACAGTCGAAGCGAGCAAACCGGCAGTGTATGGATGACGTGGCGTGTGCACGATGCCGCTGACGGTATTTTCTTCCACGATGCGTCCGCCATACATGACAGCAATACGATCCGCTACTTCAACTGCTGCGCCAATATCATGAGTGACGAAGATGACCGACATGCCCGTTTCTTTTTGCAGCTCACGCAGCAAGAGCAAAATCTGAATCTGCACCGTCGCATCCAGCGCCGTCGTCGGTTCATCCGCCAGCAATAGTTTAGGTTTGCATGCCAGTGCCAAAGCGATCATCGCGCGCTGACGCATACCACCTGATAGCTCATGTGGATACGCATCGTAACGACGTCGCGCCTGTGGAATTTGCACGCGCTCCAGCATTTGCAGCGCACGTTGCATCGCAGTCTTGTGATCGACTGCTTCATGCGCACGTATTGCTTCGGTAATTTGCTGACCGATGGTGTAGACAGGATCAAAAGCCAACCCCGGCTCCTGAAACACCATAGACGTCGTGCCACCACGATATGCCTCCAGATCGCGCCCTTTTAATGCCAGCACATCTGCGCCATCCACTTCTATGCTGCCGCTGATGCGCGTGGTGCGTTGTGGATGCAGACGCAGCAAAGTGCGCAAGGTGACGCTCTTGCCGGAACCGGATTCGCCCAACAAACCCAGGACTTCTCCAGCCTGCAATTCAAAGCTGACTTTATCCAGCGCATTCGCACGACGATTGCCATGGAATTCCACACTCAGATCACGTACCGAGACCAAAGGCTTGCTCATGCCGCCACCTCCATCAAGGTTTGCGTATGGCCAGATTGCGGATCATTCATGTGGCAGGCAACGGTATGTCCGACATTGCCTTCAGCCGCCATCAATGCCGGCACCTGCGCTGCACATACGGCTTCCGCATGCGGACAACGCTCACGAAAACGACAGCCGCTCGGTGGATTGATAGGATTCGGCGGATCGCCGCTGAGTGGCGAATGCTGGGTACGATTGGCTGGATCCATGGACGGCACTGCGGACAACAAGGCGCGTGTGTATGGATGTCTGGAATTGCCGTAAATATTTTCTACCGGTCCCATCTCCACCACCTGCCCCATATACATCACCATTACTTCATCACTGATGTAATGCACTACATGCAGATCGTGCGAAATGAAAAGATAGGTCAGATCATGCTCAGCCTTGAGTTCCTGCAACAAGTTCAAGACTTGCGCCTGCACCGACTTATCCAGCGCTGCAACAGCTTCATCGAGTATCACCAAGCGCGGCTCGAAAGCCAATGCACGTGCAATATTGACGCGCTGACGTTGGCCGCCCGACAGTTCATGCGGATAGCGTGTCGCAAATTGCTCAGGCTTTAAGCCAACTCGCGCCAACAGTGCATGTGCACGCGCCATTGCATCCGCTTTCGATACGCCATGTGCCTGCGGACCGTAAGCTACTGTTTCGCTAATCGTCAGACGCGGATTGAGTGAAGCAAATGAATCCTGAAATACCATCTGCAAATTACGGCGGAATTCCTTGAATTCGATACCACCGAATTCAGCTACGCCTTCGCCATCAAAAATCATGCTGCCGCTATCCGGCGTTACCAGACGTGCGATCAAACGCGCAGTCGTCGACTTGCCGCAACCGGATTCACCGACTATGCCCAGCGTCTTGCCCTTGGCGACCGAGAAGCTGACGCCATCGACGGCATGCACAAATTTGCGTTCGCGCTGGAACATGTCACCACGCACGGGGAAATATTTCTTGAGATCCTTGATCATCAACAAAGGCTGTGCAGGACCGCCTTTATCTGTTGAAGCCAGGTTTACAGTTTCTTGTTTCATCGGCGGATATCCATAGCAGAGCGCACACCATCGGCGAGTAAGTTAAAGCCGATAGACGTGATGAAAATCAGCAAGCCGGGCAAAGCCGCGACCCACGGATTGCGAAAGATGGCCGAACGCAAGGTGTTGAGCATCAAACCCCATTCAGGCTCTGGCGGCTTGACACCCAGGCCGAGGAAGGACAAACCGGCTGCGAGAATCATGCTGACGCTGAGCAAGCCGGTCGCGTAGACGAATACTGGTCCGAGCACATTGCCGAGCACATGCACACGGATAATGGAAAATGCGCTGGCACCACTCATGCGCGCTGCTTCGATGTAATCCAGCTTGCGCACTTGCGTGGTCACGCTTTCGGCCACACGCACCACTTGCGGCACGAAGACCAACGTCAAGGCCAAAATACTGTTCGTCATGCCAGGACCCAACGCGCCCGAGATCGCCACCGCCAACAACACTGATGGGAAGGCATAGAACACATCCAGCACGCGCATGATGATCATATTCAAACGACCACCAACATAACCAGCCAGCAAACCGATAGAAGTACCAATACCAAAAGCGGCCAGCACCGGTGTCACGCCCATCAACAAGGACAAGCGTCCGCCGTACATCAGGCGACTCAGCATGTCGCGACCAAGCTCATCGGTACCCAGCCAATAACCCTCACTACCGATAGGTAGCAAACGTTTGATCATGCTGCCCTTGTACGGGTCCATCGGCGCCAGCCAAGGTGCGAATACCGCCGCACAAACAATCAGCAAGACCACCAATGCAGCAGTCATGGCAACCGGATCGCGCATCAACTGACGCAATACGACCGTCCAGTAACCACGCGCCGGTGCCGGCATTACCGACACTGCAGCTTGCGTTCCAAATTTTAAAGATAAGGCCATAGTCAACGTCCCATACGTGGATCAAGCAACGGTTGCAGGATATCGACGATCAAATTCAAGCCAACGAAGAACATGCACAGCACGAGTATCGTGCCTTGCAGCAGCGGCATATCGCGCTGAAAGATCGCAGTGTTGAGTAGGAAGCCGGTGCCAGGCCATGCGAATACGGTTTCCACCAGTATCGAGCCACCCATCAGATAACCAATCTGCAAACCTGCAACGGCCAGCACGGTTGGTGCAGTGTTCTTCGCGATATGGCGGAAGATGGCGCGATTGTTCAAGCCACGTGCACGCAAGGCAATCACGAACTCCTGCTCCAGCATGTCAGCCACCAAGGCACGCACAGTGCGCGTAATGATGCCCATAGGGATCACTGCCAGCGTAATCGCAGGAAGTATCAAATGACGTATATGTGCGTAATCCCACAGCCATTCGGATGAGCCGCCCGGCCCGGCACCCATCGCCGGAAACCAACCCAGCCAGATGGAGAAAATAATAGTGAGCACCAAGCCCAGCCAGTAGTGCGGCACACTCACGCCTATGACGGACAAAAAGGTAGCGATGCGATCGATCCAGCCGCCATGCCAGTAACCGGCCAGCGCACCCAGCACACAACCGAACAGCACGCCGATAAAACCAGCCACGCCAGCCAGCAACAAGGTATTACTCACGGCGCTCATGACTTCAGTCACGACTTCACGACCGGAAGCAATCGAGGTCCCTAGATCGCCTTGCACTGCGCGCAGCAGCCACATGCCGTATTGCACCGGCACAGGTTTATCCAGACCGTAAGCACTCTTCAGTGCAGCGATGACATCGGCAGGTGCATCGGCAGGCGCAATTGCATTCAGCGGATCGCCAGGTGCCAGATACACCAGCATGAAAGACAGTAGCGTGACGCTCAACGCAATCGGTATTGCATACAGCAGACGCTTCAGAATGTAGGAAAACATGGACAACTTTCAGTAGTACAGAAGATGGGCGTATGAAGGGCGAAGCGCAGACCGCGCCTCGCCCCGAACGCTGTGTTACATACGGATCGTGGTCAGATCCTGGAACCAGTGTTGAGCCTGGATAAAGCCCTTCACTTTTGGCGAAATCATGTGTGGATTGACGTCATGTACGACCCACAACATCAAGGCGTCATCGACCATCGCTTGATGCACTTGTGCCAGCAATTTGTCCTGCACTTTGGTATCGAAAGTTGTACGGATCTGATCCAGTTCTGCATCCACTTTTGGATTCGACCAACCACCCCAGTTCACACCATTCGGTGCGACATAACGACTATCGGCAAAGCGGGTCAATGCATAGAAAGGATCGGCAGTCACATAACCAAGGTTGATGGCAGTGATGCCTTTGCTTGCATTGATATCGCCCTTGGCGCCACTACGCCAGTGCAGGTAGAGAGTTTCCAGTTCCACGACTTCAAACTGAACCTGGATACCGATTTCCGCCAGACTTTGCTGTATGTATTCATTCATAGGCAGCGACAACATCTGACCGGTACCACCTTGTGCGATCACGATCTTCGCTTTCAAAGGTTTGCTTGGGCTGTAACCGGCTTGCGCCATCAATGCACGTGCAGCGGCAAGGTCGTACTTGATTTTGAAAGTCGGTTTACCGAACCATGGGCTGGTCGGATCAAGCTGACCGTAGGCTGGAACTGCCAGACCATTCATCAAGGCCACGATACCGCTGCGATCAACCGCCAGATTGGCTGCTTTACGTACGCGGATATCAGTCCATGGCGAACCAGGCTGGGTGCTGAAGTGGTAAGGCCAAACGTGCGGTGTGACGTTGGTGACCAGCTTGAAGCCCGAGCTTTTCAATTGCGGCAAAACGTCAGGTGGTGGCGTTTCGATGATATCGACCTGACCGTTCATCAAGGCATTCGCACGAGTCAATGCATCAGGGATAGGCAACAAGATGATGCGATCGGTTTGCGCCAGACGCGATTTATCCCAGTAGTTCGGATTTTTCACGAGTTCAGCACGTTCACGCGGCACCAACTTATCCAGCTTGAATGGACCTGTACCGGATGCTTGCGAAGCAAACTTGTTCCAGTCCTTGCCGACTTTTTCCCACTGTGCAGGGCTGGAAATCAGGAACCATGGCAATTGATAAGGGAACAGTGCATCGACATCTTTGGTTGTGATTTCAACCGCGTAATCGTTGACCTTGCGATACGACACGATGGAAGGAATACGCGGACGTACTTGCGCACTTTGCTTGGCATCGAACTGTGGCGATTTGTCGTTCAATACCTTGTCCAGATTCCACACTACGGCATCAGCCTTGAAGTCGGAACCGTCATGGAATTTCACGCCTTTACGCAGCGTGAACATCCATTTCTTTTGATCCTTGGGATCAACCTTCCATTCAGTTGCAAGACCCGGAATCAACTTGCCCGGACGCGTGCCGATATTCGCTTCCCACGCGATCAACGGATCGTAAATCGTGTGACCTGTAAATTGATAAGCACCAGCACCACGATCCGGCTGGCCTGTAGTCAGCGGAATATCCGCCATCGAGATCCCGTAGCGTGCTACTGTTTCGGCATGTACCTCCGAATGCAGTGCCAGCGCGACAGGTACCACCATCAACCATCGTGCAATCCATTTATCCAACGACATAACAATCTCCCAGTAAATAAGCCACCAAAACAATGTGACATGCCAGAGATAAGCACGTGGCATGCCAACCCTTGCATTCATGGAAGATTCCTCTCTGACAAGAGGCGTGTATCTCTTACTTCACTTAGCAATTTCCGTACGCGGCACTTCCCTCTTCTGAGCCCAAGTTCGCGCAATCATGATGCGCATATTCACGTGAGCACTGTTTTGGGACAGGCTTTTTGCCCAATCTTGGGTAACTAGGTGATGTAGCAGAATATGTGTTCAAACATGCAAAAACAGCATGTGAAACTGAGGGAGCATTGATGATTTGAATAAGGATGGGAAAACGAACTCAGAAATAAAAAAGCACCCTGTCCAAGGGTGCCGTCTTTTCATTTGATATTTATTTAATCAGAAAGCACATCATTTCCGGGCCAGCCGGAATCCAGTGCATTCCTGTGTTTTATGCCTTCAGCGCACCAAAAGCTTGTTCTATATCCGCCATCAAATCCTGTGGATCTTCCAGACCGATATTCAAGCGCACCAACTGCCCCTGATGCGGCCAGTTCTTGCGCATGTGCTGCATGCGATACGGCACAGCAAGGCTATGCACACCGCCCCAGCTAAAACCGATCTTGAACAATTTCAAACTATCGACAAAGCGATCTGTCTGCGCTTCCGTATATTGCGGATCGAACAAGACGGAAAACAATCCGCCTGCACCGCTGAAGTCGCGCTGCCAGAGTTCGTGTCCAGGACATTCCGGCAAGGCTGGATGCAGCACAGTCGCGATCTCTGGCCGTGTCTGCAACCATGCAGCGACCTTGCGTGCGGCAGCATCATGCGCATCGAAACGCAACTTCATCGTCGGCAAGCTGCGCAACACCAGATACACATCATCCGCTGCAACACCAAAACCCAGACGCATATGCGCATTCTCCAAGCGCTGATTCAAGGCCTTGTCTTGTGTAATCACTGCGCCCATGAGAACGTCAGAACCACCGGACTGATATTTGGTTAAGGCTTGCATCACGATATCAACACCGAGATCGAAGGCACGCAGTGCGATGCCGGCCGACCAGGTATTGTCGAGCGCAACCAGCACGCCTTGGGCATGCGCTGCCTTGCAGATCGCAGGCAGATCAGGCACTTCCATCGATACCGAACCTGGTGCTTCGGTCCAGATCAATTTGGTATTCGGCTGTATCAGATCGGCGATACCACTGCCTATCAATGGATCGTAATAACGCGCAGTAATACCAAAATCGCTCGTAAGCCAATTGGCCAAATCACGATTCGGGTTGTAGACATTATCGGGAATCAGTACATCGTCACCGCTTTTAAGAAAAGCGAAATCGACCAATGCAATAGCAGCCAGACCACTAGGCGCAAGCACGCAGTGTTTACCGTCTTCGATGGCAGCTAAACGTGCTTCCAGCGTGAAGGTAGTCGGCGTACCGTGCAAGCCGTAGGTATAAGCATTCTTGTCCTGCCAGTTGCGTGAGCGCATGCTGGCCACGTCCTTGAACAAGACAGTCGAAGCGTGATGAATTGCTTGAGGGAGTGCGGAGAAACCATCGGGAGCACGATAGTCATTGTGGATCAATGCCGTTTGTAACGATGTGCGATCAGTCACGCGCGCTCTCCAATGAAATGATTACTTGCTGTTGGTGCTCGTCGCCACTTTTTTAACAGCACGTGCTGGTGCCGCCGATTGCTTAAGCGCAATCGCTTTTAATGAAAATGGCTTGGTAATCGAACCGTCGGCAGATGTCCACAGACCAGCTACGGCATCACCGTCAATCTTGCCATCCCATTGACCGGAAATATTGGTGCCGTTTTCCGACTCTTCCAGCAACAACTGATCGCCTTCGACTTCACCAGCCAGCAAAATTTTATTCGAATTACCGAAGATGAAATATTCGCCTTCTATGCCTTCTTCAATATCAGCTTTAGGACGAAGATTCACTTGTACCTGCACATCACCCACGACACCACGAAAAGAAACCGGTTTGAGGAACAGTGTTGAAGTAGGTGCGCTGACGACAGGTGCTGGCGTCAATGGCTCTATTTCCGCAAATGCGTTAGTAGCCGCGCATCCAAACAATGCAATCAAAGACGTGATCAATATTTTTTTCATTATGCTTCCGCCCATAAATCATGTGCATCGGCTGCCGTGATTTTTACATCGACGAACTCACCGACCTTCAATTTCAAATGCGGCTCATACGGTGGTTTAACGTAGACCACGCCGTCGATTTCTGGTGCGTCGGCACCGGAACGGGCAACACCGCCATTGCGATTGACTTCATCCAGCAACACGCGCATGGTTTTGCCGACTTTTGCCTGCAAACGTTTTTTCGAGATTTCTTCCTGCAGCAACATGACGCGGCCACGACGTTCTTCGCGCACTTCTTCCGGCACTGCGTTCGGCAAATCATTAGCCGTTGCACCTTCGACTGGCGAATAGGCAAAGCAACCAAGGCGGTCGATTTGCGCTTCTTTCAGGAAGTCGAGCAGGTATTCAAATTCAGCATCGGTCTCGCCAGGGAAACCGGCGATAAAGGTCGAGCGTATCGTCAAGTCTGGGCACATCTCGCGCCAAGCCTGTATGCGTTCGATATTCTTTTCACCACTGGCTGGACGCTTCATGCGCTTCAATACATCTGGATGCGCGTGCTGCAGCGGCACGTCCAGATACGGCAGGATTTTTCCTTCAGCCATCATAGGAATGATCGCGTCTACGTGCGGATATGGATAAACGTAATGCAGACGTACCCACGCACCGTATTGCTTGGCCAAATCGCCCAAGGCATCAACCAGTTGCGTCATGTGCGTCTTGACCGGCTTGCCGTTCCAGAAACCCATGCGGAATTTAACATCGACGCCATAAGCGCTGGTGTCTTGTGAAATCACCAATAATTCTTTGACGCCAGCCTTGAACAGATTTTCCGCCTCCATCATCACATCTGCGATCGGGCGCGATACCAGATCGCCGCGCATCGATGGAATGATGCAGAAACTGCAACGATGGTTACAGCCTTCAGAAATTTTCAGATAGGCAAAATGCTTAGGTGTCAGCTTGATACCTTGCGCCGGCACCAGATCGATGAACGGTGCGTGCGGCTTAGGCATGTGCTTATGCACGGCATCCATCACCTCGCCCAGCGCATGCGGGCCAGTGACGGCCAACACTTTCGGGTGGACTTTTAGAATGATGTCATCGCCATCAGCGTCTTTTTTCGCGCCCAGGCAACCGGTCACGATGACCTTGCCGTTTTCATTCAATGCTTCGCCTATCGCATCCAGCGACTCTTGCACGGCGGCATCAATGAAGCCGCACGTGTTGACGATGACCAGATCGGCGCCATCGTAAGACTTGGCAGTGTCATAACCCTCAGCGCGCAGCTGAGTAAGGATTTGTTCTGAATCGACCAGAGCTTTCGGGCATCCGAGGGAAACGAAGCCGATTTTGGGTGTTGCTTGAAGAGCGTTGGTCATGGCTGAGGCGGGCAAAAAGCTGGCTGTGTAAACGAAGCCGCTATTGTACCCTTTTGGCTGGCACGCTCGCCACTTGACGTAGCGCGTGCAGCCAGATGCGCTTACTTGTTGTTTTTATCGCTAGGTGGTGGGGCTGGTGGAGCGAAAGGGAAAGCGCCGAACATGTTTTTCGACTGCGTCTGCATTTGCTCTTGCATTTGCACAAACAAACTTTTGCTCTGCTCGATGTAATTGCTCATCATGCCTTGCATGATCGGGCCTTGCACGTTCATGAATTGCGCCCACATTTCAGGGCTAAACGGCTTGCCTTCGTATAGATCTTTCGAGTTTTCCGTCAATTTATTCTGGATATCGATGAAAGCCTGGATATTCTTTTCCAGGTAAGAACCCATCATGCCCTGCATCGCGTGACCGTAATAACGAATGATTTGCGACAAGGCAGCGCTGGAAAACATAGGCGAACCATTCGCTTCTTCTTCCAGAATGATTTGCAACAAAATACTGCGCGTCAAATCTTCATCGGTCTTGGCATCGAGCACGGAAAACTGCTCGCTATCCAGCACCAACTGTTTGACATCGGCAAGCGTGATGTACGAACTTGTTTGCGTGTCGTACAGACGGCGGTTCGGATACTTCTTGATCAAACGCTCGGAGATTTTTTTTGTACTCGTCATCTGTCATCCCAACTTGTTGCGTTACAACGCATTTATATTCAATCGGCTAAAAAGCAAACGAAGTCACCCTCGTGAAACCATTATAGTGCGAAAAAACAAAGGTTTACGCAACATTACGCCAGACCTTGACCCACCTCAAGATGAGGCCAAACTGCTGCCCCGCCTCTGCGACGACGATTTACGTCGCTTTTGCCTTCACGTAGCGACCGGGAGCAGGTTCGATTGGTTTGAATTTCGTATTGCCTAATTTACGTGGTGCCTTCACACGTTCGCCAGAATGAGTGGCCAAAAAATCTGACCATGCTGGCCACCAGCTACCTGCAACTTCTCTCGCACTGGCTAACCAGGAGAGCGGGTCAAGTACTTGCTGATCATCGTTGATCCAGTATTGGCGTCTGCTTTTCGTCGGTGGATTGATAACCCCAGCAATATGCCCAGCGGCTCCCAGTATGAAACGATTCTGCTGAGGTTTTTTGCGATTAAGTATCTTGGTCGATTCATACGCACTGGTCCACGGCACGATGTGATCATCACGCGATCCATAGATAAAGCTGGGCGCATCGATTTTTCCAAAATCTATTTTTTTACCGGCCAGCATGAATTCGCCGAATTTCTTCAAATTGTTTTCCAGATAGGTATTGCGCAAATACCAGCAATACATGGGACCCGGCAGATTGGTACTATCGGCATTCCAGTACAGCATGTCGAACGGCGCAGGGTTCTCACCCTTCAGATAATTCGATGCGACATAATTCCAAATCAGTTCATTCGAACGCAAGCTGGCGAAGGCGGCATTGAAGTCCAGTCCTTTCATCAAGCCGCCATGCCCGATCGACTCTTCGGTTTCCTTGACCTTGGCCTCATCGATAAACACATCAATGATGCCGGTGTCGGAAAAATCCAGGAAAGTCGTCAGCAAGGTCAAGCTGGCTGCCGGTTTTTCGCCGCGCGCGCATGACAAGGCAAGCGCGTTCGTCAGCAGAGTACCGCCGACGCAAAAGCCCAGCACATTGATTTTTTCCTGATTGGAAATGGCTTTGGTGACATTCATCGCCTGAATCACACCATTCTCGACGTAGTCATTCCACGTTGCATGCGCTATCGACGCATCGGCATTGCGCCACGACACCAGAAAAACGGTATGTCCTTGTTCAACCGCATAGCGCACGAAGGAATTATGCGGCTGCAGATCAAGAATGTAATATTTGTTGATGCAAGGCGGCACCACCAGCAGCGGCCGCTCGTACACGGTAGCCGTCAGCGGTTTGTATTGCAGCAACTGAAACAATTCGTTTTCAAAGACGACTGCACCTTCAGTAATCGCCACATTACGACCAACTTCAAAAGCGGTTTCATCGCTCTGTGAAATCCGCCCTTTTTGCATATCGGCAAAAAGATGCTTCAAGCCATTGGTCAGACTTTCGCCTTTAGTCTCAACAATCTTTTGCTGCGCTTCCGGATTGGAAAATAGAAAATTGGCCGGCGACATCGCATTCACCATTTGCTCTACAGCAAAGCGAATTTTCTGCTTGGCTTTCGGCGGCACTTCCATCGCATCCGCCATCGCCGTCAAGAATTTGGCATTCAGCAAATATGCAGCAGCATTAAACGCATGCAAGGTGCTCGACTGCCAAGCCGCATTGGAAAAACGCTTGTCAGCAACAGGCGGCACTTGCGCCGTCAACATCTGCTGCCACAAAGTGGTCAGCTGTTGCGTATAGTCGCGCTGCATTTCTGCAGCAAGTGCGGGATCTATGCCCATGCTTTGCGCGTGCGCGGAGGACTGAGACGATTCGGACTTATTCATGCTTGCAGTTCTCTTTTCGAGTATCTTTGCGGTTTGAATTTCACTTCAGGCATTTTTATGTACATTGTTGCCATCGCGTGGATCTACGTCGTATTCATGATGGCGATCACCGAAGTATCGGTAGTCGCGGGCATCATGACCTTCCTTTTATACGGCGTATTGCCTGTCTCGATTATTGTATACGTGATGGGGACAGGACAACGCAAGCGTAAGCGCCAAGCGCAAGAAATACTGCACCGTGCAGAAATGCAAAAAAGTGAGAGTTCAGCGTCAGAGCACAAACCAGAAGCTTGATCGACTGGCGATTATAGAGTCGTTATCGCAACCAGATCAGCGCGGCCATGCGGCCAGTCACGCCGTCGCGGCGATAAGAGTAAAAACGGTGCGGATCGCTGACTGTGCAGAAGTTGCCGCCAGACGTTTTCGTGACGCCAACATTCGCCAGCGTCTGCCGCGCCAGCATATAGATATCGGCAAGATATTTACCAGGACGGCCGTCAATCGCTACAAATGCCTGGCGGGCAGCGGGATCTTTCGCCACAAACGTTTCCAGCACTTCCTCACCTACTTCAAACTGTGTCGGGCCAATCGCCGGGCCTAACCATGCATATAGAGTTTCTGCGCCGGCTGCACGCATCTGCGCAACGGTATTTTGCAGAATTCCGCCGGCTAAACCACGCCAACCCGCATGTGCTGCACCGACAACCCGACCGGCTGTATCCGCGAACAGAACCGGCAGACAATCTGCCGTCATGATTGCGCAAACCAAACCAGCTTGCGTAGTAAAACTGGCATCGGCTTCCGGTGCGCCGGAGACCTGAGCAGCATCAACAACGTTAGTGCCGTGCACCTGCGTCAACCACACTGGCTCCGCCGGCAACTGACGGCGAATCTGTGCACGATTGTGTTGCACGTTATCGATAGCATCGCCGACGTGCACGCCCAAATTCAAACCGCCACCACCACACCCATCGTCATACGGTGCAGGACTGATACCGCAAGGACGCGTGGTCGCCAAGGCACCGACTGCCGGCAATGAAATGCCCCATTGGGGAAGAATCAATTCCATGATCAGTACATTGTTGAATGTGAACAGGAAAACATCAAAACCAGCTTAATAGGTCTTGATGCCAGCGCGCGTAATGAGATCAGCAAAATCCTGCGGCGCTTCCGCCGACCATTCCGCAGCTTCACCGGAGACTGGATGTATCAAGCCCAAACGACGTGCATGCAAAGCTTGACGTGGAAATACTGGCACCAGATGCTGCTTGCCATACAAGCCATCGCCAACCAGTGCAAAACCGATAGATTGCATGTGCACACGGATTTGATGCGTGCGGCCTGTTTCCAATTTGCATAACATCAAACTGACTGGGCGGCCCTCCAGCATACCGGTTGCCAAACGTTCGAAATGCGTCACGGCAGGCTTCGCCGTTAGATTTTCAGAAACAGCCATCTTGATGCGATCACGCGCATGACGGCCGATAGAAGCATCTATGCGCCCGGAAGCATTCGGCGTGCCCCATACCATGGCCAGATATTCACGCTTGACCGTGCGCGCCTGCAGTTGGCGAACTAAATCAGTATGCGCAATCAGCGTTTTAGCCACGACCATCAAGCCACTGGTGTCTTTATCCAGCCTGTGCACGATACCAGCGCGTGGCACACCGGCAATTGATGGCAAATAATGCAACAAACCATTCAACAAGGTGCCAGACCAGTTACCAGCGGCAGGATGCACGACCAGACCAGATGGTTTATTAAGAACCAGAATCTCTGCATCTTCGTGCACAATGGCCAAATCCATTGCTTCCGGCTTGAAAGCTTCATCTTCAGGTGCTGGCTGAGGGAGAATGATGACTTTTTCATCACCGTAGACCGTCATTTTCGCGCGGGCAACTTCGCCATCCACGCTGACATGGCCGGCATCTATCCATTGTTGCAAACGACTACGGGAATATTGTGGAACCAGCGTGGAAAGGACCTTGTCCAAACGGACGCCACAGACTTCAGGGCTTAAATTCAGTTCAATCGGAGGCATATCCAGCGACAGGTCGTCGCCATCATCCACACCCTCCAAATGACTGTCGGGCATGGTTTTATTCAAAATCGGTGTTTCGGTTGGTATCACTACAAGTCCCATCGGCTATAATCATTCATTGTCTAGCGGCATCCTCGCGAAATCTCATGCAAAAACAAATGCTAAAAATTACCATCGTCGCTCTCGCCTTCCTACTCTCGGCATGTAGCCTCACACCTGAGAAATTCGACGAGACCAAAAACTGGTCTCCGTCCAAATTATACTCGGAGGCACGTGAAGAGATGAATGTAGGTGACTACACCAAAGCCATCTCCCATTTCGAGAAACTCGAATCACGCTATCCGTTCGGCACCTACGCCCAGCAAGCGCAGATGGAAATCGCCTACGCTTACTACCGTCAGAGTGATCAACCACAAGCACTGGCTGCCGTTGAACGCTTTATCAAACTGCATCCTGATCACCCAAATGTAGACTACATGTACTACTTGCGTGGTCTGATCAACTTCAACGACAAAGTCAGCATCTTTGATTTCGTGTCACGCCAGGATGCAACTGAACGCGATCCGAAAGCGGCACGCGAAGCATTTGACTCATTCAAGAAATTAGTTGAGCGCTTCCCTGACAGCAAGTACGCACCTGATGCAACAGCGCGTCTGGCATATCTGGTTAACTCAATGGCGCAATACGATGTACACGTTGCGAATTACTACTACCGTCGCGGTGCATACATCGCCGCAGCCAATCGTGCACAAGCAGCCGTCAAGAATTACCCAGGTGCACCTGCAGTTGAAGGCGCCTTGTACGTGATGATTAAATCGTACGATGCCTTGAACCTGCCGCAATTACGCGACGATACCGAACGTGTAATGAAGACCAACTTCCCGAACAGCGTCTACTTCAGCGGTGGACCGAAGAATGACTCGCCTTGGTGGAAACTCTGGTAATCAGTCAAGCCCATTAAAAAAGCCTCGCATTGCGAGGCTTTTTTAATGGTAGTCACAAAAGAAATTAATCCTAACTAGCAGCCTAAACGTATTGCAAATGCAAACGTGCAATTTCACCGCCGGTTTGATTCACATCACCCACAGCATAAAAAGATGTGTAATCAACGCCATTCCTGACATTCTCACCAGCGAATGAAACCGTTTCACCTGCTGACAATTTAATCGTGAGCAAGTGATAACCATTAGTGAGGCCTGTGATTTCGGCAATCACAGCACCAGTGACCGTCAAATTGGTATTGATACCCGTAGTTAAATCCAAGGTTTCTATACTTGTCACTTTATTAGAAAGACTGGACAGGTTAAGCGATGAGCCTAATCCTGTAATCTTCAATGTGTCATTGCCTGCACCACCAGCAATACTATCGATATTACTGTTTATACTGACACCATTGGCCTGCACGATAAAGGTATCGTTGCCATTGCCACCTATAAGTGTATTGTGACCGCCAGCAATACCATCTAGCGTATCGTCGCCGTCACCGCCGTCCAGTAAATTGGTCGTAGCTGCTCCCAGTGCGGTCAAAGTATTATTGAAAGCATTTCCATACAAGTTACTCGTAACACCAGAAGTTGCGCTACCAACTAAATTATCAATTCGGGTATAGGTGTCACCTGCAGCAAAACCTGTGTTCGCACCAGCCGTCAAAAGATTTGCAGTCAAATTTGTTGTTGCAAATTGATAGCTGACGGTATCGTAACCGTGATTCGTGTTAACGTCAGCAGTCCCTCCGCCATGAAAAAGACTCGCGAGATTACCTGCAAAAAACGTGTCGTTGCCTGTAGTACCAGTCACGTTCCTAATATTTGCATAGGTGTCCCCTTGAGCATATCCATCTGTCCCAGTCATATGAAAAAGATCGACAGTAACCGCTACCCCATTGCCAGCGTAGCTAACTGTGTTATTTCCTGCACCGCCATCAAAATGATTGGCAGCAGAACTCGATATGAAAGTATCATTCCCTCCACCACCCGTCACATCTTGAATATTGATGTAGGCGTCAAGATTTGCATCACTGCCACTACCTTTTCCTGCCTCAACACTGCCCACCGTCGTATCAGACAAGTTAATAATCAAATCACCAGTGACGTTTGTATAAATCACTTTATTGTGGGAACTTGCGTTTGAGGCACCTCCATCAAATCGATTGATTTGGGAGTTGGCATAGAAGGTATCGTCGAAACTACTACCAACAAGATTCTGGATGCCCGACAACACGTCACCTTCTGCGTCACCACCGCGGCCTTTACCCGCTGCCAGGCTACCCAAAGGGTTCAATGCATCAACCGTCACAGACGACAAATTAATAATCACGCCTGCGGTGGAATCAACATAGTTGGCTGTGTTCGATGTAGCGGCTGCGGTAGTCGCATCCGTACCGACGTAACCTAACCCGATTAGTTGATCGGCACCTGCACCGCCGATCAGAACGGAACCACCTACAGCTAAACCAGTTAATTTGTCGGCAAAAGCTGTCCCGGTAAGATTTTGAATATTGATGAAGGTATCACCAGTAGCATCACCCGTTGAACCAACTGCCGTGTTCAGATCCGCGACCACTCCAGCAGTTGAGCCTGCATAGCTGACTGTATTATTTCCGGCACCACCATTGAAAATATTGGTATCAGCACTGGCTACGAACAAATCATTGCCGTTGCCGCCGGTGACGTTTTGAATGCCGGTATAAGTATCGCCCTCAGCATCGCCGCCCTTGCCGCTGCGTGCCGCGACACCACCGACAGATGCTCCGGACAGATTGACTGTCACCGCTGCCGTTGCACCCGCGTAGCTCGCGGTATTGTTCAAGCCGTAACCGGTCAGGGCATCGGCACCTGCACCACCGGTCAGTATCGAATTACCACCTGCCGCACCGCCCAGTGTATCGTTGCCTGCCGTACCAATCAGATTCTGGATGTTGTAGAAGAGGTAGCCATTCTGGAACGCGCTGCTACCGGCCATATTCTTGATATCAATGTTAACCGGACCGGCCAGCGATTGATAACTGACGGTATTGACACCGCTACCACCATCAAACCTATTAGTAATTGCACTGGCATTGAAGGTATCATTGCCGGAACCGCCTGCCACGTCCTGGATATTGGCATAGGTATCGCCTGCTGCACCACCTGCACCACTGCCGGCCGTAACACTCGTACCGTTCAGCGTCGCTGTAGCACTGGCGAGATTGATTAATACATCCGCAGTTACAGCTTCGTAGCTGACGCGGTTATGCGAACCCGCATCGATCACGCCACCATCAAATTTATTGGCAGCAGCCCCGGTCGCTGCACTCGCATAGAAAATATCGTCAAAGCTACTACCAACCACATTCTGTATATTGGTATAGGTATCACCGATAGCATAACTACCCGCCGCACCACCGCCTGCCATGGTCGCCAGGCCGCCACGTGTATCGCCGGCAAAATTGATGACGACGCCCACTACTGATGCCGCGTAATTCACTGTATTACTGCCTGTTCTGCCATCAAAGGAATTCGCCTCGACACCGGCGATGAAAGTATCGTTACCGGCACCTCCCGTCGCATCGTGTATTCCGATATACGTGTCCAGCCCGCTCTTGCCTACACTACCTTTACCACCCGCGACGGTGACTGCAGCGACAGTCACCGATGTTTGCGAGAGGTTAATAATGAGATTGGTAGCCGCACTAAATCCGCTATAACTGACACGATCATGTGTACCGCCATTACCATCAAAGGTGCCCACCAAGGTATTGTGCGCAAAGAACTCATCACCACCAAAGGTGCTGCCCGTAACGTTGCTGATGCTGGTATAAGTATCACCCTGTGCATCACCGCCCCGCCCAGTACCTTTGGCCAAAGAACCGCCACCGGCTGTCGGCGTCACTGCTGCAGTCGAAAGATTAACCGTGACCGCAGTACCCGATGACGCATAGCTAACCGTATCGCTACCAGCACTGCCACCATTAAATACATTTACTGCAGTACCACCGATAAAAATATCGTTGTATGCACTACCCGTGACATTCTGAATCGCAGCATAGGTATCGCCCGCTGCATGACTTGCACTTACCGTCGCGTTAGCACCCGTCATGCTGGCAACTGTGGTGCTGCCTATCGTGACACTAGCACCTGACAAGTTAACGATGACACCGGCACCGGAGCCACCGTAATGCACGGTGTTATTTATGCCACCACCACCATTAATGTTATTGGCTGCAGCGCTGGCAACTATGATGTCTGCACCGCTACCACCTGTGATGTCCTGGATATTGGCATAGGTATCACCCAATGCACCACCGTCACCGCTATTCGCAGCGATGGAAGTACTATTGACCGTTACCGCGGTGTCCGCAAGGTTGACGATAATCGCCGTGGTCGCAGCTTCATAGCTGACGCGGTTATGGGAATTCGCATCACTCACGCCACCGTCAAATTTATTAGCAGCAGCCCCGGTCGCTGCACTCGCATAAAACAGATCATCAAAATTACTACCGACCACATTTTGTATGTTGGTATAAGTGTCGCCGATAGCATAACTACCGGCTGCACCGCCACCTGTCATACTCGTCAGACTACCGCGCGTATCGCCGGCAAAATTAACGACAACACCGACATCCGAAGCCGCATAATTTACAGCGTTAATGCCAGCGCCTCCATCGAAGGCATTCGCAGCGCTGCCTGCGATAAAGGTATCGTTACCCGAACCACCAGTCGCATCATGAATACCGATATAAGTATCCAGATTAGCCTTGCCGACGCTCCCCTTACCGACAGCCACTCCAGCTATCGATTTATCAGATAAATTAATAGTCAGCGCCGACGTGAATCCGCTGTAATTGACCCGGTCATGCAAACCGCCGTTACCGTCGAAGGTACCTATCAAGGTGCCATTCGCAAAGAATTCGTCGCCACCTAATGCACTACCGATAGCGTTGCTGATACCGGTGTAAGTATCCCCTTGTGCATCACCGCCCCGGCCAGTTCCTGCTGCCAGCGATCCGCCACCAGCTGTCGGCGTCACCGCAGCGTTCGAGAGGTTGATGCTGACGACAGTAGTGGACGATGCATAGCTAACCGTATCACTACCGCCATTGCCTACGAAGGCATTCGCTGCAGCACCGCCGATGAAGGTGTCGTTGAACGCGCTACCGGTGACATTCTGGATCAAGGTGTAGGTATCACCTTCGGCATAACTGCCGATGCCACCACCAGTATTCGCCGCTAGGCCATTGACTGCCAGTGCTGACAGGTTGACGATCACTCCGCTGTTCGATGATGCATAGCTGACAGTATTCGTACCGGCACCGCCATTAAAATTATTCGCTGCCAGGCTCGCAATGAAAAGATCGTTGCCGTTACCGCCAGTCGCATCCTGAATGTTGACGTAGGTATCGCCCTGCGCATAACCGCCAGAGCCGGTCCCGGCCAATACACCTGAGGCCGGTTTGTCGGACAAATTGATGATCAGGTCGGCCGTGTCGCTCGCGTAACTGACACGGTTATGCAAGCCGCCACCACCATCGAAATTATTCACCGCGGCACTGGCGATGAAAGTGTCATTGCCCGCACCACCGGTGAGGTCTTGAATATTGGTATAGGTATCGCCTTGCGCATTTCCACCAAGACCTATCGCGCCCGCAGTCAACAGGTCTATCGTCAGGTCATCCGCATCAGCCGCATAGCTGACACGATTGTGCGTACCTCCACCACCATCGAAAGCATTCGCTGCTGCACTGGCGATGAAAGTATCATTGCCGGAACCACCTGTAATGTCCTGAATATTGGTATAGGTATCGCCTTGAGCATTGCCACCCAAGCCAATCGCACCAACGCTCAACAGATCAATCGTCAAGTTCGCTGTATCTGTCGCATAGCTGACCCGATTGTGCGATGTAGGCATACTGGCGCCGCCATCAAAATGATTAACAGCCCCATTGGCGATAAAAATATCATCGCTACTGCTGCCAATAACATTTTGAATCGATATGTATTGATCGCCTTGCGCATACCCTCTGCTACCGGTGCCGTTTATCAGATCGACCGTTACACCACTAGTAGAAGCCGCGTAACTGACCGTATTCACTCCCAGACCACCATTGAATACATTGACCGAATTACTGGCAACAAAGGTGTCGTCATAACTCGTACCGATCACATTCTGAATACCTTGGTAGCGATCACCCTCTGCATAACCACCAGTACCTATACGCGTATCAAGATTAACGGTAACGCCGCGGCCGTCGGTCGCTTTGGCATAACTGACAGTATCTATACCGCCATTACCTGCAAACGAATTCGCAGCACTGTTGGCAATGAATAAGTCATCTTTCGTACTACCGATGACATTTTGAATATTTGTATACGTATCGCCAACAGCGTATCCACCTGTCCCCGCAGCGGCAACCAAATCAACTGTCACACCAACATCCGACAACGCATAGCTAACCGTATTGATACCAAGCCCACCATCAAATGAATTAGCTACCGCATTGGCAATGAAAGTATCGTCGCCGCTACCGCCCGTTGCATCCTGGATATTGATCAATCTATCGCCGGCCGCCAGGCTACCTACACCTGAGCCCAGCCCATTAACCAAATCAACCGTCACGCCTACCGTATCGTTGGCATAGCTGACACGATTGTGCGTACCGCCACCGCCATCAAAGGTATTGGCATCTGCACTGGCGACAAAGGTATCGTCGAACGTACTGCCTATAACGTTTTGAATATTGATGAATTTGTCGCCCTGCGCAAAACCACCGCTAGTGCCCACGCCGTTTGCATGGAACAGATCGACTGTCACCGCACCGGTAGTCGACGCGCTGTAATCCACTGTGTTGGAACCGGCACCACCGTCAAATACATTCGCAGAATCATTCGCGACAAAGGTATCGTTGCCGCTACCGCCGATGACGTTTTCGATATTCGCCAGTCGGTCGCCATCAGCCAAGCTGCCGACACCAGAACCAAGTCCGGTTACCAGATTGACAGTTACACCGACGGTATCCGCTGCATAGCTGACAGTGTCTACACCGCCCAAACCATCAAAATTATCAGCACGATTGCTGGCGATAAATGTATCGGCATAAGCGGTACCTACGAATTTTTCTATATTGGTATAGCTATTGGAGTAAGTCGGCAGACCACCCGGATTCTGCGGACTTGCAGGCGCAGTTTCGATGCCACCTACATTACGCGATGCATCAACGATGACGCCTGACAGATAACGTTCATAACTAACCGTATCGTTACCGCCCGCACCGCCATCAAAGCTCAAGCTATCGGTATCAGCAACAAACTTATCGTCCTGAGAACTACCGATTACGTTCTGGATATTTTTATAAGTGTCGCCTGCGGCATTACCACCCGCACCCTGTCCTTTGTAAAAATCGACTTCAACACCGGCAGCTGAACCCGCATAGCTGACTGTGTTAATACCACCCATACCATCGAAATTATTGGCCTCTTGATTCGCAATGAACGTATCGTTGTAAGCACTGCCAATCACGTTCTGGATATTGATGTACTTATCACCCGTTGCATCATTACCGCTGCCCACACCGTTCAGCAAATCAACGGTTACACCTGACGTCGAGCTCGATGGTGAATTCGCATACGACACCGTATTCGAGCCACCTGCGCCACCATCAAAAATATTCGCAACGCTGCTAGCGATGAAAGTATCGCTATAGCTGCTGCCGACTACATTCTCAATATTGCTGAACGTCACGTTCTGCGCATAACCACCAGTGCCAGTGCCGGTATTCAGGTTGACGTTAACCGCCGCGTTCGACGCTGAAAAATCAATCGTATCGCTACCAGATAAACCGCCATCAACTCCCTTGGTTGTAGCGCCGACGACGAAGGTATCGTCATATTTGCTACCGATCACCTTCTGGATGTTACTCAAGGTATCCTGCCCGCCAAAACCATCCAGCGCATGGCCAGTATTCAAATCGACAAACACACCTGCAGTTGAGCTTGTATAACCAACAGTATTGATGACCGTATTGACGACTGTGTTGACATTAATAGTAACGAGATTCACGCCACCAACCAAAGTATCGTTGCCGGCACCGCCTTCGAAATAGGTATTGCCCTTGCCACCATATATCGTATCGTTACCGGTACCGCCGTAAAGGAAGTCATTGGCATTGCTGCCATATATCGTTGTTCCGGCATTGTCACCGGCATGCACAATGTGCGACAAACCTTGTGCTGGCAATACAAAGACACTTTCACCCGTCACAGGATTGGCATAAGACAGATCATTTGCCGTAGTCGCATCCTTGACCACAACTTGCTTGACGCTAGTCAGCGATTGCACACCATCGGCAGTAACAACCGATAACGAAAATGTCAGTTTGAAATCTTGATGAATCGGTGCGCCAGCATCTGGCGGTACAGTGTTGTACTGCAGCTCCAGCCCATAATTCTTGGTGTCTGGCGATATGGCAATTTGATACACACCGCCACCCAACGATGTCGCTCCCACAATGCTCATACCTGATGGCACACCCGATACCGTCAGCGACTGCACTTTGCCATCACCCGTAATTTGAACATCCAAAACTTTACTGAAGGTATCGGCCGGTATATTGCTGCCTGCCGCTGGTGCGATACCTGTCGCGTAAATCGTACGGACGTCATTACCTGCATTGATAATCTGCGGAGCGATCTGTGCAGCGTTGGATGTATTGGTTCCTGACAGCAAGCCACTACTGCCACCGCTACCGTACAGCACATCACCTATCTGCGTAGTACCAACCGTATTAACCAGATGAATAGCAATCGCCGGCTCATTTGGTCCGATCACAAACTCTTGCGGCGCCTTCCCCGGACGTTCCGGCAGAATTTCCGCAACTTGTTTGACCAAAGGCTGCTGCTGCGCAGCTTGTCCATCAAAATTGGATTTGAAGTTATTGACTGGTGTCGTGTTGGCTTGGACCACATTGGCCAATTGCACCATGGCCTTACTGATGGCGGACAACGCAGCATTGGCTGCCTGTGCTTGACTCGCTAAATCCTGCGCACCTTCGGTCTGACGATAAGCAGCATCCTCGGCGCCATTCCCTCGACCATCCGAGTTCACCGGTTCAGTACTGAGCACCAAAGGTTGATCGAGTTTTTGCAGTGGAATCTTGCCGACTTGATCCAGCATGTGGCTGGCACTATCTCGGCCGCTGCTGAAATCCACCATGACAGTTGCATCCATCGCACCGATGGCACCGCCTGCCAGCACCAACTTGGTGCCATCATTCAAATAAAGCACCATATCGACGTCGACGATATGGATTTTCGCGACATCGCTCTGCGAAATTTTCAGTTGAAAATTACCACTTTGATCCGGCGTGACGACTCTGATCGGCGCACCGTTCTTGTCCACGGTGGACTGATTCGTACCCGACTTGGAAGCAGGAGCAGTTGCCATCTGAATTTCCTTCATTGTGAAACCGGCATACTCTCCCGGCCCATCAAAGTAATTACTGCAATATTTGAGCCCGTGGCCCGTCAGCCACGATCTTGCCGTCATTAATGACGATAATGCGATCCATCTGGCGCAACAGCACTGGACTGTGTGTCGCCACAACCAATGTGCGATTCGCGGCAAACGCGACCAATCTTTCGATAATCTTGTTTTCTGTCACTTGATCGATACCGGTTGTCGGCTCATCCAGTAACAAGACGCTAGGCATGCCAGCTACCGCACGCGCCAGCGCAACCATTTGCCGCTGGCCGCCAGACAGATTGCCCGGCGCAGTGATCATCTGATCCAGACGTAACTGCCCGCCGCCCAACAAATCGTCCAGACAAGACACATGCAATACGGTCTGATAAATTCCCGTACTGATGGTGTTATCAACAAAGATATTGGAAGCCAACGTGCCATCGAATAAAAACGGATCCTGCGGCTTGTAGGCAATCGAACGCATGCGCACCGCTTCCGGATAAGCATTGACAGAAATACCATCCATCAATACCTGTCCATCATCAGCATGATGGACGCCTGCCAGGCAACGCAGCAATGTCGATTTGCCGGAACCTGAACGTCCGACCAAACCAACTTTTTCACCCGGATTGATCACGAATGAAATCTGCTTCAGCATCGCCGGCTCAGAAGGTTTGATACTGAAGCTCAGATTGGAAACTTGAATTTTTCCTTGTATCTGCTGGCGATCTACTTCATTCGTTGTCTTGGCGTTCGGTCCTTCGACAAACAACTCTTCAAAGGATGCCCTAGCCTGCTTGAACGCATCAATACGTCCCACTACCAACGCAACCGAAGACAACATCGATGCCGCGCGGCCAGCCAGCATTGATGATGCAATCAAGGCACCGACTGTCAGCGAATTAGCTTCCACCAGATACACGCCGACAACCATCGTTCCTATCGTGATCAAGGTATAACCGCTGGATGAAATCGTATAACCCACGGTCGACCAGAATCGACTTTTTGCCTGCGTCACGGCCGATTGCTCCGCATCTTTTGCAAATAAATCAATCACGCGTTTTTGCAGTGCTGATGTTTTAAGCGTTTCAATACCAAATACCAAACCGGCAAGCTTGTCGGTCTTGGCTGCGCCCACACCCATGCCTATACGTGCATAGTCATTTGCTGGAATCTTGCACAGCAACTGCGCGCCCACCAGCAATAGCCCACCAACCAGCACGACCCAAACAATAGAACCGCCGATCAAACCGATCGCCAGCAAATACAAAAGAAGAAATGGAAAATCGATAATGATCAGCATGTAATTCGATGACAGCAGATCACGCGCACCGGTGATATCACGATACTTGGCCAGCACGACACCAACCGGCCACGACACACGCGCTGCCAGCAATTTCTTGACGACCGCCTGGTCAAACTCGATATCGAACTTGCCTGCGAGCTGCTCAATATAAAACGTGCGGATCACGCGCAAAACGAATTCCAGCACGATGAACAACAACATACCCAGCGTCAACGCCCACAAGGTATCTGGAATGTGGTTACCAATCACCTTGTCGTACACAAGACGCGAATAAAGCGGCAACAACAAACCGAATATATTGATCAGAAATCCGGCAACCACGATCTCCACCAGTCGTTTGCCGTATGCACGCAGCAGCGTCACATACATCGGATCGCGGGTAATTCCTTCGAAAGTGTCGTGCAAAACACCGACGCCGACAGCGGCGGGAGCACCGGTGTCGGCTGACTGCGCGGCGGCAGTTGGAAGGTCGGGTATCTTGCTCATGACTGGATATTTCCTGCTTATTTGTTATCTGTACGCGTAGCGAGTTCGCGCATTGCTTCGCGCAGTTCGAGACGTAAATCCTTGATCATTGTTTGACGTCCATTACGCATCTCTTCGATGATGGTTTGCGACATCACGTTTTGGCGTACCAATGCTTCACTAATATTTGCCAGTGCTTGCGGGATCGCATCGAGACCTTTGATACGTTCGTTCTGCGTGGCCATGTGTTTGGCCAAATCAATCTGTAGCTGGCGCGCAGCCAAGGCATCACGCGTAATGTTGCTGGAGTTCTCACCAATGACCGTGCCAAGCTGACCGAGACGTGTCGCCACCGTCGAATGAATTTCTGCCTGATGCTGAATCGCATTCAACTCGTCGCCCATACGGATGGAAACCTGTGACAGCAAACCAGGCAATTGCGCAATGTGCTGTGCGGACTTCTCATGCACGCTGGCCAGATCGGCTTGTTGACTTTGCAGCGAAGACAAAGCTGATGACAGTGCAGTCTGCCCGCTTTGCATGGTGCCGACGATTTGCGGCAACACATCGAAGCTGCGCAGCGCGATATCGCCATTGACGCTTAAACGTTCGCTCAACAGTGACAAGCTTTGCGTAATGTCCTCTGTCGATGCCAGCTTCTGATTGATCATCTGACCAAGGTTGCGGATTTCTTCCAGCGTCTGCTGGCCGACTTCATGCATGCGTGGTCCGAATGAAACCAACTGCCGCATGTTCTTCGATTCATCGATGCTGTCCTGAAACAGTCGCGCCACCGTCGCAAGACGTTCATTCATTGCTTCCAGTTTCACACCTGCTTGCAAGGAAGCGTCTGAACTGTTGCGCGAAGTCAGTACCGATTCACGCTGCAAGACCATCAAGTCATGCAGGAATTCCGTGAGGAAAGATTCGGAAATACCTTGGCGTTGCGATGCGCCCGGGCCGGACATTTCATGCACAACGTGCTGCACCATATCGCTGATGCATTGACGCGCAGCAACCACCAGACGTTTACCCGCACCGCGCAAACAAACCAGCGTCAAGCCCAGTGTCAACGATCCGATCAAGCCGAACATCGATGCACTAAACGCCGTCCCCATACTGGCCAATGGCTTATTCAAATCGGCCACCAGATGCGCAAACGATGCATCCATGTCGCTACCTTGGCTGGCCTTGCCGAATCCATTAATCAGGTCTGCAGTACTGACCAAGGTTTCCAACAGACCGATAAACGTACCCAACAAACCCAGCGCAATCATGAAGCCAGTCAGATATTGCGGGAACTCCATCCGTGCCTCCAGATGGGTATGCAATTCGGCCAGCGAACGTTCGATAGTTTCCTGCTCGATACGCGTAGTCAAGCGCCCTTTGGTATTGGCCACACTGA
Source organism: Herminiimonas arsenitoxidans (assembly GCF_900130075.1). Lineage (NCBI taxonomy): Bacteria > Pseudomonadati > Pseudomonadota > Betaproteobacteria > Burkholderiales > Oxalobacteraceae > Herminiimonas > Herminiimonas arsenitoxidans. The sequence goes on from NZ_LT671418.1 coordinate 1,044,755, forward strand.
CCAGCACCTTGGCAATCTCCGTACCTTCGAATGTCGGATCCAATACCAAATCTTCCAGCGATTCACCAGCAGATGCGCGCGCATAGAATAATTTCAGCTTGTTGTATTCCCAATTGACCTTGTAGATGTCGTAAATGATCAGGGCAACACCAAATACCGCCACCCCGATGATGAACAAATTCAATACAGGATTGATATGAATCGCGTGAAGAACGAAGTCCTTGAAAAGGATGCCGCCCGCCAGCAAAACGAGGGAAGGAATCATCGCAAGAAGGTAGTATTTGCGTAGCGTTTTCATGGTGCGGAATATTCCGATCGGGTAATTGAAATTAACATTGCTGCTATCAGGATAATTTTCGTTCTCATCGTGGCTCGCGCAGAGCAGTCTGCGTGAAACGATTCAACGGTGACATCAGGTATTGCCATACTGTGCGACGGCCAACGACGATATCGGCAGTTGCCGTCATACCAGGCATGAGCGGTGTGCCGTTGTCAGCATTTTTAAGATGTTCCATGTCGCGGGTGACTTCGATCTTGACGCGATAGTGACGCTCGCCACGCTCTTCCGGCACCGTATCGGCGCTGATCTCGGTGACCACGCCTTGCATCGAACCGTAGACGCCATAGTCATACGCTGTCACTTTGACGCGCGCCGGTTTACCTATCGCCAATTCAGCACGGTCAGTTGGATTGACGTTGGCTTCAACCACAACCTTGTCATCGATCGGTGTCATTTCCAGTATCGGATCGCCCGGCTTGACGACACCACCTACCGTATTAACGAAGATGCGATTGACTACGCCATCCATAGGCGCTTTGACTTCCGAACGCAGTACACGATCATTGCGTGACTTCATCTCTTCCGACAAACGCGCAAGTTCAGTTTCTGCAGTCGTTAAATCGGCACGCGCTTCCGCACGAAAGCGCGACACACCATCCGCCACCTTGGCCTGCGCTTCAGAGATCGCAGCACGCAGACGCGGAATCATCGCGCTAGTCGCATTCAAGCGGCTGCGTACATCCTGTGCTTTCGACTGCGCCTGAATGTCTTCCAGTTGAGATGCCGCACTTTTGACATACATCGCATGCACCAATTGATATTGCTGTTGCGCGAGGTTGTATTCATCAGTCAAACTTTTTTGACGGCTAGTCGTTTCACTTAACTCAGCCTGACGTTGCGTGCTTTGTTCACGCAAGATATTCAATTCACCATTCAACTTCGACTGACGCGCTATGAACGCAGCCTGCTCACTTTGTACCGCTGCTGCATCCAGCGGTATATCGGCAGGCAAGCTTAACTGCGTTGCGCCATTCGCTTCCGCTGTCAGTCGCGCGACACGTGTACGCAAACCAAGTAGCTTGACTCTGCCTTCGCCTTGATCCGAGCTGGCGCGCACGTCTTTGATCGTGATCAGTATTTGATCCTTCCGTACCGCTGCGCCTTCGCGCACAGCTATCGTCGAGACAATGCCACCTTCCAGATGTTGAATGATTTGATTATGGTCAGAAGGAACAATGCGTCCCTGCCCACGCACAACCATATCGATAGGTGCGAAGTAGGCCCAAATCACCAACAAGAACAAAATAAGCAGCAGCCATAGCACGAACAGTTTTGGCCCTGGCATCTCGCGATGCATTTCCAAACCTCTATCCAGCAAAGGCACGGCCTTGCGCGTCGCAGTTTCTGCGCGCTGAAGGCTGGTCTTGATAAAGCTGGCTAGTCGAGGAAATTTCATTTTGCGGATGCGGAATATTGAATCACTACGGTGGAGTCGCTTTCCGCACTTTCATTGCCTGGCACAACACGACTGACGACACTGGTAGGCGCAACACCAAGATCGATCAGGTAATTGCGAACTGCGATCGTGCGGTAATAAGCACGACGACGGCCTTCGGTATAGGCAAGTGAACCAACTACACCGGTAATGACCAACTTGCCTTGGCGTGATTTGATCTTGTCAGTCCAGCCTTTGATATTGGCATCCAGCGTTTTGGTAGCGTCGTTGTTTAGCTCGACGCCATCTTTATCGAAACGCAATGTAATCGCATCGGTACGACCATCGATCTTGATCCCGGCCAAGGTATCGACTGCAGTCGAGGTGCGCGTCTTCTCAATCTGGATGGCATTCGTCGGCGCACCTTCGTCGCTACGCAAACTGCCGGCGGCTGATGTGCTTGTACTGTTCAGCTTCGCTTGTAGCAAAGCTACCTGCCCTTTTAATGCGGCGATTTCTTTTATCTGCTCCTGACTCTCCAGCTTAAAGCGCGCAACATCAGGATTTTTACCGTCATCGAGACGACTGATATTCGGTTGGTTCTTCGATGGCGTAGCAACCTGCTCCTGCAATTCCTTCTTTTCCATGAACTTCACGGCTTTGAATTGCGCAAGCTTCTGCGAGTAGTAGAACAGTGTCACCACAAAAACGACGACGACGAAAATCATCACCAACACGACATTGGATAACGCATCGACGAATCCGGGCCAGAAATTCTGTTCCTTTCCACCTTCCATCTTTCCCCCAAGGTTACGGCATTAAGGCTGCTGCATGCCTTCCACGAAGGAAGAGGCACGACCGGTATTACGCAAAATTTGATAGCTGATATCTGCCTGCAAAAACAGCAACTGCGCCAGATCAACACGCGATAGATACGCTTGTTGATACGCATCAAGTACGTCAAGCAATTGCTTGTTACCCGTCGTCAGCTGCTCGAGAAATACGTCAGCGACACCGGCATTGGTTTGATACGCCTGACGTGCAATGACTATTCGTTTTCTAACCGCATCGAGCGTGCGGTAATTGATCTCTATCTGTTCCTTGAGCTTGCGCTCGATATCGGATGCGGTATTCGACTTCTCGACAAACTTGCTGCCGATTTGCTTTTGATAGTAGTAGTCCGAACCGCCATTCAACAGATTCATGTTCATGACCAACATGTAGCGTCTGTCCGTGGTCAGTATGCCGCCACCGCCAGCGTTATCCGTTCTGGCTTGCGTAACTTCAACTGACAGGTTGGGTGAGAAACGTGAACGTGCCGATTTCAATTCCTCGTTCGCTGCTGCTGCGTCTTGCCGAGCAGCTCGCACTGCTGGATTGTTTTCATAGATAAGCGACAGAGCCTGCTTGGACGTCACCGGAACAATCGGCATCATCTTTGATGGAATGCCAAGTTGCTGTGAACGTACACCAGTCAATTGCACGAGCGTGATCATTGCGCTCTCCAGCACACCTTGCGCCTCGATCATGGCCGACTGTGCCGTCAACGCACGACCACGTACACGTTCGAAATCAACCTTGCTCGCACCACCGCCCTGCAGCCGCTTGTTCATGTAATCCTGCAAGGTATCCATGCGTTCGGCGTAACTGCGTGCGAACGTCAGCGCTACATAGCTACGCAGCAAATCGTAGTAGGCCTTGATCGTCTGGTAGTACAAGGCTTCACGCGCATCTTCTTTGCGGAAGTCTGCAGCATCGGCTAACGTCGCCTGCTTGCGATATTCAAAATAGGAACCCGGATTGAAAATCGGTTGGCGGATGATGACGCTGTTGTCCCAACGAATATGTGTATCGCTGGCCACTGCTCTACCAGTACTCAAATCTGTGTACGCACCAGGCGCTGAATACTCGCGACCACGCTGTCCACGTAAATCAATCGTCGGCCCCATTTGTCCCAACGCCGCTTTTTTGCCATACACCGCGCCCTCAGCTTGCGCACTCGCCGCGGCGTAGCTGTAACTGTTCTGCAATGTGCGCGCCAGAGCCTCTTCAAGCGACAGCATGTTTTGCAAACGCCCATCTCCTGCCCCCACAATATCTTCCGGCAAGGCGACTGATGCACTCGCAAATGCCTTGTCGGATTGACGCAGCAATTGAATGATTTCATCATCCTTCGCCAAATCCGTCGCCTGATTCTCTGAAGCTTTTGCAGCATTACCGTTATTACGCGACTTCACTGGCTTCGGCTCATCGGAAGGCAGTCGCAATGCAGGAGGTGCCGGCGCTACATCAGCGCTCGGTGTCGGAGTAAGGCGTTGTACGTCTTGAGAAAATGGTTGCTCGCGCGATGGGGAGCGGAATAGATTTGCATCATTCAACGCGGTTGAAAGTTGCAGCGGCTCTGCAAATACCAGTTGCGAACTAATGAAAAGTTGAAGACCGGTGAGCAATCTAAATTTGAATGTACTTGTCATCTCTAACAACTGGCCGATCAATTCCGCCAACCGGCGATTGTGCTGCAAAAAGGTGCATCCAATGCAATCTCATGCATGTTGCTCTAAATAAGTTCCAAATGTGACAAAAGGTAAAATCACTTCCTGCTCTTACAAGTAAGCATTATATGGGAACATGCCTGAGAGAATGCTTGCCGTACGATAAAGAAGTTGTAGGCGAACAACGATAAATTGCTCAGATTTGCTTAGATAAGCTATTGATTTAACAATTAAATTTGCAATACGTGATATATCGACAACTCGAATTTACAATTCAATATCACCAGCAAATCAAGTTAGCCTTGCAATGCAGCAAATAGAGAAGATAAAGCAGTCGCAGAACGCGAAGAAGGATTTAACAATTGCACGATTCAAAGAAATATTTGATGCAATTGCGCAATTTGCAGCCTTTTATTTCCTTGTAGAAATATTAATTTCCACAAGGAAATTTAATCAGCCTTTTTCTGAAAATCAGGCCGTTATTTTTCGTCTAAACATCCAGGTTTTTTCATCCGACAAGGCATGATCGAAGGCATAACCATCAACATTGAACGACTTTAGTGCATCAGGATTAACGATACCTTCTGTTGCCGCATAACGTGCCATCAAACCGCGCGCCCGTTTGGCATAGAAAGAAATCACCTTGTATTGCCCATTCTTCCAATCCTGAAAAACAGGCGTGATCACCGGCGCATTCAACAATTTGGGCTTCACAACCTTGAAGTACTCTTCCGATGCCAGATTGATCAAGGCCTCCGATTGATGTTCGGCCATACGCTGATTCAAGGTATGCGTGACGACATCGCCCCAGAATGCATATAAATCCTTGCCGACGGGATTAGCCAGTCGGGTCCCCATCTCCAGGCGATACGGCTGCATCAAATCAAGCGGTCGCAATACACCGTACAAGCCGGATAAAATGCGGATGTGCGATTGGGCATAAGCGAGATGTTGCGCGTTCAAGCTCGCAGCATCCAAGCCTTCATACACATCGCCATTAAATGCCAGCATCGCCTGCTTGGAATTTTTCAGCGTAAATTTAGGCGACCATTCCGCAAAACGATTAGCATTCAGGGTCGCGAGAGGATCGGATATGCGCATCAAACTGGCAATCTGATCCGGCGACGACTGTCGCAAGATGGCGATCAATTCTGCGGATCGCTTGATGAAATCAGGTTTACTGCTGATATCCGTATGGGCGGGCGTGTCGTAATCAAGGGTTTTGGCAGGCGATAAAACAATAAGCATTTCTACATCCGGGCAAGAATAATTTTGACAATGATACCGAAGCGCATCGTACTCGACACAAACGTCTGTCTGGATCTGTTTGTATTTCGTGATCCACGCTGGACGCTGCTGCATGACGCGCTGAGAAGCGGACAAGTGCAAGCCATCACACGTGACGATTGTCGCATGGAGTGGAGCATCGTTTTAAGCTATCCACATTTGAAGTTAGACGAAGCAGACCGCATGCGCGTCTCGGCAGAATTTGATACCTTGATACATTGCTATCCCATAGCTGAAGTCAATGCAGAGGCAGCCAAACTGCCTGTGTGCAAAGACAAGGATGACCAAAAATTCCTTGAACTATCCCGTGATGAAAAAGCGGATGTGCTGATCACAAAAGACAAGGCACTTCTGAAATGCGCCAGAAAAACGCGTCGTGACGGCTTGTTCGCTATCATGACACCGGAAGCATGGATGCTTGAAATGTCGGCAACACCTCAAGCAGTTGAATAACTTGTACCTTCACACAATCGACACCGCATGCCTACTCTCAACAATCCTGCAAACGATGTGTCCTTATTCGATACGCCATCGATAGCAAGCAAACTGCCGCAAGTAGGCACGACTATTTTTACTTTAATGTCAGCGCTCGCCGCAGAGAAGAAGGCTGTCAATCTAGGCCAAGGATTTCCGGATTTCGACTGCGATCCGGCATTGCTCGACGCAGTAACGCTTGCGATGAAAAACGGTTTCAATCAGTATCCACCCATGACGGGCGTACCAGCTCTGCGTGAAGCCATTGCACTGAAAATAGAATCGATCTACGGACATCGTTACAACCCGCAAAGCGAGATCACGATTACCGCAGGTGCCACACAAGCATTACTGACCAGCATCCTTTGCTGCGTCCGTACCGGCGATGAAGTCATCGTGATCGAACCCGCTTTCGACAGCTACTTGCCGGCCATCGCACTCGCTGGCGGCAAAGCCGTTTGCGTACAAATGGAAGTTGATGAAAGCGGCTATGCAGTGCCATGGGACAAAGTCGCAGCAGCCATCACTAACAAAACACGCCTGATTCTGATCAACTCGCCGCACAATCCTACCGGTTCCATATTGCGTGCAAGCGATTTGCAGAAGCTGGCAGATATCGTCCGCGGCACTGACATTTTATTGTTGTCAGATGAAGTTTACGAACACATGGTGTACGACGGCATGCAACATGAATCCGTATGCCGACACCCTGAACTGGCCGCACGCACCTTCGTCGTATCCAGCTTCGGAAAAACCTATCACGTCACAGGATGGAAAATCGGCTATGTCGCAGCGCCTGCTGAATTGATGAAAGAGTTCCACAAAGTTCATCAATTCAGTCTCTTCTCGGTCAATACGCCTATGCAGCACGCAATTGCAGCTTACATGGCAAATCCGCAGCCTTACCTGACCTTGCCGACGTTCTACCAACGCAAGCGTGATCTGTTCCGCGATGGTCTGGCAAACACGCGTTTCAAATTATTGCCGGCAGACGGCACCTATTTTCAATGTGTCGATTACCGCGCGATTTCAGATTTACCAGAGAATGATTTTGCACAATGGCTGACTGCCGAAATCGGCGTAGCAGCCATACCCGTATCTGCCTTCTATAACGAGCCTAAGAATTCCGGCATCGTACGTTTTTGTTTTGCGAAGAAGGAAGAAACACTGAAGACAGCACTAGAACGGCTGTCCAAAATATGAAGATGCACCTGCCTAACAACTAGGCAGGCACATAGAATCAGCGTGGCAGCTGTTTCAATTTCTGATCAACGAAGGCTTGCAACTCTGCGGATAAGGTTCCCGTTTCTCGCGCACGGGTAAATGCTTCTCTCGCTTCCGGCGTACGATTATCTGCCTGCAGTGAAATACCCAACCCCATCCACCACAAACCGTTTTGTGGCGCTCTGCGAACAGCAGATAGATATTGCTCAACGGCCTCCTTATGCCGCCCTTCACGCTGTAATACCGCTGCTAAAAATGCCAAGTACTCAGGACGATCGCCTGCGTAGGGCAAAGTACGTTGCAAGGTAGTGATCGCGAGTTGTTGATCACCTTTTTCCACCTGCAAGCGAGCAAGTATCATTGCAAAGCCGGCCTGTTTCGAATCGAGATTCAAGCCTTCTTGCGCACGTCTTGCCGCCTCGTCTTGCCGCTTATTACTTAATAACAAAGCAATCAATGTCTGGCGTGCTCCAGCATTTTGCGCATCGGCTTGCAAGGCCTGCTCCAATAGAACAATCGCTTCTGATACACGACCTTGCTGCACCAAACCGGTCGCCTTGCGGTAATCGTTTTCTGCACGTTGTTGTGGCGTCAGTTCCTTGACATGCTTGTCTAAAGTGAGCGGCGTTTCGGGCAATGCTGCTTTATTGGATGTAGACAATGAAGGGCTATCTGCTACAGATACATTTGAGCGTATATTTTCATCCGTTTGTTTTTTTGCCAGATTTGGCTTGACCGTAACTGGAGAAGCAATAACAGGTTTAACGCTCACCTTTTGGTCATCGTTCTTCTCGATCGATACATCAGCAGCTGCTTTATCCGTAACAACAGGAGCAATCGTGACCGGAACCACATCAATAACTGCAGGCACCGTAGGAGTTAGCGTCACAATGGCTTCTGGCATCGCTATAGGTGTTGACGATGTTGTCAAACCTGGAGCGATCTTCAATGACAATTGCGGCGCCATAACAGGCTTTACAAGCGATGCAGGCCACAACCACAAGCATATAAGCAAACCGATCAACAACACCGCCAATATCGCAGCTAGCAGCCAGGCTATATGCACTTTCTTTTCCTGTGGAGCCGCCCTAACCTGGCCCGACATACCACCAATCGCCACGCCATCGGCATGCCGCTGCTCCAAATCCTGCAACATCTGATTAATAATACTCATTGCAAATAAGCCCAAACCACACCCACCAGGGCGATCAAAAGTCCGCCAGCAAGCAAGAGTATCCATGGCCGCAAACTACTACGCGCGGCTTCCGTATCTTTTGCTGCGGCACGAATATGGGGTACATGCACTTGTTGTCGACCCTCACCAAAAGCCAGCATCAATGCTTTGTGCGCCAGAATATTTACTAAACGGGGAATACCGCTACTGGCTGTATGCAAGACACGAATCGCATCCTTCGTCAGCAAACGACTACCAGAAAAACCGGCGATCTTCAGACGATGCATGACATAAAAATCTACATCGTCTCTGGACAAAGGACTGAGGCGATAATGGAAAGTAATCCTTTGCGCCAACTGCCTAATCTCATCCTGCTGCAATTTGGCATCTAACTCAGGCTGACCGAACAAGACAATTTGCAGTAATTTGCGTTTTTCCGTTTCGAGATTGGTCAACAAGCGTAACGCCTCAAGACTTTCCAATGGCATCGCTTGTGCCTCGTCAAGACATAAAATCACACGTTTTCCATCGCGCGCCAACACGAGCAAACGGTAATTGATTGCCTTCAATAATTGATGCTGATCGACTTCTTTATCAAGCTCGATTTCCAACTCATCTGCCAACGCTAGCATCAAGCTACGCGGTTCAAGATAAGGATTCGGAATATAGGCAGTAACAAAACTATCGTCCAAGGTCGCCAAAAATTTACGACACAAGAGTGTTTTACCAGTGCCTACTTCGCCGGTAATTTTAATGAAACCTTCACCGTTTTTTGCTGCGATCAACAAGGTGTTCAACGCTTGCTGATAATTTGGGCAAGCGAAAAAATAACTTGTATCGGGTGTGATACCAAAAGGCAATTCACGCAAACCAAAATGATGCTTGTACATTGCGTGCCGTTACTCTTGCGCTCTGCCGCGTGGTGCCATTGTTTGAATACGATCTTGCGCATCCAGAATATCTCGCGACCAGCTACTTTCATTATGAATAATCGTTGGTTTCAACAAGATAACCAGCTCACGTTTTTGTGTCGCCTGATTTGTATTACGAAACAGATTACCCAACACTGGCACATCACCGGCACCTGGCAATTGGGAACGATCGGATGAGGTTCCTTGTCGCATCAAGCCACCCAGTGCAATGATGTTACCGTCTTGCGCACGAACCACACTATCAGTTTCTGATGTACTGCTTTTCGCCAGAGGCAAAGTCAATACGCCGCCACTGGTACCCAGATTGATGACTTTTTCCGACGTTTGCACATCACTGACTGACGGATGGATGTGTAAGATAATATTTCCTTGATCATCAATCTGCGGTGTCACATCAAGTACGACTCCTGAGAAAAATGGTTGCAAAGTCACGTTTGGTGTCGAGGTTGTTCCTGTTACGGATGTATTGATATTGCTACTGACGTTCGTCACGAAAAACTCATCCGTACCGACCTTGAGAACTGCCTTTTGATTATTCAATGTTGCAATGCGTGGGCTGGACAACACATGTACATTTCCTTGTGTTTCCAGGAATGAAATCAACCCTGCAAAATTTTTAGTCTGCAATGCGAGACCGAACATGCTACCCAGATTCGATACACCTGAGACCAAATCTTGTCCTGGTACGGCCTGCAATGCCCCTCCTGAATAGGTTCTTCCCGCCGAATCAATGCTGGATACGCCTGTGGCAAGCGAACCGTTAGTTTGCAATACCGTACCAGGGGTAACCGAACCACCAGAGATACGAGTGCTTCCCGTTCTGAAAACAGACCAGTTCACACCAGTTTGAAAACCATCATTCAATTCAACTTCAAGAATCTTTGCTTCCAGAATCACCTGACGATCAACTGACAACTGTGTCGCTTTGAGATACGCAGCAACGCTGCGCAATTCATCCGGCATCGCCTTGATCACAACGACCCCCGATTGCGGACTAATGACAACGCTGCGCCCATCTTTGCCACTGTCAACGATGGCATCCAGTGCAAGTTTCAACTCCGCCCAGAAATCGCTGGTAGAAGTTGTACTAATTCTGCTGCTTTCCAGTGCAGCGAGGTTAGTACCTGAATTATTGGCAGGCGCATTATTTTGCTGATTCGAGTTGTTCAGGTTGTTATTGTTATTATTGTTTTGTCCATTACCTTGCACACTGACCGAACCAGAAATCACACGTGTAGATGATGTACCTTTACGATTCCCAGTCAGATAGTTGACTTGAAAAACACTTGTTTGCATCGTCAGCGGTTTAATGATGATGCGAGATCCTTCAACCTTATAGTCGTAACCGTATAGTTCACGAATCGCATCCAGCGCCTCGAATAAGGTTACATCTTTCAGGTTGGCAGAGATCGTCCCGCTTACATTCGGATGAACCAACATGTTATAGCGCGTTCCAATCACGATCGAATTGAAGAACTGACTGGCCTGTACATTATTGAAGGCCAGGCTGAAACGCTCTTCAAGTGGCTGCCGTGCTTTCGGCATTTCGATATTAATTGGTGGCAAAAGTGCAGCGGAAACCGCATCTTGTTTTGCCGGCTGCACGCTTGCCTGAGCTGCTTTGCTCATTTCGGCATTCATCAGATCGTAGGTCTCCCGTTTGGATGTCGGTGCTGCACATCCAGCGACAGAAATAACCAATATTACTAATAGAAATTTACGCACGCTTACCTACCTCTTCACTTCCGGTTATCGGGATTTTTACGATTATGACCAGGCGTTAAGCGTTTCCCTATATTAGGGAATAGCTTTAACGTTTGAAATTCGCTGCCATTGCGCAACATCACTTCACTTTCAGTAATTTTTACCAAGGTCGCACCATTAAATTTCTCACCTAATTTAACGGTATGATCACTAATGATCGCAACCTTATGGGTTGGTGAAATGAATACCGACTGCAAAACAGGCCCACTACCAGCACCGGCCAACGCATCAGGCTGTGTCAAATTACTGGGCGGTCGCGTCGGATCTTGCAACTGTTGTGCCAAAGCAGGCAAACATACAAGGGCACCAAACAATACAATCAATGGCCGTTTCATAGATTGAGCCATTTCTTATCCAAGCTTAATGTGAATAACGTCAAGGTCAGCGTCGCACTCGGATACTCATCCACCACTAACTCTGCACTACCCCAGAATATTTGCCACGGCATACTTTCCAGAGACTTCATATAGTTCAGCATGTCCATGTAGTTGCCTTGGACTTTTAGTTCGACCGTATGCTTGTAGACCGTCTTCACGGCATCGGACTCTTCATCTACAGGCAATATCGATGCAATTTCAGTCGCTTTCTTTTCTTCCGCCTCGGCGACTTCATTCAACTTTTTTACGGGCAATGTTTTCAAAGACAGTAACAACAGCTTGTCATTTTTTTTCAGTACGCTTTCGAGCAAATCAGCCATCCGGTTCGGCGAAACCAGACCTTTTTGCATATCGCCCAAAGCATCGTTCATTTGCTGTGCACGCTGCTGCAATTCCTGCATACGCTCGCGGATGTCGCGATTTGGATCGTTTTCCTGCGCCTTTACTCTTTGTTGAATCTGATTTTGGATATCAGCGATCTGAGCCTGTTGCTCTTTGATTTGCTGCGACAACTTGCTCTGTTTTGCATACTGCGGATCAAGCAAAGCCGCATTAATCAATAGGACGAAAATCAGCACCGCGATTGCAAAAATGATTGCACGCTCGCGCAAGGTTAAGGCATCAATCCTCAATGCCAGTTTTTGCCATGATTGCTTCATTTTCCGCCCCCTGCAGCCTTACGCAATTGCTCCTGCAAGCTAAAAGCAGGCAAGGCTGTATTCGTCGCCTCCTCAACTGAATCTTTTTTCACCTTTACATTGGAAGAATGCAGATTGAAATTGATATAGGCAGCTGATATTGGCTGTTTCCCGCTTGAGTCCACCGATTTTTCGACTCTCGGCAACTCCATCTCCAGTGAGGAAAAAGATGCCCCTTGCATCACCGGCTCTGACTTCAGACGAGTTAAATAAATTGGTACTAGCTCAGGGCGCAAAGTACTGCCCTCTAGAGAAATTGCACTGCCCGCTCCATGGATTGTAAAACTGGTCAGCCATACACCATCGATAATCTGTCGTGCAAAAGCACGTAAATATTCTGCATAGCCATCGGTATTACCCAACTCCCCTTTTCGTAAAACATCCGACACTTGCTGTAAAGATCTCACCTGTGCTTCTGCTCGTTGCAATCGCGCCTCTAGACGCATGTCTTTTTCTTTTGGCACATAATCTGCCGTCACTTTCGCCAATTGGTTCTGCGCCAGTTGCAACTGCGCTGTTACCGATTTCTGTTCCGCCTGCAAGGACGATAATTGATAGGCCGTATAAACTGTCAATAAAATAGCCGCCAGCAAGATGGCACCCAATGCCTGCACCATCGTCAACGCAGAAAAATGCTTTTCCTGCTTAAGGAAAATTGGATTGAAGAGATTAATCTGTTGACTCATAGTGCAACCGTTTCATGCCGTAATGCTGCACCCAGCACCATGAAATAGCGTTGCTGCATTTCAAGCGCTCTCAACTCGGAGGCACTTCTAAAATCGAGTATGGCTTCAAGATTCAAGGTTTCAATCGGGATATACAAATTTTCAGCCAAGTACGGGACCAAACCTGACGCTTTTTCAGCCAATGGAGCCAGCATCATTTTGGACAAAGTTATAAAGTGATACTGCCGTTCGAAATGATCCAGCGAACGCTGTAGTTCCAGCGTTACACGCTCATAACAAGATTGTTTTTGCTCATCATCTTCTTGCATCAATTGCTCAGACGTGACATCGATACGTCTCGACAAATAAAGCTCACCTGCATAAGTCACTGTTAACAAGCCGCCTTCTGCATTAAACGACAATAATGCCAAGCCACGTCCCTCAGTCTCCAGCAAGGCAGCTATGTTGCGCTGTGCCATTTCTGGAATATCAATAATGCGCAACGACATTTTTGCATCGCTAAAGAGCGTCTGCCTTTGTTCTATTAATTGGTTACGCGCAGCAACCGCATACATTAGATGACTGCGATTTCCCGCGTTTTTATCCAGCGGTACATCAAGTACATCGATCGTTGCATCATCAATATGAAAATCCAGCATATCCTTCAAACGCCAGCGAATAGCCGTCTTCAACTCATCAGCAGGAACGTTGGGCGCCTCAACTGACAGTAGTTGATACTCGTTAGCCGCCATCAGATTGATACAGTGAAAACGCTCAGCGCGTAACTCCTTGCCCAACTTTTCCAACACGAGTGGAATCGTCGATCCAGCCAACGCAAAAAATGCCGCAAATTCCACCAAAGGCTTGGTAGAAGGCGAACGTTTTATGTGAGATACACTAATGCCATCTGGCTGTATACATACAACCATCCAGTCAGTGATTTTCCTTTTTTTGCCGAACCAATTCATACTGAAATTCTCGTCTAAAACCTGCGTGAACTTAGGGGATTAACCCATTGATGTCAATCAGTTTTCCGGTTCTTTACACCATAAAACAAAAGCCAAAACGATTAACAACGTATTTGTGAACTTTAGTTACTTATTTAGTTAAATCATCAGTAAATCTCGCGCAAGTAAACAACCGGGCCACTTTTAAACACGCCAAAGGTTGCTCGCGCACTTGGATCGTCGTCATACACAGTACCGCTCCATTTTCCCTGCAACCACGGCATGGTAGTCGGTGTCGCCGTACACAGCTCCGGATTGTCGATGCCAAGATCGACACAAAGATCTACGCTACCTTTGGCTGTTGGAGTCGTGATCGGCTTTTTCACGACAATAACTGATTGACCTCCAGCGAATGAAAGAGGTGAAACGATAAAATTATTGGACGGCATATTGCTCGTGTTAAGGCCGCCTTGAGGGTTTTGTACTTTGATGCTAGAGCTATCTACAACGGTGCAATTGTCATCCGTATTAGTCACAAAACCAACACCGTTTTTCCAGTACTCCACGCTCGCCTGCACCGACATACTCATCAATTCGGATCCATTGACGTTTGCCAGCCTAAGACGCCCAAAACGAATCGCAGTGGTATTCGACAGCCCACTATTCGCCACTACAGGTGTACCGTTGATAGAAGTGATCTTTACGCCATCCGAATCCGTGATAGTCGTTCTCAACGCAAAATTTTCATATGAACCATCAGTTCCTGCTGCTAAACGGTCAAAACTAAAAATTCCGCTCACTGCATAACCACCAGCAAGCCATTTATATTGATTTGATGGATTCGCTGCAGTTGCCCCCGTTGAAGCGGGAAAATCAGGTGTAAGTCTGTCGTTTAACGAAGCTATTACCGCACCCGAGTTGTCACCAGTAATTGAAAAAATCGAAATAGGAAGATAACCATCGGTATAACGTACTAGTTGGACGCCATTGGCACTCATAGCCTGAAGACCGATTTGTGCGCCTAGAGCCGGTTGTCCCATATATGTAAATTTATTGCTGCATGCGGCAGTCAATGTCGCCGTAACATCATAATGATCTGGCCTGAAACGTCCCTTGGGACCCATTTGCTGACTTGTAATCACACATCCATAACGGCCACTGCTCAATGTATTGCTATTGCTCCCCATCACACAATCCTGTGTTGTGCCGTGATCTACACCATTCACCACGCCGGTAACCTGATCAACACTGGTAAAAGCAGAATCAGTTACCGCCTTTTCATTAAATGTCAGTGATCCCACATCTTCATATTGAAAGGTTCCAATCGAGGTAGAACCAGTCGCAGCAGGAAAATCGCCATTCAATGGAACATCTGTAGAAGTCGGATTAGAGACAACGAGTGACTTATCCAGAAGCGGCGTCCCGGTATAACCCACAGTCACCCCAGGATCGGCATTAATCGCAAAATCACCGCCTGCAGCAAAATTGTCGACAGGGAAATTAAGTGCTGGCGTTGTCGATAATGCAAACTGCAAAGGTCGTATCGCAAAATTATCGCTGGAACAGGTAGATACGCCTGCAGCTGTTACACGCACTTTCGCATTTTTAGCGGCATACGGATAATTGAATGTCAGTGGTCTGCGCCCTCTGGTCGCCGCTGGTGTCGAAGAAAATGTGATATTTCCCAAACTCATCAGACCGGCATTCGTATCACTACAATTACCACTAGCTGCCGTCGGATCAACCAAGGAAACCGCTACTGTTCCGGTATAAGCAGTATTGATTGTCCCAGAGCTGACTGCCAGCACATCAAGAGAAACACTCGTTCCCGCCAATTTGGTATAGATCGGAGTGGCCAGTGCGGCACCAGTCTCCACTGTATCAAAACAAGCAGCAACAAAATTCACTACACAAGTCTCTGCTGTATCACTGAAACAGCGCGTTGCATTCGACGTAGTCGGTGTGGTCGATGTAGCGCCGATAGTGACATTGACAGTGCCACTTCTGGTTAATGTCGCTGTTGTTTGCCCACCTGTAAAAGTAAGCGAATTAGAAGACCAACTACCACTTGTAGTACTTAAGTTAACGCTGACCGTCCCTGCATATAAGGCTGTGCAATCTGCATCTGCGCACGCCTTGATCACGACAGCTCCTGAGCCACACGCTCTGCCCGGATGTTCAAGCCGAATATGATGCAGCGTTAATACTTTTTGCGTGATCGAGCATACTTGCAACGAATCGATCTCATGGATATTGGCATTACTGCCCGTTGCCCCTGTGTAAGAAAGACTCCAGTTGACAGGAACCGCGGCCTGACCAGGTTCAGCCTTGGCATCAAATACCGGCACGACAAAACCATAGCTGTTACCAGAACCTGTCGTATCCCGCTCAACCGAAGTCCACGCATGTACACCATCGCTATGGTCTACGATGATGCGGTACTTATGCCCTGGTGCCGCTGCTGCTGATCCTGCGTTATCAACCCCCACCGGCAAAGTACCTGTTCCTCGCAAATAGGAGTAACCCGTAAAACCGCTGCCCGAACCCCGAATAGCGACAGAATCCGGCATGAATCCTGGCGCATTTCCTCCTGATCGCCCTTCACTATTGCTTGAGTAATTACCGAATTCATCCAATGCAATACCGAGCCACCCGCCAGAAAAACCTTCATGCGTTACATCCCCACCTTGAGCGATCTGCTTAGGTGCATAACCAAGTGAGCCACCAAATGCGCCAGCAATAGGGGGTTGCGCAGCATCCGACAACACAATTCCCATGCCATCCGCACCGGAGCCACCATACGAATACTGCAGAAACTCGACAATAATCTTGTTACCCGCGCCAGGGAACAACCTTTGCAAGGTGGCATAAGTTGATACTTTTGTAGAGGCATTCGTCAACCTTAACCTGTTATTTGTAATCGCTGGATTACCGAATGTTCCACCTTCGTTACCAACAAACCAGTTATTGCCGGGCACTCCATTAGCTCGATCAAAAGTATCAACAAAACAAGATAAGCCACCTAGAGGTGTAATCGCCAACGATTGCACCGCCCCCAGATCCGCATTGGCATTCGCCGTAGCTTGCCGCGTGCCGGTAGCACCGACAACTGGTCGTAACTCATAATTCATCTCCATAGAGATGCCGGCATCATTCGATACTGGTTGCGAGGCGATATCTACCATCTCAGTCATGCTCGCAGGTGGTGACCATGTGCCAGCGCTAGTATACTCATGCACAGTCACCAACATGCTGTTCGCCTTGCTGGTTGTAACACTAGGGGCAACATGCGTTAATGCACTGATTGTTGCAGCTCCAGCCTCATCTGCAATTGGCGCCACGATATCTACGCCGCTAAATGAAGCAATACCGCCAACCACACCCACATGCGTACCGCCCGACAAAGTCCATGCGTAATTCGTTGGTTCGCTGGCAGTCGCAATTCGATAGTAGGTTCGTAATACGCTCGAACTAGTCCCGCTTCGCACTACCTCTCGCACCAATATCCATCCGCTTGGCGGGGTAGTAACAATCGCACTCGATCGCACAGCGATTGAGGCAATCATAATGTCGTCAAGCAAGGTTCCTGCAGGCTTGGGAATCGTCAAGACATTACCTCCAGCTGGACGCAGCGCCAGCAATGCCCCAGTACTTTCCGCGTTTGTATTCATCGTGGCAACGACAGGACCGATTGCTTGCGGTGTCAACGGTCCCGTATCGAACAGTCCGATGCCTGAATCATTGCTATTGGTAGTAGTCGAAAAAATACGACGGATCCACGTGATACCACCGCTAGTTGTCATGTTTAACGCACTTGGATCGTCAGCCATATGATTAGCAAACAATACCCATGCGCCATTAGTCATTGTAGTAAGCGCACCTGACTCAATAGTGAAGTCACTAGCTGAATTGGCAACAGCAACAGGAACGTCAAATGGCGTTAGTTGATCCACACCTCTATAAGAAGCACAGCGCCCAATAATGCTATTGCCTCCGGAATGAGTAATGGTCGGATCATTCAATGATGTATTCGCTGCAATCCGCCAAAACAAAGATGCCCTATGTCCGTTGCCACTCGAAGATGAGTAGAGCGTATTCCATCCACTTGAAATCGCGTGTGCGACATTGTCATGCGACTCAACCACACACAACAATAAATCACCAGTTTGATAACTAGGCAAGGATGGATTTATATTGCCAGACCCCGCATTGTCTGTTCCTCCTTGGCCTACATAGCTGATACCAGCACTCCCGACTTGCAGACCAGCGGAACTAGCAGCACGAAACACGACTTGTGCAGAAACCTCTGGAGCAAACCCCATCAGGAATATGACACAGCATACAAGCGAGAAGAAGCAACAAAGCAAATCTTTGCCGCAATTTATCTGCCCCTGTTTTTTATCGTATTTCATCACTTTTATTTTTTTAATAGCTAGATAAAATCTTCAGAAACACCCATCCCTATCAAGCGCAATCACAATCGCACCTGCACTACTCTTTGCACGTAATCGCTACTATTTGGTGCTGCATTGGGACATGTCCCACCCGCCGGTATATTGCATGCTGTCGCTTCAATGACAGCGCTATTGATATTGAGTCCCAAACCGTTATCCGGCGTACATACAACCGTTACAGTAAAACCGTTCAAGGATGTTCCTGCGGGCAGCGCGATATTATTGGCAACAGCAGCACCGCAATAAGCTGGTACTTGCATTCTTTGATATATCCCCCACTCGGCACCTGCACGCGCGGCTTGATAAGCACGCGTTCCTTGCACGTCCAGTCCAGAACTTTGATGCTGCACCGTAGAAATCGTGACCATTGCAACGCCCAATGCAGCCAACACAACCAAGAGAAAGATGGCGCTGACCAGACTGAATCCGCCGGCCTTGCACATACGAACACCACGTATGTCATATCCAGATCGTTGAAAAATCATGGCGTGTTATCCACATGAAGTTGATGAAACAAGGTGATGTTTCCGCTGCCCGCGCGTTGCGTAGTCAGCGTAATACCAACCAGCGCACTTCTTACATTGGCCAACGTCGTGTAATTAAATGCACAGGCCGTAATGCCGCTGGCCAGCAAACCTCTCGCAGCGCCAGCCACAGGTTCTGTATTCGGCTGATTTGCCTGAATGATGTAATTGGAATAACGCGTCAAGGTGCCAACAGCCGGATTGCAGGCGTAGGTTACTGGCGTACTGACTACCTGAAAACGATGGCCTGGCGAACGCATAATGACCGGCACCTGTTGCGCGAATGGATTCGCTGCCAATGTAATCGTACGTGTAGCTAGGTTGACGGCCGTAATCGCAGCCCGGTTATTACATGAACCGCCATTGCAGTAGGCATCGGCCGGTGCCTGTCCAAGGTTATAAATCACGATCTGATCACCAGCTTGAATCTGTTGCGATGCAGCTACCGGCAAAGGGCCTACCGTTCTGAAAGACGTATCTGCAGGATTCGAGAAATCGAGAATATCCCCGCCTGCCACCTCATCTTCTTCATCCAGATAACGACCACCGGTACGCGTCAACAATAATTCAAGGAAGGTCGTGCCACCTACCGTCGTCGTACGTATGCTATTCGGCAATGCCAAGCGCAAATCACGCGACATACGTCGCACCGCAGTATCCGCCTCATCCGCCAGTTCGGCGCGCGCAACCATATCGACATAACCTTGCACTGGACTGCGAAGGAAGACTGCAACCACTGCACCGACAATGCCAGTGATGACAATCACAATGACCATCTCTACCAGCGTAAATCCATCTTGCTTTCCGCAAGATGGCGATGAGAAATAGAAAGGTAGTTTTCTCATGGCATCAGATTCGGTGCATAACGAGTGCGATAGCCATCCAGCGTGATGGTCTCCGCACCGTAAGCCACACTCACCGTAATCAACAGCGAATCTGTGGCTGGGATGCCATTGAATGCCTGTTGTACGATCTTGATCGTCGCGGCATAGTTGGCAAGATTAGGAATGCCAATGGCATTTACATCCGCAATGGCAATGGGTTGCGCCACACCATACGCTGCAACATAATCATTCACGTTATCAAACGGACGCACATTCCCATTTTCCGGACCGACACCTTCCGGTACTGCACAGGCCGCTGCATTAGCTGCCGTTTCTGCATTCGGATCAGCAGGATCACAAAAAGTAAAACGCGCCAGCGACACTTCTTCTAGCAAAGCCTCAGCAATCGACAAGGCCTGCTTACGCAACTGTGGGTCTGCGCTATTTTTTGTTGTTACGTTCATGACTTGCAATATGCCTATCACGGCAATACTGACAATGACAATGAACATCACCAGTTCTATCAATGTGAAGCCCGAGCGTACCGCTCTGGAATGGAAACCGTTCTTAATGAACATAGCCGGTTTCCGGTTCTATCGTGATCGTGCTGTTCATGCCACCACCAGTCAGAGTGATGGTCAGCAATGCAAATGTGGAGGTAGGTTCCACATTGCCAATATTGAATGGGCGTCCCAATGCATTGAAAAAGAAACGCGGACTCGCCGGATTGGTCACAACATTAGCGGGCAAAGCCTCACACATCCATGTTGTACTGTTTGCACAAACGGCATTGGCTTTTTTAGTGGAAGGTGAATTGACAGGACTGGTACAGGCAGCATCGAAACAAAGTGCAATGCGGCCACTACTGAAATCGACAAAAACGGGGCGATTCTGTGCAATCGCAATTTTTTGTGCGTAACGCACAGTTGCTCGTGCTTTGTCACCAAAGGCACGCGTATCGAATGTGTCTTTATTAAAGAAACGCGGCAAAACATAGAGTGAAAGAATACCAATCAAAATCAAAACCAAAATAAGTTCGATCAGGGTAAAACCGGCATCGAACGAACAGGGTTCATCTCTCACAGCATCTCCGCGTCTACATAAAATAAATCCGCACCTGCTGTCAGGTACGGATTCAGTTCAAACATCAACGATTAGCAACCAGTTGTGACGCTACTAATCGTTGGAGAACCATTCAAGGCAGCAGGCTGTGCATAAGTTACCGCGCAGCTAGCCGGAGTAGGTGCACCGGTCAATGTAAATGATCCAGCAGTTCCACCAAATCCAGTCGATGTCAGTGCTAAACGAATGCCCGTCGCAGTGCTTGGATAGCCGTTAACCAAATCAACCGTCTGGCCTTCCATCGTAATGGTGCCAGTCGCAGCGTTCTGATTACTCACCAACGCCTGAGCATGTGCGATCGACGATGCAGATTGAACCGTGCCCAACATACCGTTAACAGCGGCAATCCTTGCATCCTTCGACATATCAGTAAAACGTGGAATTGCAGTTACAGCCAAGATACCCAGAATCACAATCACGACGACCAATTCGATCAGCGTGAAACCAGCTTGTTGTTTGGAAAAAGACTTCACTTTCATTTTGAAACTCCTTGAATAAAAAACTGCAAATTTGCTCAATCCCACGCATATGGAATGATCTGTTCCAGCACCACACCTTCAACTATTTTTCCAGAAACCGATCGCTCAGCCACTGGATAATTTTCTACTGCCAACACCAAACTCGTCTTGAAACGTAATTGAGGTAACACTGCATCTGCACTTTTTGAAGCCGCGCGATTATGCACGAAATACACCAAGCTACGTTCCTTCAAATCGAAATACCATTGCCCCGACACATCTCCATCCGGCACTTGATCAAAATATTCACCTGCATAATTGGCGGGCTTTTGCGCCAACCACTGCATAGGATTTTGTTTTACAAGCCCTTCTACTTCACCAAGCCGATTACTCGCGATCAACGAAGTAAAACGCAACTGCAAAGCACTTTGCAATATCCCTACCGTTTGCTCCGTGGCTGTTTTTTCCGCCATTCGCTGATAAAAAAGCACACGATTAAGCAGCACCGCCCCCAACACCGCAATAATGCAAGCAACAACCATCAACTCCAGCAAAGTAAAACCTGATTGCCCACCTTTATTTTTTTGCCTGAAGCCCAACGTATTCCGCATCAATGCCCCATCGCCGCTTTGCCCAAATCCCAGACTGGTAAGAACACACCCAAGGCCAGAACCAGCGTCATAATTCCCAAGCCCACAATCAAAATCGGTTCAATCTGTGCAGATAATGTTTTAAGCTCATAGTCAACTTCACGCTCATACATTTCTGCAATTTCATCCATTAAACTGTCCAATTCGCCAGACTCTTCGCCGACCGCAATCATTTGTACAACTACCGGCGTAAACACACCTGTAGTGACTGCTGTACGCAAAATACTTTCACCGCGTTCCACACCGTCACGCATTTGTTCGATGCGGCTGGAGATATAACTGTTATCCACCGTCTGAGCCATAACGTTCAAGCCCTGGACGATCGGCACACCGCTTTTGCTCGACAGTGCAAAGCTGCGTGCAAAACGTGCAAGCGTTCCCTTCAAGATGATTTTTCCAGCGATTGGAATACGCAGCTTCGTTTTATCCCATTGATACTTACCGCCCGGTGTAGCGGTATACATCTTGAAACTGATTACAACGCCCACGAGTATCGCCAATAGCAACGGCCAATACTGCACAGAAAAATTAGAAGTGCCGATCAAAATTTTCGTCATGAATGGCAGCTCTACCTTGAATCCGGCATAGACCTTGGCAAAGGTCGGAATAACGAACAGATTAATCACAACCATCGCTACCACCAATGCCGTCACCACGAAGGTCGGATAACGCAGTGCTGTCTTGATGCGTTGACGCATATCCCGATCGAACTCAAGATAATCAAACAAACGCAGAAACACTTCATCCAAACGACCAGTCATTTCCCCGACACGCACCATACTGGTATAAAAAGAAGTGAATACCTTGGGATGGCGACGCATTGCAGCGGATAGCTCACGCCCTGCGTCCAGCGATTCGCGTAAATCTTTAATCACAGATGCAAACGATTTGTTGATTGCTGATTCCTGCAAGCCAGCCAGACCACGCATGATAGGCACACCAGCCTTCAACAAGGTATATAGCTGTCTACTAAACAATTGCACATCCATCGGGCGTATTTTTGGCTCAAACAGCTTGCTCCACCAATTGTTCGCATCATTGCCACCAGGTTTTTCCGTTACAACGATTTCGATCGGTGTAATGCCAGTGCTAAAAAGTTGGTCGGCGATTCCTCCGCTATCCGGTCCCTCCAAAACACCTTGCAGCAACTCTCCACGAGCATTACGAGCTTTATATGCAAAAAATGGCACGCTATATTCCTTGAATGCAACTAGGCGCGAGAGTAAGGGAAAGCGATCTTTTCAACTAGAAAAAAAATTCCATTTAACAAAAATTAACAATAATTAGTGGAATGTGTTGGAACTTTGTGCACGTAAATTTCCACATGGAAACATGCCGTGTTTTTTATATGATTTTTAAACAAAATCACTACGCAGTTTTTTCGAGAAAATCGCAATAGTATCCAACTCAAGTGCTGCTTAACGCACTTAAATTGGAAGCCCAAATGGGGGCTGATAAAAGTAAAAGAAGGCCTGACAACACTTTTAATACTAGGTCGCCACAGAAAAAATTTCCATAAGGAAACTTTATAATGAAGGAACCGAAATTGCGTATTTAGTTTCAATCCTCAAACTGATTGGTAATCCTCATTGCTTCACTTACAGTCGTCTTGCCCGTGATAATCAACTCAACTGCATGATGTCGCAAAGTTCTTCCCGCCATTTGCTCTTGGGCAACTTTAATGAAGTGATTGGGGTCATGACTGTTGGCAGCATGCGCGACAGCACTGGTCATTTCCAGCATTTCATAAACACCGGTACGCCCGCGATAACCAGTGCCATTGCAATGCGAACAGCCACGTCCATGTTTGTAACTATGCGTATGGACAGCATCGCCCAACTCCGTTTGCAGCCATTCGCGCTCAGCCGGCAACAATACATAATCCGTCACACAGCTTTCACAAATAACACGCACAAGACGCTGCGCAATAACGACCTGCAATGAGGTCGCAACCATATACCTTGGCACACCCATATCAAGAAGACGAATCGGCGTAGTGATTGCATCATTCGTATGCAAAGTCGATAGCACCAAGTGGCCAGTAAGTGCTGCACGCATACCAATCTGTGCTGTTTCTTGATCGCGCATTTCACCGACGAGAACTACGTCCGGATCCTGCCGTAATGCGGAGCGCAGAACACGTGAGAAACTTAATTCAATTTTTTCATTGACCTGTACTTGATTCACACCCGGCAAACGATACTCAACCGGATCTTCCACCGTAATCAATTTACGCTCCGAAGTATTCAGCTCAGTTAAAGCCCCATACAGAGTCGTCGTTTTACCACTACCAGTAGGGCCGGTTACCAGCACTAAACCATTCGGGCGGCGGATGATCTTGCGCAAACGCGTCATCATTTCAACCGGCATACCGATTGAATCCAGCATCAGCGAGCCGCCACTCTGATTGAGCAAACGCATGACAACCGATTCGCCATATTGCGTTGGCATGGTTGAGATACGCACGTCGATATTCTGGTTGCGAACCTTGATAGCAAAACGCCCATCTTGCGGCAAACGTTTTTCCGAAATATCAAGCTCGGACATCAATTTCAGACGCAGTGCCAGTGAGGCGGCAATTTTAATATCTGCTTCGGTTTGCAAATGTAATACGCCATCGATACGGAAGCGTATCTGCAAACGCCCTTCCTGTGGTTCGATATGAATATCGGATGCGCGTACCTGTGTCGCATCATCGAACACCGATTGCAATAACTTGACAATAGGAGCTTCTTCCAGACCCGGCGTCATTCCTATCGCACCGAAATCAACGTGGCCTTCGCCCAAATCCTGCTCTAGCTCCCGTGCGAAATCGGTGATTTCTTCAGTGCGGCGGTAAATACGGTCAATCGCATGAAGTAACTCGCTCTCGTTAATGACAGCGAGTTCGATATCTCTTTTTACCGCACGGGAAATCTCATCGTAGGCAAATAGATCCGTAGGATCGGCCATGCCTATCAACAACGTCTTACGCCTATCTTCCAACACCATCGCACGGAAACGCCGCGCTTGCGTCTCTGGCAAGAGACGTACCGTCTCTGGAAGTACGTTGAAAAACTTGATATTGATGTAAGGAATATCCAACTGTTTGGCCAGCGCAGTCGATATCTGCTCTTCTGTCACCAAACCGTTTTCGACAAAAACGCGACCGAGCTTTCTCCCTGTACGCTTTTGTTCAGCGAGAGAAAATTGAAGCTGTTCCTCAGAAATCAGTTTCTGCTGAACCAGGATTTCACCTAAGCGAACCTTTTCGGGCCGTGCCATATCATCCTTTAAATTGAAAAATACGTGCGTATTCTATTCTGGAACAACACGTTTATTGTTTGATTTATCGTGAATTAACAAATTGATCGGCGTTAATGAAACACTTTATGACTTACCACTCAAGTTCATGCGTACGCGATACAGCACAAGGTGGGCTTAGCTCCTTTCGACTGTATGCACCTGTCAAATATAAAAGCTTGCTGTATATTCTTAGACAATTCCACCTACCCTAACGGCCCACCATGTCTGCAGAAATCCAAGCATCCCGCCACGAAGCGACCTTGATCTTGACTCTCTCCAATCCTGGTGCGAAGAATGCACTGCACCCGGATATGTTCGCCGCCGCTGTGGAAGCGCTGTCGACGGCGGAGCGCGATGATTCCATCCGCGCAGTGATTCTGACTGGCGCAGACAACTTCTTCTGTGCCGGCGGCAATCTCAATCATCTGCTGGAACATCGTGCCATGAGCAAGGTCGACCAAGGTGATGCAGTCGATAGCTTGCGTAGCTGGATAGATGCGATACGCGATTGTCCTAAACCTGTGATTGCTGCCATCGAAGGTGCCGCTGCCGGCGCGGGATTCTCTCTGGCTTTGGCTTGCGATTTGATCGTTGCCGGTAACTATGCAAAATTTGCCATGTCTTACGTCAGAGTGGGTTTAACTCCTGATGGCGGCGCATCCTGGTTCTTGACGCAGAGCCTGCCGCGCCAATTGGCGACCGAGATATTGATTGAAGGCAAAGCGATTCCGGCTCAACGTTTGTACGATCTGGGTCTGATCAACAAGATGGTTCCCGATGGCACGACACTGGATGTAGCACTGAAGTGGGCCGATGAATTGGCTGAGTTATCAAGCAATGCCGTCGAGCGTACCAAGTCATTGATACGCGATGCCAAAGATCATTCACTCTCCCAGCATTTCGAGCTGGAGAAATTCAACTTTGTTGAAAGCCTCAATCATCGTGATGCGCAAGAAGGTATCCACGCATTCCTGGAAAAAAGAAAACCACATTACAAATGACATTAGCGAAAAGAAGACGCGTCTATCTGATGCGTCACGGCAGCGTGACTTACTTCGATGACGAAGGGAAACCATACGCGCATGATGAAGTACCGCTGAACGAAAAAGGCCGCATGCAAACCAGCGAAGCAGGCAAAATCTTCGCGCAACAAGGCATACAATTCGACCGCGTCATCACTTCCAATCTACCGCGCACGGTGGAATCCGCTACACGTGTACTGGTAGAAACCGGCCAGCAAATCACGCTGGAACAATGGCAGGACTTGCAGGAAGTACGTGGTTGCCACTCACTGGAAGATATTGCCGACGACCATCTTGAGCATGCCTTTACCAGTGCCTTTACGTGCATGGCAGCGGAAGATAAAAAATTTCTGGAAGGCGAAAGCGTCGGTCAATTAATGGATCGCATCCACACAGCAATTGATCGCCTGCGCGCAGATCCTTCCTGGGATACTGTGTTGCTCGTCTTGCACGGCGGCGTCAATCGCGCCGTCTTGTCTTATGCGATTACCAATCAACGCCTGTTCCTCGGCAATATCGAACAGGCGCCTGGCTGCATCAATATTTTGGATGTGGGCGATCGCGCAGATGATTGGGTCATCCAAGCCATCAACTACGCACCACCACTGCCGCTACATACAGCATCACGCCTCACCACGATGGAAGAAGTATTGCTGCATTACCGCAGATCGCGTGGCCTGTAAGTAAGGCTACCGCAACCCTCCGCCATTTCTCGCGTGTAGAGCAAGGAATCCTGAATTTCTGCATAATCTCGCCCAAGATTCGGATTTATGCGCTCTGTCGCAAGTGCTTTGCAGCACGATTACTCACAGGAGAAAAAATGATAGACCTTTATTCCACCGCCACGCCCAACGGCCACAAAGTCCACATCATGCTGGAAGAATGCGGCCTGGCTTACAACATGCATCACATTGATATCGGCGCGGGCGATCAATTCACACCCGATTTCCTCGCCATCTCGCCGAACAACAAGATTCCGGCAATTATCGATAGCGACGGCCCTGACGGCAAACCTATGTCCTTGTTCGAGTCCGGTGCCATTCTGGTTTATCTCGCCAGCAAGGTTGGCAAATTTCTCGGTACTACTGATCGTGAAAAATTCACGACCTTGCAATGGCTGATGTTTCAAATGGGCGGCGTCGGTCCTATGCTCGGCCAAGCGCATCACTTCCGCATGTACGCACCGGAAAAAATCGACTACGCAGTCAATCGCTACACCAATGAAGCAAAGCGTTTGTACGGCGTCATCGAAAAGCGTCTAGCTGAAAGTAAATACCTCGCCGGCGATAACTACACCGTGGCCGATATCGCGACTTTCCCTTGGCTGCGCTCGTGGGAAAAACAGGGAATTGAATTGTCCGACTACCCTCACCTGCAAAACTGGTTCAACGAAATCAGCGCACGCCCGGCAGTAAAGAAAGGCGTCACGCTGTTTGCCGATTTGCGCAAACCTATCGCGGATGAAAAATCGAAGGAAATATTGTTTGGCGCAACGCAGTACGCGAAGCACTAATCAGAGAGTGAACCAGCGATTATTCCTGCAGCAATGTGAGGAATAGTCGCTCGTGTATTGAGATTTAGATGTAATGCCGCAGTATCAATTCGGCGACACAGACGGGCTTGTCACTGCCCTCGCATTCAACCGTCACTTGCCACACCATCTGCATTCCGCCTGTGACTTCTTCGACTGACTGCAACAGCATACGACCACGTACGCGATGATCAACCGGCACCGGAGCCGGAAAACGCACTCGATTCAAACCGTAATTCACCGCCAGTTTGCACGGCGGGAATGCAATTGATGCCTGCAACATAGTCGGCAATAAAGAGAGTGTCAGAAATCCGTGTGCAATCGGCGTACCGTAGGGCGACTCTTTGCGGCAACGTTCTGGATCGACGTGTATCCATTGGTGATCGCCACTAGCTTGCGCAAACAGATTGATGCGCTCCTGCTTGATCTCCAGCCAATCGGATACGGCCACTTCTTGTCCAACCAACTCTTTTAATTCAGCCAGCGATACAATTTGACGCATATCGTTTCCGATCGATTTATTGAAGTTAGAACTCATTTCACAAATAGCCGCGAGTGCGAACGCGGCTATTGGGGAGGTAATGCAAGACGTGTCGCGCAGCCAAGGGTGGTTCCCTTGGTAAGCGGCGCAACGCAGCAGTACGCCCCAATAGCCCGTTCCCTTCGGGTTCTTGTCAGAAACGGCGCTGGCCGCGTTGCGCTCCTTGCGCATAGCTCGCTATGCGACGCGTCGCACGCCTTGCCAGCACCGTTTCTGACAAGAACGCATCTCACGGATATTTGTGAAATGAGTTCTAATGTTTCAATACATCGGGAATAGGCAAAGTCATGACATCGACTCCCTCTTCTGCCAACGCAGAACGTTCGTCAGCCGTCGCAGTACCACGTATGCCGTGTTCCGGTACTTCCTTGTAATGAATGCGACGTGCTTCTTCGGCAAATTGATTGCCGACGTCTTCCGTATTGGCAATCACCTTGCGCGCAAAATCCATTAACTGATCTTGCTTACGTGCGCTGTCGTCGTTCACACGCGCAGTGGCACCGGACAAATTTAAACGAGGGGATGATGGTAAACGTTTGATCTCTTGATTGCCGCATAAAGGGCATTCAATCAAATGTTGGGAGGATTGTGTGAGGAAGTCATCTTCGGAGGAAAACCATCCCTCAAAGCGATGATCGTGTTCACAACAAAGGTTATAGACTTTCATGAGTTTGGTGCCCGGGGCCGGACTTGAACCGGCACGCCTATTAGAGCGAGGGATTTTAAGTCCCTTGTGTCTACCGATTTCACCACCCGGGCATAATCACGATTTTAAACCACGATTCTAGGACAAAATAAAAGCGCTCGCGGCGCTTTCAGAAAAATTGGAGGCGGGGGTCGGGATCGAACCGGCGTAAACGGCTTTGCAGGCCGCTGCATAACCACTTTGCTACCCCGCCATGGGGCCGTATTGTACCGCGCATACTATGTTGCCGCATGTGCATAACAAAACGAAAACGAAATCTCAAACCTTCAGCGAATAAAAAAGGAAGCTGACGAACGAGCTCCCTTTTGGAAATCCGAATCGGAAAGATTTTCCGGTAGCGCGTATTATGCCCTAGTATGCTGCAGCTTTGCAAGATGTACTGGCACGCAAATGCCTAGTAACGTTCCATGCACGGCATTAACGCGCCTGTCTCCGCAGTTACCATCCCCTGCTGATACAAAATCTGAGCGTCGGGAGCTACGCTGGTCATGTGATGACTCTTTGCATAGAATGCTGTTTTTTATCATCGCGACAGAATCGGAATTGTTTATCCATGAATAGAACGAATACGGCGACTACCCCGCTCGTACTGGTCGTCGAAGACGAAACCGAACTGTCCGACATCCTGCTGGCCTACCTGCAACGCGACAACTTGCGTACCTTGCATGCAGCGACCGGCCCAGATGCCTTGCGACTCTTCCGCGAACATCAACCTTCTATCGTACTGCTCGATATCCGCCTGCCTGGCAAAGATGGCGTAGATGTCTTGAAGGAAATTCGTCAGGAAAGTGATACGCCTGTCATCATGACAACAGCATTGGCAGACGATCTGGACAAAATGCTCAGTCTGCGATTGGGTGCCGACGACTATGTTGTCAAACCCTACAATCCGGCCGAAATCATAGAACGCGTGCGCGCCGTGCTACGTCGCACATTCCGTGCGCCAGAGCCGCGCAACGATGCTCCTCTGCGCATCGGCCAACTCGAAATCGACCAACAGGCTTACACCGCGCGCGCTTTCGATGAGCAGGAACGTCCTGTTGTGCTGCCACTGACACTGACTGAATTCCGCATTCTGGTCTGTCTTGCAAAACGCCCCAAGCGTTGCTTCTCACGCGCAGAACTGATCGAGGCATGCTTGCCGGAAAGCGATGCACTCGATCGCGTGATCGATTCCCATCTGAGCAAATTGCGGAAAAAATTGCAGGACGCAGGTTGCAACGATTTGATTGAAACCGTACGTGGCATCGGATACCGACTATGGCGCGATACCTAGACCGCATCTGGGTCCGCTTCGGACTCGGCATCGCGGCAACAGTGCTGGTCACCATGGTCGTCATGGGCGCGACCAGCTATGTGTATGGACAAGTGGAATTCGAGCGTTTTCGCGAAAGCCTTCCCGAACAAGTGCGAGTGGAATTCGATCTGCTCAATGCACGTGATCTGGATGACAGCCCGCGCGCGATGGAAATCTACCAGCAGTACTGGCTAGGTAATCGCTGGGATACAGATACCTTCGCGATTATCATCGATCTGCTGGTATGCCTACCATTTGGCTTGGTCGCCGGCTTATGGACTTCACGTATGGTCACGCAACCGGTGCAATCGATAGCCGAGGCTGCACGCCGGGTCGCTGTGGGTGATTTCAGTGTGCGCGCGCATGCCCGTAGTCAGGGTGGAGAAATGACCAGCCTGGTCAACGATTTCAATCACATGACCGATGCGCTGGAAACGCTGGAGCGCGAGCGCAAATCGACGATGGCAGCGATTTCGCACGAATTACGTACACCGTTGGCAGTGCTACAGGCCAGACTGCATGCGATATATGACGGCGTGATCCCGGCCGATCCGAAAGAGTTTTCGCGGCTGCTGGAACAAGTGCGTCATCTGACACGCCTGGTGAGCGATTTGCATACTCTTTCCGTGGCAGATGCGGGACGCTTGTCTTTGCATCGCAAAGAGCTTGATCTGGTCGCATTGGTACGTGATGTTCTCGCCAAATACGCCAGCCGCCTTGAAGCGCACGGCATGCAGGCCGAATTGACGATACAGGGCAAGATTCCGCTGATACAGGCGGACGAAGATCGCTTGCATCAGATGTTGAACAACCTGATTGAAAATGCACTGCAATACGCCCAGAGCGGTGGCTGGCTGGGTATCGATCTGCAATCCAAGGATAGCGATGTTGTCATTTCAGTCAGCGATGCGGGCGAAGGACTTTCGGCAGATATGCATGAACAGGTATTCCAGCGCTTTCACCGTCTGGATCCGTCGCGCAATCGCGCCACTGGCGGTAGCGGATTAGGTCTGTCGATAGTGCGTACATTAGTAGAATTGCAAGGTGGCCATGTTTCCATCGACAAGGCTGAACGTGGTGGCGTGCGTTTTGTCATTCAGTTGCCACGTAGCTAACTCGCGCCGCCCTCCCTATCTCCATCATTTCTCCACAATATCTGCATGGCGGCGCAATCTTGCGCGGCCAGAATCGGGTTTTCGGCAATAACGGGCTATTTCGCCTCTTGCCGCCCCTTTCAAGCGGATACCCATTTGCTGCGATTTCCTCTCTCCAGATTTGCTGTTTCATGCGTATCGCTCATGCTGGTGTCGGGCTGCGCGCAAGTGGACATGCCCAAGCTGCCCAACCTCCTGCCGTCACACTGGACGCAGACACCGGCCGTATCTGCTCCCAATAAAAATATCCCGCCTGTTGATCTGACTGGCTGGTGGAAGCGTTTCGGTGATGCCGAGTTAGATGCGCTGGTCGAACGTGCCTTGAGCTCGAATATGTCACTGCTGCAAGCCAAGCTCAGACTGCAAGCTGCACGTGCATTGGCAGGCAATGTCAGCAAAAGCTATTTGCCGCGCTTGGACTTTAGCTCGTATGGAACAGAAGATGCATCGGCAGTGGACTCTTATTATCAATTGAGTCTGGGCGCAGTCTGGAAACTAGGCTTGTTCGGCGCGCAAGAAGGTGCTGAGCGACAAGCTGGTGCCAGCGTAGAACGTGCTGCAGCGGCCGAGCAAGAAGCAAGAGTGGCATTGGTAGCTGAAGTCGTGCGCAATTATCTGGAACTACGTGCCGCACAACAACAAATCGCTACCGCAGAAGAACTGGTCACGTTAGACAAACGCACTCTGGAATTGACAGAAGTACGCATCACCAACCGCCTTGCCGGCCCCGAGCAACGCTTGCAGTTGCAAGCACGACTGGCGCGCACGCAAGCAGCACTCAGCCAGCCTAAACAGGCCGAAGCGCGCGCGTTATACGCATTGGCAGCATTGGTAGGACAAACCCAGCCGGACAGCAATTGGTCCCAGCCTCATCCATTACCGGCTTTACAGACAGTAGCCATTACACAAGTTCCAAGTGACCTGTTACGTAGTCGTCCCGACATGCGCATCGCTGAGGCAGAAGTATTGCAAGCGGTTGGCGAACTTGGCATTGCCAAATCCGCGCTGTATCCGCGTATCGCAATTGGTGCGTCCTATCTGTATTCCTACAATGTGACCCAGAACAGAAGAGTGACTGAGAGTGGCGTACCGACCATAGGACCGCTGATCGATCTCCCGTTATTTGACTGGGGACAACGTCAAACCATCGCAGCAGCACGCAAGCATGAAGTAGATGCGTCACTTGCAGGTTACCGACAAGTATTGCTGGACAGCGTTGCGCAGGTAGAAACCGGCATTGCATTGCTGACGCAAGCACAACAACGCGTGCAATATCTGCGCGATGCGCTTGCAGCAACGCAAACCATGGCAGATAAAGACCGCTCCTTGACGCGACTGGGATTATCCAGCGAATGGAACGGCCTCGAATACAAACAGAATGTGCTGCAGGCGAAGCAATCGCTGACTGCGGCTGAAACTGATTACGGCATTGCCTACGCCACCTTGTTCCGCGCTCTCGGTGGCGCGCCTATGCCACCAGCTGATAACGAGCCGCAATCATGATTCCACTGGCTCGCAAAACACTGCTGTACGAATGGTTCCGCTTCATGCCGGCCGTGATGGCCGTCGGCTTTGCCGGTGTTCTGCTCGCCGTACAGGCAGCGCTGGTGATGGGTATTTTCGGTAGCGCTGCGGTGTATGTCACCGCTTCTTCCGCTGATTTATGGGCTGGCTATCCAGGCACGCAAAGTGTCAATTTCGGCCGTCCGATAGGACAGGATGTAGAAATGCGCTTGCGTATGGATCCAGACGTGACCGCGGTAGAGCCATACATTTGGGTTGATGGCGACTGGCGCGGTAGTGCCGGTGCCAGCGGCGTCTCGGTTTATGTATCCGGTATAGACACACAGGGCAGCATGATGTTTTCGCGCATACTCTCGCCCGGTATGCGCCAGCTATTGCAAGAACCGGGCGCCGTCATCATCGATCGTGCCGAGCGTGATCAATTACGCGCTGGAGCTGATGACACTGCCTGGATCAATGGCCAGCGTGTCCATATTGTTGCAGCTCTCAATGGCTTGCGTGGCCTCGGTGGCGTCAACGTGATCACATCGTTGGATACCGCACGCATGCTGCAAACAGATGGCGCGCAAGGTCCTAGCTATTACGTCGCAAAGCTGCGCCGTGACGCGAAACCAGCAACGGTTGCAGCGCGCTTCGAACCTGATCCACGCTTTGGCCCGTTCTCGGTATGGACCGCACGCTCCTTTGCCAAACGTTCCCAACTGTACTGGCTGCTCGATACCGGTGCCGGTGTAGCAGTCCTGTTCATGGCCGCAATTGTGTTGCTGGTAGGTGCAGTCATCACCAGTCAGTCGCTACTCGGTGTGGTCGCATCTTCAGCACGTGAATACGCCATGCTGAATGCGCTCGGCGTCAGTCACCGTTCGCTCAGTCGTGTCGTCATCTCGCAATCCGGCTGGATAGGTGGAGCCGGATTGATCATCGCGACACTGGCTTCTGCTGCACTGCTGATGATCGCTGCCGCGTATGGCGTGCCCATCAACATGAGCATATCGGTCGCGCTCATTTGCATGGCCTTGGTTTTAATACTGGCGCTCGTTTCCGGCCTGTTTGCATTGCGCGGATTGATGCGTGCAGACCCTACCCTGTTGTTAAGGTAAATCATGCCGCTCGACATTAACAACTCTCCACCTAGTCTGGCCGCCGAGCGCGTCAGCAAGTCTTTTCTTTCCGGCTTGGTACGCATCCACGTTCTGCAACGGCTGTCCGTATCGATTTATCCAGGCGAGCTGACATTAATCTCCGGACCATCTGGTTGCGGCAAAAGCACTCTGCTATCGCTGCTCAGTGGACTGCAGGCACCAGATGAAGGCAGTGTGACAGCACTGGACGAAGAGCTGAGCAATATTAATCGGCATCAACTGGAACGCTTCCGTCTCAAGCACACAGGATTCGTGTTTCAAGGTTTCAATCTTTTCCCCGCTCTCACTGCTTGCGAACAGGTGCAATTGCCGCTTGGTTATATGGGCATGAACGACAACGACTCGCGCAAAAGTGCGATGGCGGCATTGGAAGAAGTCGGCATGTCGCATCGCGCCGATGAACGTCCGGCAAAACTGTCCGGCGGCGAACGTCAACGCGTTGCGATTGCACGCGCTATCGCCAAGCAACCGCAACTGTTATTTGCAGATGAACCGACCAGTTCTCTCGATGCCGACAATGGTCAGAACGTGATCGACATACTGCATCGCATCGCCCACACGCACCAAGCCACAGTGCTGTGCGTCAGCCATGATCCACGCCTGATCCGGCACGCTGACCGCGTACTGGAAATGGAAGATGGCGTAATTCGCAATGATTGGCGCCCTGAACGTAACCGGCCCACGTCACTTTATAAAGAAGGACAACAATGATGAATGCCCACCGGCATATTTGCAGCCTGCTGACACTGAGCGCCTGCATCGGCCTGACTGCCTGCTCCGATGACAAACCGGCCGCAGCACCCAAAGCTGCTGGAAACGATCATGCCTACGTTGCCATCGCACGCGGCAAGATTGAAGCACAAGGCGGCCTGGTTGCTATCCAACCTGCGCAAGATGGTCGTGTCGTACGTTTGCCAGTCAGCGAGGGACAACAAGTTGCGTCCGGTGCTGTGCTCGCAGAACTCGACAGTCGCAATGAACAAATCGAATTGAGTGAATCCGAAGCACGTCTGCGTCAGGCACAAGCACAGGCGCAAGCAGCGAACTTGCCATTGTCCGGTGCACGCGATCTGGCACAACGACTGCATCAGGCTGCCGAAGCCGGTGCCAGCGACGTACAACGTGCGGATGAAGCCAATCAACGCGTGCAACAGCTGCAAGCTGCTGCCACGATCTCCGGTAACGATGTCGCGATTGCACGTGAACGAGTAGAAGCTGCCAAGCAACGTCTTGCTGCACGCACTTTGCATGCGCCACAAGCTGGCACCATCATCATGCTCGACGCCACCATAGGCACACAAACTCTGGCACAAGGTGGCAAGCCGCTGATGACCTTGTTGCCAGCGCGCCCACCGCAAATCCGCGCCGAGTTGAATGAGAGTTTTGTATCGCAAGTCAAACCCGGCATGCATGCCGACATCAGCATCGAAGCCGACCCGCAACGCAAACCTTTGCGCGCACGTGTAGTACGCATCGGGCAGGTATTCGCTAATAGCCGTCTCAGCGACGATGGCAATCCACGCAGCAATTTACGTGTGGTCGATTGTGTACTGGCCTTCGACGAAGTGCCGGATGTACGTATCGGACAAAATGTGAGAGTGAGCTTCCATGAATAAGAACCTGAACTTCCGTCCTGTCACGGCATCCAGACAGACACCGTCCGAAATGTCGGAATGGGCAATTCAATGTGATTTCGACGGCACGATCAGTACCGTTGACGTAACTGATTCTCTGCTTAATCGCTTTGCCCGTGACGGCTACGAAGAATTGGAAGAAGCGTGGGTACGTGGTGAAATCGGCTCGCGTGTGTGTATGCAAAAACAAATCGCCTTGCTCGATATGAGCATGGACGACTTGCACGCGCATCTGGATCTGATTGAAATCGACCCAGCTTTCCCAGCCTTCGTACAAGCCGCATCGGCACGCGGACTGCCGCTGCAAATCGTCAGTGATGGCATGGACTATGTCATCACCTATGTATTAAAACGCCATGGCCTCGGCCATCTGCCGGTCCTGGCCAATCACTTGGTACAAACCGGACCACGTAGCTGGCAATTGCAATCACCACACGCCAGTGCAGCTTGCGGCCGTAACAGTGGCACCTGCAAATGCGCTCTACTGGAAACACAACGCGCCAAGCATCCGCGCGTACTTTTCATCGGCGATGGCACATCCGATTTCTGCGTATCTGGTCAAGCCGATTTCGTATTGGCCACCAGCCGCTTGCTCGAACATTGCCGCAAACACGATTACTCGCACGCCGCTTTCGCCGACTTTGATGAAGCTATTACTCTGCTGTCGCAGGTAGTCGCAAGAGAGGAAATGCAGGCATGACCGAACATGAATTTCTGTTCGAAGGTGGACGTACTGGTGTGCTGCTGATACACGGACTGACCGGCACACCAAATGAAATGCGCCTGCTCGGTAAAGGTCTGCATCGCGCTGGCCATACCGTGTATGGCATGCAACTAGCTGGCCATTGCGGTACTGCTGATGATTTAATTGCCACGAGCTGGCAGGATTGGTACGACAGCGTATGCGTTGCTGCCGATCATTTGCGCACACGCATGGGTGTGGATCGCATCTTCGTCATGGGTTTATCGATGGGTGCACTGCTGTCCTTGAAGCTCGCTGCCGATCAGCCAGAAAAAGTAGCTGGCGTAGGCGCATTGGCCACCATGTTCCAACATGATGGCTGGAGCATGCCGCGTTACACGCGCCTTAGTTTTCTGCTGCGTATTTTCAAAGCATTGCGCATAGGCCGTAATAGCAGCTTTACCGAACAACCACCGTATGGCATCAAGGATGCTGCCCTGCGCAAACGTATCGTGGCGCAGATGAATTCCGGCGATAGTGCGGAAGCCGGCTTGCCTGGCAATCCATGGTGGTCGGTAGCGGAACTGTATGGTTTAGCTGCGGAAGTACGCCGTCAACTGCCTGCAATCACCGCTCCCTGCCTGCTGGTTCACGCCACCGAGGACGATGTCGCGAGTTTGCAAAAGAACGCCCTACTGGTACAGAACAGCGTCCAAGGTCCAGTACAAACACTGTGGCTACAAGACAGCTATCACATGATTACCATCGACCGCGAACGTCGTTTAGTGATCGAAAAGGCCTGCGACTTCATCGCACAGACCTTGGGCGTGAACTCCTCGACAAACAAGCACGTCAACTCCACGTCATCCCATCTGGCCGCAGCATGATAGGTGAAACACTGCCGTGGCTGGCAATAGTCCTATGGGCAGCCAATGTAATAGTGGATAGTGCCGGCCAACTCGCATTCAAAGCGGCTGCCATCAATGATGCAGATGCAGAAGGTTTGGCACGCTGGTATCGGATGGCGCAGCAACCGTGGTTGTGGTTGGGCATAGGCTGCTACGTACTGGAATTCGTACTGTGGTTGGCTTTTCTGTCGCTGGTACCACTATCGCAAGGCGTGCTGATGGGATCGATCAATATCGTCGCCATTATGCTGGCTGGTCGCTGGCTGTTCCGTGAAAAGCTCACACGCTTACGCGTGATCGGTATTCTGCTGGTGTCCTTGGGCGTCGCGATTGTGGGATTGCCAGCATGAAGAAAAGTTTCTACATCATCGGCTTCATGGCCTTGCTCGCCTTCGACACCTTGGCGCAGCTAAGCTTCAAATACGCAGCCATTCACGCGCTACCATTGCAAGCCAATACAGAGTGGCTATTACGGGTATTCAGCATGCCGTGGATCTATGGTGCCTTTATCGGTTACATAGGCGCATTTTTTAGCTGGATGACGCTGCTGAAACACGCGCCTATCGGTCCGGCTTTTGCAGCCTCGCATCTGGAAATTCTCTCCGTCATGTTGCTGTCAGTCTGGCTATTTGACGAAAAAATCGGATGGCCGCAGATACTCGCTGCTATTCTGATCGTTGCCGGTGTCATCTGCCTCGCCTTCAGTGAAAACGAACTCCATCCCGAAGCCGCCAGCGGTGAGGAACATGCAGTTCGCTGAAAGTAAAAATAGCAGGTACGAGGTACCGCCGACCGCCGGCCTACCCTTGTACCTAAGCGATCTGCGGCCTGGCAGCGCCGATCTGGCAGCCGCCATCGCACAGTTCCTGAACGTAGAATATGCGCAACTGGAAAGCTCAGGCACTGCTGCACTGGTCATTGCTTTGCATGCACTGCACGACCTCGCGCCAACACGTCATGTCGTCATTGTCCCCGCCTACACTTGCCCACTAGTTGCATTGGCCGTCGCACAATGCGGCTTGAACTTACGCATTTGCGATCTACTGCCTGACAGCCTGAGCATGGACCCGATCATGTTGGCAAGCCTGTGCGATAAAAACACACTCGCCATCCTGCCCACGCATTTATGCGGAAGAATCAGCGTAGTCGCGCCCATACAAGCATGCGCACGCGCCTGTGGTGCATGGGTGATAGAAGATGCCGCGCAAGCACTGGGGGCGCATGTGAATGGCCACAGTGTTGGCACCGATAGTGACATCACCATTTTCAGTATGGCGGTCGGTAAGGGTTTAACTATCTACGAAGGCGGCATTCTGATCGCACGTGATGCGACAGCGCGCGCTGCCTGTGCCAAGGCCAGTGCACGTCTTGCGCCAGTGCGTCCTCTGGTCGAATGCCAGCGTTCAATGGAGCTGGCGGCCTATGCAGCGCTGTATCGTCCTTCACTGTTGCCACTGGCCTATGGCAAACCATTACGTCGTGCGCTACAAGTCAACGATTGGCTGGATGCCGCAGGCGATCGCTTCCCTGCTCGTACCGTATTGCATCGTCCTGGCAAATGGCGGCAGGCCGTGGGCGTACGTGCGCTAAAAAGATTAGCCGCATTTCAAACAAGCATCCGTGAACAAGCATTACGTCGTCTCCCGCAATTGCGTGCCATCGAGGGAGTCATGCCGTTTGAAGATGAAGAAGGCAGCGGCACATGGCCGGTGCTCAGCTTGCTCATGCCGGATCGCGCGCGTCGCGATGCGGTATTGCAGGCTTTATGGGGAATGGGATGCGGTGTGAGCCTGCCTTTTGTGCATGCTCTACCCGACTACACGAATTTGAATGAAGTAATACCGGCAGCCGCGCAAGAACAACATGCTTTGCCAAATGCACGCATGCTGGCTACACGCGTACTAACGATCAGCAATAGCCCATGGTTGGATGACGCAACATTTGCATCTATCTGCAGCACGCTGGCCCGTATCTGCAAACAAGCATAATTAATCCGTGCTCATCGCCTGCTGCAAACGCGTCACCAAACGCTGATTCAAAGCTTGTTGATCAAGCTGCCAAGCTTGTAGCGTAGCAGGAGGAATCGCCAAAGTTTGTTCATCACCCGCACTCAACCAACGCTTCCACGCACTGGCATGACGATATTCTGAAACGTCACCAGTGATATCGCTGGCGATCATTTGACCATCGAGCGTAGCGATCATGCGCATCAACTGCTCTTCCAGCAATTGCCCTTGATCCCAGTTGGTACGTACCACGTCCGGACTGAACGCATCTTTGTCGATGGATAGATACGTATCTTCTTTGTTCTCAGCCAGCATTGCACACACTGCATCTGTCAGCGTTGCTGCATTATCGAAGTTGTGAAAAGCACGGTTCAACCGCAAGAAACGCGACCAACTCGTATCTACACCAACGCTCCAATAACTGAGCTTGCCTGCCAGCAGCGGCGTCAGATAATTTTCCCACGCATGACCACTACCGATATCGGATGAAGTAATTCCAACTACATGCACATGACTGACTTGCGGCAGCATCGCCACACGTCGTACCCACGAGCCGCAATGCACACCAAACAGATAACGCATATTGTCTGGATGATTGTCGATCACCACCAAGCGTAGCGGACGTTGCCGCTTTTCTGCCAAGCGTTTTACCAAAGGCAAGCTGAGATGATGGAAATCGCCACTGCCCATCAACACAGGCCCATATTCCGCTGGCAACTGCGTATCCAAATAACGATCAAATGCATCCAATACGCTACGACGGCAACCAAAGCGCAAACGCTCCTGCCAATCCTGTAGCGGCACATGCAATGCGCCATCCGGCACACCGGTAGAACCATCGAGGTCCAGCACTATCGGCTGTTTATGCATGATGCTGCTCGCTCCATTGTCTATCGCTTTCAAAGCTGCCTACGAACCGTCGCGCCAATGCACGCAACACTCGATTACGCACATACACCGCATGCCGCGTATAGGTGAAAGACGCACCCAAGTCAGCCTTGACCTGCGGATCGGTCCAACCCGCTACGTAGTGCGTCAGCCCACGCTCCAAGGCGTACTCAAGATTCACGAACCAGCTAATGAAATACAAATTATTCTCGCGCGCTTGCGGATAACGCAAACCGATATATTTATCGATCAAGCGTCCATCGTGCTCAAAGCAAAGGTTGTAGCCTATCAGCTCGCCTGCGTGTCTATATTCGAAACTGATGCCGCCATTATTGCCATCGCGCAGCATAGCCGCAAAGAAATCGCGCGTGAGTAAATCAAAGTGTATTTCACTCTGCTTATACACATCCAGATACAAGGCGTAATAGATATCGACGACAGCATTGTCGTCAAAAAGTGGATTGCCTGTATGTACGCGATCTATCTGCAAACCATCACGCTTGCGTAATTTTCGGCGCAGGTTCTTGCGACGGCTGTTGGAGAGTCGTTCAAGATAAGCATCGATATTATCGAAATCGATCGTCACATAAGCCAGTGCCTGTCCCTCGACCAACACGAATCCCTGCTCCGCACACGCGAGCGAAAATTGTTCTGCACGTGTATTGGCATGCGCATCAAGTAAAGGAGATTGTTGCGGAATGTCTTTTACGATGACGAGACGATAATCGCGCCCCGGCACACGGCGCAAGCTGTCAGCGAAGCTCGCAGGCTCGGTATCCGGCAGCAAGGTGTATTCAGTGACGGTAGTACCGACAAACGCGGTACGCACGCGTAACCACGGCAGCCAGCGGCTGGCCCAAGGTAAGGCATGCACACGTCGCCGCAACGCATCGTCCGCTGTCGTCAATAAATCAAAAGACGCGACGAAGCCAAGTGTGCCGTGCAACAGTGAAAGAGGCGCAAACCCTTGCGGAGGATGCGCCTCAAACAGTGTGACCAGCGCATCCGGCTCGAGCTGATTCAGGCGTGTCGCCGACACGCCATCCTGCACATCAGGCACGCTTGGCGCGTGTCAGCAGTTGATCCAGCAAGACCATCGCTTCATCGATCTCGTCACGACTGATCATCAACGACGGTGCGAAGGTGATCACGTTTTTGTAGTAACCACCTACGTCCAGCACCAAGCCACGTTTCTGACCTTTGTACTCGAGTGTACCTTCCAGAC
This sequence comes from Herminiimonas arsenitoxidans, assembly GCF_900130075.1. Lineage (NCBI taxonomy): Bacteria > Pseudomonadati > Pseudomonadota > Betaproteobacteria > Burkholderiales > Oxalobacteraceae > Herminiimonas > Herminiimonas arsenitoxidans. The sequence goes on from NZ_LT671418.1 coordinate 1,086,081, forward strand.
CCATGTCGACCATCTTGTCGAGCAAGGCACGGTTAGGTGTAAAGCCGTCGTCCGTGCAAATCTCTGCGCGCAAAGCCAGACCCAAACCATCGACATCGCCGATTTCCTTGTGACGTTTTTGCAGATCACGCAAACCTTCGAGGAAGTACGCGCCGCTATCGCAGACTTGTTTTCCAAAGTCCACTTCGTGCGTCATCTTCAACACTTCCAGACCGATGGCAGTGCCCAGCGGATTGGATGCGAAAGTCGAGTGTGTCGAACCTGGAGGGAAGATCGTAGGATTGATCAACTCTTCGCGCGCCCACAGACCGCTCAGTGCATTCAAACCATTCGTCAACGCTTTGGCAAAAACCAATACGTCAGGTTGCACGCCAAAGTTTTCGATCGACCAGAGCTTACCGGTACGCCAGAAGCCCATCTGGATTTCATCGACCACCAGCAGCACGCCGTGATCGTCCAATACCTTCTTCATACCTTTGAAGTAGTTCGGTGGTGGGATAACGTAACCACCCGTGCCTTGAATCGGCTCAATGTAGAAAGCAGCGTATTCGCATTGATTAGCCTTTGGATCCCACACTGCGTGATATTCGTTTTCGAACTTGCGCGCAAATTCCTTGACCAGCGACTCACCGTATTCTTCAGCCGTCATGCCTTTAGGACGACGGAATGGATAAGGGAAAGGCAGGAAATGCGCACGGTCGCCGAAATGACCGTAGCGACGACGATAGCGGTAGCTGGAAGTAATGCTCGATGCGCCCAAGGTACGGCCGTGATAACCACCTTCGAAAGCGAACATCAGGCTCTTGCCATTGCTGGCATTACGCACAATTTTCAATGAGTCTTCAATCGCCTGCGCGCCACCGACGTTGAAATGTACGCGACCTTCACGGCCCCATTTTTTTTCTGCATCCTGAGCGATCCATTTTGCCAATTCAATCTTGGTTGGATGCAAGTACTGGCTGGCAATCTGTGGCAACACGTCGAGCTGCTTCTTCATCGCATCTTCAAGACGCTTGTTCTTGTAACCGAAGTTAACGGCCGAATACCACATCTGTAAATCAAGGTAACGCGTATCCTCAGCGTCGATCATATAGCTGCCTTCGCAGCCGGCGAAAATCTTAGGCGGGTTAACGTAATGGACGGTATCGCCGAAGGAACAGTATTTCGCTTCGTCAGCCAACAGGTTTGCGCTCATGCATACTCCAGATTGTGCGTTGAAAAGTCATTGCTAGCCCTTAGGCGCAAAGACGACTGGCGTCATTCTGGAATGGCAATCTTTCGCAACTGTCGAGGAATTGTGTGGAATTTGTGGAGGGAAAAGCTGGAAGACCAGAACATCTCACAAACATCATGACGATGACAGAATTGAAAGCTCATAAACAGCCCGCTGATGACAAAACGAAAATGCAACAGCATCCCATTTTGCATAGGCAAGACTGCATAACAGCGTATGCGTCATGCAAATAACAGCGGAAGAATATGAAAGTGAAGCGGAAATGAAAAAAGGAGCTATAAGCTCCTTTTTTAACACCTGATGTCTGCAAATTATTGCAGTTAAATCTGGAGCGGGAGAAGAGTCTCGAACTCTCGACCTCAACCTTGGCAAGGTTGCGCTCTACCAACTGAGCTACTCCCGCATGTACTTCTTACTACATCAAACCGTTTTGAATGATCATGTCGCACATCATTCAATAAAAAAGGAAGCTTGTTCAGCTCCCCTTTAAAATATTTGGAGCGGGAGAAGAGTCTCGAACTCTCGACCTCAACCTTGGCAAGGTTGCGCTCTACCAACTGAGCTACTCCCGCATCGACAGGTGCACATTATAGAGGAATGACTTTGCTTGTCAAGCACTCCACACAGCAAAACTTACAATAAATGCCCTGCACTTTCTTTAATCAGTGGCCATGCCTTGCGTAAATAATAAAACATTGACCACACCGTCAATACTGCTGCGACCCACAACAGAATATCGCCCCAGAATTTAAGGTTGATGCCCCAAATAGTGTCGTAATAAAGCAGCATCGGAATCGCTACCATTTGTGCAATCGTCTTGATCTTGCCGAGTGAACTAACAGCAACCGATTTCGATGCACCGATCTGCGCCATCCATTCGCGCAAAGCGGAAATCGTAATCTCGCGACCGATAATGATGAAGGCGATCACCGCATTCACCCGCTCAAGCTCGATCAACACAAGCAAGGCACCAGCGACCATCAGTTTGTCAGCTACCGGATCAAGGAAGGCACCGAAGGCAGAAGTCTGATTCCAGCGGCGTGCGAGAAAACCGTCTATCCAGTCTGTCAGCGCCGCGACGATGAAAATCAGCGTGGCCGCAAGACCCTGCGTTTTATTGAAGGAACCCAGCCATGCATCCGGGATATACAACACGCCGACCATCAATGGAATCAGCGCGACTCGTAGCCATGTAAGAAGAATAGGAATATTGAAGGGCATATCAAACTTTACGTTTCCATGAAGGGCGCAGGACAAGCATTGCCTGCGCACCCGTAATCTAATGCAATTGCTTGTAAATGTCTTCTGCCAATTGCCGAGAAATGCCTTCCACCGACGATAAATCCTCGATACTGGCATCCACCACACCACGCAAGCCACCAAAACGTGCCAATAGCTTCTGTCTACGCTTGGCACCTATACCTTCAATTTCCTCCAAACGCGAGGTCTGGCGTGCCTTGGCACGCTTGGCACGCATGCCGGTAATGGCAAAACGATGCGCTTCATCGCGTATCTGTGCAATCAGCATCAAAGCGCCCGATTCCTTGCCCAGTTCCTGCGCGGCACGACCATCGACGAAAACTAATGTTTCCAAGCCAACTTTACGGCCCTCGCCTTTAGATACGCCAACGATCAGACTGATATCCAGTCCAAGTTCGACAAATACCTGACGCGCTACTTCAACCTGCCCTTTGCCACCGTCGATCAAAACGACATCCGGCATCACGCCATCGCCATTGGCAACCTTCTCATAGCGACGCAACAAGACCTGACGCATCGCAGCGTAATCATCGCCCGGCGTGATGTCGTTGATATTGTAGCGACGGTATTCGCCATTCTGCATAGCATGATGATGGAACACGACGCACGATGCCTGCGTTGCTTCACCTTGTGTATGACTGATGTCGAAACACTCCACACGAAATGCTTCGATATCGGCTACGTCTATGCCCAAAGCATCAACCAGCATGCGAGTACGTGTTTGTTGCGAACCTTGCTCCGACAAAAGACGCGCGAGCGAAATTTCTGCGCCCTTGTGCGCCATCTCCAGCCACTGACGACGCTGCCCTTGTGGCTGGAACACCAGATTGATGCGATGACCGCATTGCTCCATCAACGCCAGCATCAATTCAGGCTCATCAAATTCCGTATTCAAAATCAGCGTGCTCGGAATGAATTTATCGATGTAATGCTGCGCAAGGAAAGCCTTCATCACTTCAGCCGCGATCGACTCTTCTGCATTCGTCAGCGCATTATCGACATGTGTTGGGAAGTAGGCGCGATCACCCAGATGCCTGCCGCCGCGCACCATCGCCAGGTTGACGCAGGCGCGACCACCCTGCACGATCACCGCGATGATGTCGATATCGGCATCGCCACCGGTTTCCATGCTTTGCTGATGTAGTACGCGCGACAAGGCATTGATCTGATTGCGTACAACTGCGGCTTGCTCGAACTTCAACTCTTCCGCATAGGCCAGCATTTTCGCCTGCAATACTTCCAACACTTCGCTCTGGCGACCACGCAAAAATTTGGCTGCATTCTCTACATCCAGCGCGTAGTCTTCCTTGCTAATGTAATTGACGCAAGGTCCGCTGCAACGATGAATCTGATGCAACAAACAAGGTCGCGTACGATTGGCAAAAACTGAATCTTCACAGGTACGCAGCAGGAAGACCTTTTGCAAAATCTGCATCGATTCCTTCACTGCCCAGCCGCTGGGGAAAGGACCGAAATACTGATTCTTCTTATCCACCGCGCCGCGGTAGTAAGCCATACGCGGGAATTCTTGCCCGGTAATTTTCAGGTAAGGATACGACTTGTCATCGCGAAACAAAATGTTGTATCGCGGCTGCAAAGTCTTGATCAGATTGTTTTCAAGCAGCAGCGCTTCTGCTTCGCTACGCGTAACCGTAGTCTCCAGGCGCGCGATGCGCTCTACCATCATCGCAGTGCGCGGGCTGGCCAGATTCTTCAGAAAGTAACTGGAGACGCGCTTCTTCAGATCACGTGCCTTGCCAACGTACAAGAGCTTGTCATCGGCATCGAAATAGCGATACACGCCAGGCAAATGCGGCAACTTCGCAACCGTTTCCAGCACGATTGCACGCGGATCTGGAGGCTCTATTTCAGACATTACACGCTCATCTAAATGTCAGGTTCAAGCAGCAGCGAGAGCTTGCGCAGCTTTCTTCGCAGCGATATAACGTGCGTCCTTCTGCAAGGCATCCCATGTCAATGCAGGTGATTGCGGCGTCAATGCGGCGATACGCGCAGCGGATTCTTGCATCGCCTTGTTATCTTTGACCTTCAAGTCATTCAATAACTGATCCGCCTTGTCTGGCGAATTGCAAATCAGCACCATGTCGCAACCTGCATTCAATGCAGCATGCGCACCATCAATCACCGTACCTGCAACGCTGGCGCCTTCCATGCTCAGATCGTCACTGAAGATCAAACCTTCAAAACCAAAATCCTTGCGCAACATGGTCAGCCACTTACGCGAAAAACCTGCAGGATGCTTATCCACTTTAGGATAAATCACATGCGCAGGCATCACACCGGCAAGACTTAAACCGAGCCAGTCATACGGCGCAGCATCTTCTGCCAGTATTTGCTCCAGCTCGCGCTCATCGACTGGAATCTCCAGATGCGAATCCGCTTTGACAAAACCGTGCCCTGGGAAGTGCTTGCCACAGTTCAACATACCCGCCAGCATCAAGCCATGATTCAAGCTCTTGGCCAGCATCGTCACAACGCGTGCGTCGCGATGGAAAGCACGATCGCCGATCACACCCGATTCGCCGTAATCCAAATCGAGTACAGGTGTGAATGACAAATCAACGCCACAGGCACGCAATTCTGCTGCGAGCACGTAACCAACATCGGTCGCTGCTTTAGTCGCAGCCAACACATCTTTATCCCACAAGGCACCTAACTTGCGCATTGCTGGCAGATGCGTAAAACCATCTGTCTTAAAACGTTGTACACGTCCGCCCTCATGATCAACTGCGATTACTATGCCTGGTCGTGCAGCATGGATGGCAGCCGTCAAAGCTGTCAATTGCGCGCGATCTGTGTAATTGCGCGCGAACAGAATCACACCACCGGTCAGTGGATGTTGGATGCGACGAATATCCTCTGCACTTAAAGTTGTACCCACTACGTCCAACATGACCGGGCCAAATTTTTCTGCCGAATTTGAAGCTGCTGAATTTAAAACTACTGCGCTCATTTTTTCTCCACAATTACAAAAGCGACCGCATACTCGACTTCATCCGTAATCGAAACCTGTGCGGTCAGTCCGTTTTCCTGCATGAATTCTTCCAGCTTGCCGCTAGTGACAACGATAGGTTTGCCACTAGGCGCATTCAATATCTGCGCAGCACGCCATGTCATCGGCATGTGTATGCCCAAACCTATCGCTTTGGAAAATGCTTCCTTCGCCGCAAAGCGCGTCGCTAGAAAACGCAAGCCGCGCGCCTCTACCTTGGCTTTGCGTCTATGGTATTTTTCCAGCTCTTCCTTGCCCAATATACGTTCGGCAAAACGATCACCATGCCGGCCCAGCGCCGCAGCTATGCGATCTATCTTGATAATATCGGTGCCTACGCCGTATATCATTTCTTCATTCCAGCCAGACGCGCAGCGATCATGATCGCCTTCATTTCGCGCACGGCATTTTGCCAACCGACAAATACGGCGTGCGCAACGATGGCATGGCCGATATTGAGTTCAGCGATATCCGGGATCGCGGCAATCGCCTGCACGTTGGTGTAATGCAAACCGTGACCGGCATTGACTTTTAAACCGCGCGCCATGCCTTCTGCTACACCACGCTGAACGCGCTGTAATTCAGCTTGCTGTTGCGTAGCATCGTGTGCGTCGGCATAACGTCCTGTATGCAATTCAATCACTGGTGCACCGGCTTCAGCTGCAGCTTGAATTTGCGCAGCATCGGCATCGATGAACAAACTTACGCGTATACCTTCAGCCTGTAATTGTTTGACCGCTGCGGAGACCACGTCAAAGTATTTAACGACATCCAGCCCACCTTCGGTCGTCACTTCTTCACGACGCTCAGGCACCAGACAAACATCTTGTGGCTTGATGCGGCAGGCGAAATCGACCATCTCGTTCGTCACCGCAGATTCCAGATTCATGCGCGTCAACAACTTCGGGCGTATCAACTCAACGTCAGCATCCTTGATGTGACGACGGTCTTCGCGCAAATGCAGCGTGATCGCATCAGCACCAGCCTCTTCTGCCAACAAGGCAGCTTGCAGCGGATCGGGATACACAGTACCGCGCGCATTACGCAAGGTCGCGACGTGATCGATGTTGATACCGAGGTCGATGATGGTTGAACTAGGTTGAAGAAAGCTCATGAATGTTATTCCGTTAAAGCTGCAGCAAATCGATCAATATTTGACGGGTATTCAGCGGTGCTCCGCTGAGATGATGCGCCAGCAAGAAGCGCATCAGGAATTTACTTTGCGTTTGCGTCAGCGCATCTGCGTAATCTTCGTTCTCCATATCCAGCAAAGTCTTGCCGGATACGCGCGGCCATACATCTGCAGGACGGGCCGGACGCGGCCCACGCTCAGGATCGACTACATAGATTTGTTCGAGGATGATGGCATTGCGAGTCATGGTGCAAGTACGCCAATCACTGGCAACACCCGTCTCCTTCAGCAAGGCACGCTCGAATTTGCGCAGCACGATAGGTGCCGGCTCGTCATGCGCCAGTTGATTCAGGGCGCTGACGTAATGATCAAACAAGGCTGGATGAGGATCATCACGCGCCAGTAATTTAACCAGTAATTCATTCAGGTAGAAACCGCACAGCAAGGCCGATTTTTCCAAAGGCAGCAAACCACCGACCCACTCCGCCGCAGTCAGCGTACGCACTTCAGCCTTGCCGCTCCAACCCACGGACAAAGGCTGAAAAGTCTGCAAGACACCGCGCAGTTTGGAATGTGGACGCTTGGCGCCTTTGGCAACCAGCGCAATACGGCCGTGATCGCGCGAGAATACATCGACGATCAGACTGGTTTCTTTATAGGGATAGCTGTGCAGCACAAAGCCGGGCTGATCGGCGATGCGTGTGTCTTTTTCGGGAGAGCGTACGCGGCGTGGCGCCGCTTTGGCTGTTGTTACAGGCTTGACAGGCAGTGATACGGAACCGACATCTTCTCCACGCACCGCCGTTTTTTCCTCGGAGGAAGAAGTTGTTTGTGTATTGATGTCGGCGATGAGTACGGCCATCTTTTAGAACTCATTTCATGAATATTCGCGAGTGCGAACGCGACTATTTGGGAGGTAGTGCAAGACGTGTCGCGCAGCCAAGGGTGGTCCCTTGGCAAGCGGCGCAACGCAGCAATACGCCCAAATAGTCCGTTCCCTCCGGGTTCTTAGCAAAAGAGGCGCTGGCCGCGTTGCGCTCCTTGCGCATAGTTCACTATGCGACGCGTCGCACGCCTTGCCAGCACCTCTTTTGCTAAGAACGCATCTCACGGATATTCATGAAATGAGTTCTAGATATTATTCGTATCCGTATGCGCGCAGGCCAGCTTCGTTATCGGCCCAGCCTGATTTGACCTTGACCCAGACTTCCAGATACACCGGGCCGCCGAACAGGCGTTCCATATCGAGTCGTGCTTGTGTGGAGATATCTTTCAGACGTTCGCCCTTGTTACCGATGACCATGGATTTGTGCGTATCACGCTCAACCAGAATCGCGGCAAAAACGCGGCGCAGATTACCCTCCACTTCAAATTTCTCGATCAACACGGTGCTGGTGTAAGGCAATTCGTCACCGACGAAACGGAATAATTTTTCGCGCACGATTTCTGCGGCAAGAAATTTTTCGCTGCGATCCGTAATGTCGTCTTCACCGAAAACCGGTGGGTTCTCCGGCAGATATTTTTTGATCTCGCCTTGCAGACCGTCGAGCTGAAAACGCAATTTAGCCGATACCGGCACGACTGCAGCGAAGTCATGCTTGGCAGCGATTTGCTGCGCAAACGGCAGCAACACTGCCTTGTCCTTGACGCGATCCGACTTGTTGATCACGAGTATGCAAGGCACGTTTTTCGGTATCAAATCCAACACTTGCTGATCTGCCTGACCGAAAGTACCTGCCTCGATCACGTAAAGAATCACGTCTGCCGCTGTGAGCGTATTCGTCACAGTACGGTTCAGCGTTTTATTCAGCGCATTCGAATGACGCGTCTGGAAACCAGGCGTGTCGACATACACAAACTGTGCGTCTTCAACAGTTTGTATGCCAGTGATGCGATGGCGCGTGGTTTGCGCCTTGCGCGATGTAATGCTGACCTTGGCGCCGATCAATTCATTCATCAACGTCGATTTTCCGACGTTAGGGCGACCGACGATCGCGATATAACCGCATCGAAAGTGAGACAGTGCGGTAGATTCAGTCATGCAATTTTGGAATGGGAAGTGGTAGAAGGTTTTGTTGCTACATCATCGGATGCGACATCAGCAGTTTTCACCGCATCATGCTCGGCGATCAGACTCTTTTGTCCATCAGGTATTTCGTTTTGTTCGGTGACCGCTTCAGTCGATGCTTGCGCGTCAGCCTTGGCAGTTTTTAATTCCGCTTTAGTAGGTGCTTTGGCAGCGGGTTTATCCGCTTCATCCAATTGCACTGTTGCGATACCAGCCAGTTTCAATTGTGCAGTACGCGGTTTGGCTTTACGGCTAGCGCCCGGCGTTTTCACGAAGGCAGCCAGCGCAGCTTCCAATGCCAGTTTGGCGGCAGCTTGTTCACCAGCGCGACGGCTACCGCCGGTGCCAAATACCTGGATATCCAGCTTAGGTACCAGGCATTCAATTTCAAATTCTTGATTGTGAGCTGCACCATGCGTAGCCACTACGTTGTACTGCGGCAGTGCAATCTTTTTGCCTTGCAGGTATTCCTGCAACAAGGTCTTGGCATCCTTGCCCAGGGTCTTCGGATCGACGCTATCCAGAATCGGAATGTAAAGCGCACGAATCACATCGCGTGCAGCATTAAAACCAGCATCGAGGAAGATGGCGCCAAACAAGGCTTCCAGCGTATCAGCCAAAATCGAAGGACGACGAAAACCGCCCGACTTCAACTCGCCCTCACCCAGACGCAAAAAATGCGACAGTTCAAGGCGCTGCGCAATTTCATACAAGGATTGCTGCTTGACCAGATTGGCGCGCAGACGCGACAAATCGCCTTCATCTATCTTGCTGTAACGATCGAACAGCAGCGAGGCGACTACGCAATTCAAAATGGAATCGCCAAGAAACTCTAGACGTTCGTTATGCACGCTGCCGTGGCTACGATGTGTCAAGGCCTGCTGCAATAAGACAGCATCCTTGAAAGTGTGGCCCAGCCGATTTTGCAATAACGTCACATCCATTTTTCTATCGCTTTATCACCTTAAGGTGCTGCTTTTTTCTGTACACGGTTACTGGTCGAGCCTGCGTAATCGATCAACAAACTGACCGGGCCAACCAGCGGAATCGTCTTTTGATATGCAAAGCTGATTTCTGCATCATCGCCATTCTTGGTGATGTCCAAATCCGTACCGCTGATCGCATCGATATAGCCGACTTCGGCTTGTCGATTAAACGCCGCACGCATCTCCGGGATCGAGCCGCCGCTTGTCTTCACGCTGGCTATGGCCTTCTTGATCGAAAAATACTCGGTAACAGTCGGCGTCACCTTGAGCGCCAATACGGCAATCGCACCAATCACAGCCAAAACCAGAATCAGGCTCACCAGCGTGATGCCCTGTTGATGACGACTACTATGCAACCGGTATGCCATGTATTCGCTCCCGACGAGAATTATTGAAAATTACCGATACGACCAAGGTTACTCGGGAAATTGTTCAAGTTCAGCCAAATAAAGAATGCTTTTCCGACAATGTTTTTATCTGGCACAAAACCCCAGTAACGACTATCCAGACTGTTATCTCGATTATCGCCCATCATGAAGTATTGTCCAGCCGGGACTTTACAAGTAAATCCTTCTACGTCGTAAGTACACAAATCCCGATTCGGGAAATCGTGCGGATTCGATACATAGGACGGCGCGCGCGGATTAGTCAAGATTTGGTGCGCTACACCATTCAGATCTTCACTCAGATGCTTGGAGTAACTTAGTGTCTCCTCATCCAGATAATCAGGCAATGGTTTGTAGGAAACTTCCTTGCCATTAATAATCAAACGCTTGTTCTTGTAGGTCACCGTATCGCCTGGAACGCCCACCACACGCTTGATGTAGTCCAGTGCCATGTTTTCCGGATATTTGAAAACCATGACATCGCCACGTTGCGGATTGCCAACTTCAATGATCTTTTTGTTAATAATTGGCAAACGAACACCATATTGGTATTTATTTACCAAGATCAAATCGCCGACTTGCAGGGTAGGCACCATCGAGGTCGATGGAATCTTGAATGGTTCGTACAGGAAAGAACGCAGCACAAATACCAGCAAGATCACCGGGAAAAAGCTGCCCGAATATTCAATCCAGGCCGGTTGACGCAACATGCTGGCTTCCAGCTCGGCGCGACCAGTATTGTCCGGTTTGATGCCATCGCCAGCCAATTTGGCATTGCGCGCATCAAATTCAGCCAAGACCGCATTCGCTTTGGCGCGACGCTGCTTTTTCAAATAAAACACGTCGAGGAACCAGACCACGCCGGTTCCTATCGTCAAGATGAAAAGAATCAGCGAAAAATTACCTAAGATGTCTTGCAGTGTCATTTATCGTCCACTTGTAGAATTGCCAGGAACGCTTCCTGTGGAATCTCAACCGAGCCCACTTGTTTCATGCGTTTTTTACCGGCTTTTTGTTTTTCCAGCAGCTTTTTCTTACGGCTGATATCGCCGCCATAACACTTTGCCAGCACGTTCTTGCGCAGTGCCTTGACGTTTTCACGCGAGATAATGTTGGCACCAATAGTGGCTTGGATAGCGACGTCGAACATTTGACGCGGAATCAATTCACGCATCTTGGACGCCACTTGACGGCCGCGATACTGACTGTTCGAGCGATGCACGATGATGGCGAGCGCATCGACTTTTTCGCTATTGATCAGCATGTCGACTTTGACCACATCAGAGGCACGATATTCCTTGAACTCGTAATCCATCGATGCGTAACCGCGCGAGGTCGATTTCAATTTATCAAAGAAGTCGAGCACGATTTCAGCCATCGGCATTTCGTACACCAGTTTTACCTGACGACCGTGATAGCTCATGTCCATCTGCACACCGCGCTTGGCGATACACAGCGTAATGACAGAACCGACATATTCCTGCGGCATGTACAGATTGACGGTGACGATAGGCTCGCGTATTTCTTCAATCTTCGAAGGCTCAGGCATCTTGGATGGGTTATCAACCTTGATCAGACTGCCATCGCCCATGATGACTTCATATACAACGGTCGGTGCCGTCGTGATGAGGTCCATGTCGAATTCGCGCTCAAGACGTTCCTGCACGATTTCCATGTGCAGCAAACCAAGAAAGCCGCAGCGGAAGCCGAAGCCCAGCGCTTGCGAGACTTCAGGCTCGTACATCAGCGCAGCATCATTGAGCTTCAATTTTTCCAGCGAGTCGCGCAGAGCGTCGTACTGATTCGCCTCGACCGGGAACAGGCCGGCGAACACTTGCGGTTGTACTTCCTTGAAGCCAGGCAAAGCTGCGGCGGCAGGACGACTGGCCAGCGTGACAGTATCGCCAACCTTGGCAGCCTTCAGCTCCTTGATACCAGCGATGATAAAGCCCACTTGTCCGGCAGACAGTGTCGGCAGCGATACCGAGCGCGGCGCAAAGACGCCGATGTTTTCGACCAGATTGACCGAACCGCTCGCCATCAGCAGAATTTTTTCTTTTGGTTTCAAAGTGCCGTTGATCACACGCACCAACATCACCACGCCGACGTAGTTATCGAACCATGAATCGACGATCAGCGCTTGCAGCGGCGCATCAGGATCACCTTTTGGCGGCGGCACTTTGGCAATCAGTGACTCAAGCACATCAGCCACACCAAAACCGGTTTTTGCCGAGCAATGCACAGCATCACCCGCATCAATTCCGATGACGTCTTCGATCTCGGCAATAGCGGCTGGCGGATCAGCATTCGGCAAGTCGATCTTGTTGAGTACAGGAACAACCTCAACACCCAAGTCCAGCGCCATATAGCAGTTAGCTACTGTCTGCGCTTCCACGCCCTGAGACGCATCGACTACTAGCAGCGCACCTTCGCAGGCGGACAGCGAGCGGCTGACTTCATAGCTGAAATCGACGTGACCCGGCGTATCGATCAGGTTCAGGTTGTACACCTTGCCGTCGCGCGCTTTGTACGACAGTGCTGCGGTCTGGGCTTTGATCGTGATGCCGCGCTCGCGCTCTAGATCCATAGAATCAAGAACTTGCGCCTCCATTTCGCGATCGGACAAGCCGCCGCACAATTGAATGATGCGATCGGCGAGCGTCGACTTACCGTGATCGATATGGGCGATGATGGAGAAATTGCGAATGTTGTTCATTAACCAAGTGACAATTACAAAAAAAGCGCTCAACGCTGGGATGTTTTCCCTAGGCGAGCGCCTTGTTACAGAGGGATGACGGCACCGGCATTTTACCGGATTTCAGAGGGGAAATCCCGGAAATTCCCCTAGCCTGCATTTGTAGCCAAAATATTAAGTGAAATAGCATTTCCCGGCCTGCACAACGGACTAGCGTTTAGGAGCCGGCAATAAATGCCCGCACAGCCGCCTCGTCCAAAAAATAGTGGCAAAGTCGCTGCGCAGCCGCGCCATCCTTGCTGGCCAGCAGCACCGGCACCAACTCATCATATTGCGCCACCAAAGCCTCATCAGCGTCCACATCAAGTACCGTGATAGCAAACTCATCAGAGATCGCCAGCGCCTGCAATGCAGTCAGCATGTCGTCGCACAAATGACAATAAGTACGCGAATAAAGAGTGAACTGAATCAAGATAACCTTCGCTGACAAAAGAAAAGGCTGCGCGCTTTTCAGCAGGCAGCCTTGTTCTGCGTTGTGACTTTATTGGGCCAGTGGTTTGACTATCACGAATTGTGAAGAGTCGCCGCGTCGCACCAACAACAATACTATTTTCTTCGTATCGAGCTTGGCGACCAAGCCATTGAATTGACGCGCATCTTTGATGTCGGTGTTATTCAATCGCAAAATGATGTCACCGGCACGCAAACCAGCGCGTGCAGAAGCACCGTCTGTTGATTCAACCAAGATCCCGCCATCAATTTTCAAATCCTTGACTTGTGCTGGCGTGAGATCACTAACAACCAAGCCTAGTGCATTCGGTGCTTGCTCAGCTTTTGGTTTCTTCTCATCTTTTTTCGCGACTTTCTCTGGTTCCAGCTCCGTGACCATCATGCTCAGATCACGCGTCGCGCCTTTGCGCCATACCGTCACGGTAGAACGCGTACCTGGTTTGGTACCACCAACCAAACGCGGCAAATCACTGGTGCGCTCAATGCCGACTCCGTTGAATTTCAGAATCACGTCCCCTGCTTCCACGCCGGCTTTTTCTGCAGGGCCGCCTGGCTCAACTCGTTGCACCAATGCACCTTGTGCGCGCGCAAGACCCAAGGATTCAGCAACGTCTTTTGTTACTTCACCGATCTGTACGCCGATACGACCACGCGTTACTTTACCGCTCGCACGCAATTGATCCGAAACACGCATAGCTTCATCGATAGGCACCGCAAATGAAATGCCCATATAGCCGCCGGAACGGCTGTAAATCTGTGAGTTGATACCGACAACTTCACCACGCATATTGATCAGTGGACCGCCGGAATTACCAGGATTAACCGCAACGTCGGTTTGAATCAAAGGCAAGTAATCACCAGTATCACGCGCCTTGGCCGAAACGATCCCGGCAGTTACCGAGTTCTCTAGTCCGAATGGTGATCCAATTGCAATCACCCACTCGCCGACGCGTATTTTGTTCGAATCACCCATGGCCAGACGCGGTAAATTATTACCTTCAATCTTGACCACAGCGACATCAGTACGCTTATCCGCGCCGATGATTTTCGCTTTGAATTCACGCTTGTCGGTCAAGGTGACATAGACCTCATCTGCGCCATCAACCACATGCGCATTCGTCATCACATAACCGTCAGGAGAAATAATGAAACCTGAGCCAACGCCACGCGGCACTTCTTCTTCCGCATCAGGAGCGGCCTTGCCACGTCCACGCGGTGCTGGTTGCTGCTGACGCGGAGGAACAGGTGCACCGAAGAAGCGGCGGAAAAATTCCTGCATCTCTTCATCGTCGGTAGCAGCATTACCTTGCTGACTCACTTTGGCTTTTTCAGTCGTACGAATATTCACGACTGCCGGACCGGTTTTTTCAACCAGATCGGCAAAGTCCGGCAAGTTCACGATGGCCGCTGTAGGTGCAGCCATCGCCGCTGGCGCCATTCCTGTCGCAATCGGAATGAAAAACACGCTCGCTACAGAGAGCAAGACAGTCGACAGTTTTTTCTGAGCAGGCATGATCATTTTCATAAGCGCACCGATATTTTAATTATTTAGGTTTGAACTCAATGGAATTCGAGACTTGCTTGATCGCAGTCGCCGGAACTTCCCCAACAACTGTCAACCAGTAATCGCCCTGACGCTTGCCGACGATATTCATCGCGCCTTGCTGCATAGAACCTTCTGTCCGGCTTTGTGTGCCTGACTCTATGAATACGGAGATCGCGGCCAGCCCATCAGAATAAACAATTTGCGACACTTCACGCTGCGTTGGCGCTGCATTATCCGTAGCAGGCGCAGTATCTGTAATCAAGCGCTTCATTTCACGTATTTTTTTGAAACCTGCCGGTATCTCTTTAACCGACCAGCCGGAGAGATTTGCATCACTCATCACAGCATTTTCTACGCGCCAACCATGCGTATTAGGGAAGCTAGGTTTTACACGACTAGGATCGATATGACCGATGGACAGTTGCGTAAAAGCGATCTGTTCAACGACTTCATTCTTTTCGTTCAGCGTTTGCGCTTTCAACAACAACCCGGTCGACTTCTCCGCCCATAGCTTGTAGCCATAGCGAAGATTGTCTTTAGGTTCCAGGATAATTGCCTGACAGTCGAAACCAGCGACACGGCCAGTCTCACCTTTTTTCAGGTTGTAGTGCTCAGCCAAATCGGTTGGATTCGCGCCCAAAATGGCTGGGAACACATCCTTCGTAATGCGTTTTTCTACACGTATCGATTTGTTTTCCGGCACATAGCAAGCAATCTCTTCATTGTTGCGTATGTATTCGCGCGGTTTACCGTCGAGGATTTCAAGTTTTTCCAGCTCGTTTTTGCCATTGAAAATATGCGTGATACGAGAAGTACGCACCTGGCTGCCTTGCTGATAAACAAAGGTGCCTGAGTAATTCAGCTTTTGAGCAGATGACTGAATTTTCTTCAGCAAAACTTGCGTATCGTGCTGTCCACTATTTGTGCCAACGTTTTCTGCATGGGCTGTAAACGCAATGACGCTAGAAAAAAGAACAACGAATCTGAGAAATCCTAATGTTTGCCGCATATCAGTTATTTGTCCGAATCAACAGCAAACGTAGCTGCGCGCGCATATTGTGCGCTGCTGTACACAGAAGGTGAAAAACGTTGATGTGCCAACAGATAGTCGTCGATGCGCGGATCGCGCAATACATCGCCGTCCTTGCTTGCAACCATAATTGTTTCTGGCGCAGCCGCTGCTGTGACAGCCGGAGCATTCGGCGTCATCATCTGTGGCACAGTCAGGAATGCGGCAACCGCGACCGCAGCCGCCATGCCAGGCATCGCGAAGCGTCTAATCGACACTTCCTTTGCCACGCTCACGCGCTTGTCTGCCGGCACCATGATGGTTGCTTCCGCATCCAAACGGGCAAACATCCGCGCAGTAAAATCAGCACTGAGTTGCGTATTCAAATCGTCGGAACGCAAAGCGTCGCCGATTTGATGATACAGATTCCACGTATCACGCCCATCTTGCTGACGCAGCGCAGCCAAAGCGATATCTGCATGTCCATCAGACAATTCGTTATCGGCAAAAGCAGATATTTGTTCTCGCGTCATATTCGTCGTATTCATCACTACCTCGAAAAAATTAAGGCTACCCCTATAACTTGCAGCAAAAAGCGCTTCTTTATTTATTTTTCACCAACGTTTATCGAGTGCCGTATCCAGCAACGGCCTTAATTTTTCAGAGATGGCTTCGCGCGCCCGGAATATCCGGCTGCGCACCGTGCCGATAGGGCAACCCATCGACTCAGCTATCTCGTCGTAACTCAATCCTTCGATCTCTCGCAACGTAATCGCCATACGTAACTCTTCAGGCAACTCTTCCATCGCAACATTCAAAGTCTGCGCGATTTGCTTTGTTGCCAACAACGATTCCGGTGTGTTGATATCTCTTAGGTGGTCTCCGTCGTCAAAAGTTTCTGCTTCTTCGACATCTGCTTCAGTTGATGTCGGCGCACGACGGCCTTGGGTGACCAAATAATTTTTTGCGGTGTTGATACCGATGCGATATAGCCAGGTATAAAACGCAGAATCGCCGCGAAACTGCGGCAAGGCACGATACGCTTTGATAAATGCTTCCTGTACAACATCTTCAGCCTCAGCCTGGTCGCGGACAAGCCGCGAGACCAGTCGCATCAGTTTCCGTTGGTACTTGATCACTAGCAGCTCGAAAGCTTTTTTGTCACCGCGTTGTACACGCTCGACAAGTAGCTGATCAATATCGCGTTCTGTCGTCAATCCATTCCCTTGTTATTTTGCAACACGCACGCGGTTCGCATTATTGACTAAGCGAAACTTGGTTTGGTTCAAAATTTTCAAAATTAATTCTCGTCGATATACCGATTATCGACATCTGCATGACGCATGACTATCCAGCGACACGCTACCAATAATGCCCTGAAACTTTCTTTTGTTACTGAGTCCGGCAAAATCACCACCGAGTGAATTTGCTGTTTTTCGTTTTGTAGACGTAAGAGTAACAAACTTGACCACAATGTGGAGTCTGCCAGCAAATACACTAGCTCGCCCTGCCCTACACCAACCGGATCATTCTTCTGCAAAACAACAAGCCGAATCTGCCCAGTGCCAGATATGTGCACCTCATATGCGCCTCTGCTCTTCAAGGTGCGCAAGAATACATAAGCCCCAACCACCACGCATACAGAGGCGACAACAGCTCTTGCTGCGCTAGAGATATCCCCAACGCCACCCAAAAGCACAATACCGGCAATAACGAATAAAGCGACACACATGCCACCTATCAGCCAAGATAATAATCTGGACTGATTGATAACGGTAGAAACCGCAATAGACATCTGGGGGAATAAGTAAAAAATCCGATTACCCTTACGGGATAATCGGATTTTGATCAGACTTTAGCAAAAATCAAGGTACCGTTCGTACCGCCAAAACCGAAGTTATTTTTCATGGCGTACTGAATCGGAATCTCGCGCGCCGTATTGGCACAGTAATCGAGATCGCATTCCGGATCCTGATTGATGATGTTAATCGTCGGCGGAGAAATCTGGTGATGTATAGCGAGAACGGTGAATACCGACTCAAGTCCACCAGCACCTCCAAGCAAATGCCCTGTCATCGATTTGGTCGAGTTGACAGTCAATTTCTTCGCATGCGCACCAAATGCAGCTTTCACTGCCTCTGTTTCGTTTTTATCGCCTAATGGCGTCGATGTGCCGTGTGCATTCAGATATTGCACTTGATCAGGAGCGATTTCCGCGCTCTTCAATGCGTTAGCCATACTGCGACGTGGACCGTCCATGTTTGGCGCAGTGATATGGTAGGCATCGCCACTCATACCAAAACCGACCAACTCAGCATAGATTTTCGCACCGCGTGCTTTCGCATGCTCGTACTCTTCCAGCACCATCACGCCAGCGCCTTCACCCAAGACAAAGCCATCGCGGTCTTTATCCCAAGGACGTGAAGCCGTTGCCGGATCATCGTTACGGGAAGACAACGCGCGCGCCGAGGCGAAACCGCCCAAGCCCAATGGCGAAATCGTGGACTCTGCACCACCGGCAATCATGACGTCTGCATCACCGTATTCGATCATGCGACCGGCAGCGCCGATCGAATGCAAACCAGTGGTACATGCCGTTACGATCGCCAAGTTCGGACCCTTCAGACCATAAATGATCGAAAGATGGCCGGAAATCATATTGATAATCGACGCAGGTACAAAGAATGGGCTGATACGACGCGGGCCGCGGTTAACCAGTTCGGCGTGTGTATCTTCGATCAGCGGCAAGCCACCGATACCCGAACCGACGATCACACCGATACGCTCAGCATTTTCTTCGGTCACAACCAAACCACTGTCGCGCATTGCCTGCATGCCAGCTGCCACGCCGTAATGGATAAAGGTATCCATGTGACGGGCTTCTTTACCGGGGATGTAATCCTCGATATTGAAGTTTTTTACTTCTCCAGCAAAATGCGTGCTGAAGGGCGTCGCATCAAACTTAGTGATGGTCGCAATTCCGGATTGCCCTGCAAGTACGGCACTCCATGCGTCCGCAACAGAGTTGCCAACGGGGGAAATACAACCAAGACCAGTGACGACGACACGACGTTTACTCGAGCGGCTCAAGCAATTCTCCTAGAGTCGTTCAAAACAACTTACGCTGCTTTTACGTGTGCCTTGGCGTAATCAATCGCCTGCTGCACTGTTGTGATTTTTTCTGCTTGTTCGTCAGGGATTTCCATTTCGAATTCGTCTTCGAGTGCCATCACCAATTCGACTGTGTCGAGGGAATCAGCACCCAGATCGTCAACGAACGACGATTCGATTTTGATGTCTGCTTCGGCGACGCCCAATTGTTCAGCGACGATTTTCTTAACGCGTTGTTCGATATCCGACATGTTTTAACTCCAATGGGTGGTTACAGAAAGTGCGCGCATTTTAGCAGGTTTGCGCACTGAAAATTCATTTTTAGCTTTTGTCATCAAGAAAGCTGAAACTTCGGCTAAAAGTGACTAATTACAAACTTAGTTCATGTACATACCGCCGTTGACATGCAACGTGGTACCAGTAATGTAACTCGCTTGAGGCGAAGCAAGGAAGCTAACCGCCGAAGCGATGTCTTCCGGCAAGCCCAAACGTCCTAACGGAACTTGTTGCAGCAAGGCAGCAATTTGCTGCTCGCTCAAGGTTTTGGTCATATCTGTATCAATAAAACCGGGAGCCACGCAATTAACAGTAATGTTGCGACTACCGATCTCACGAGCAAGAGCACGACTCATGCCAGCGACGCCCGCTTTTGCTGCAGCATAATTCATTTGACCTGCATTGCCGGACGAACCGACAACCGATGTAATGTTGATAATACGACCGGTTTTAGCCTTCATCATGCCGCGCAATACCGCACGGGACAAGCGCGCAACTGAAGTCAGATTCGTCGCAATGACGCTATCCCACTCCTCGTCCTTCATGCGCATCGCCAGTTGATCCTGGGTAATACCGGCATTATTGACGAGAATGCTGACTGCGCCAAATTCCTTCTGGATTTCATCGATCAGTGCAACCGAGCGTGCTGCGTCATTGACGTCCAGCACTACACCTTTGCCACCGCTACCCAAGTACTCGGAAATCGCACTGGCGCCGGATTCCGACGTCGCAGTGCCGATGACCTTGGCACCCAGCTTTGCCAGTTCTTGTGCAATTGCACGACCGATACCGCGCGAGGCGCCGGTTACCAGAGCTATTTGGCCTGTCAAATCAACTGTAGTCATTATTTCAAGAGCTCCAAAACAGCGTCCAACGACGCTTGATCAACAATCGCGTGACCGGTCAATTCACCGTTAATACGCTTGGTCAAACCTGCCAGCACTTTACCAGGGCCGCACTCCACGACATCCGTGACACCTTCTGCTGCCATTTTTTGCACAGATTCAACCCAGCGCACCGGATTGGCGGCCTGACGTACCAGCGCATCTTTGATGCCATTCACATCGCTGACAATCGCGACATCAACGTTATTGATCAATGGAATCTGCGGCGTATTGAAAGCAAGTGTTGCCATGTGTTCACGCAAACGATCCGATGCCGGCTTCAACAATGAAGAATGGAACGGCGCAGAAACAGGCAAGATCAAGGCACGTTTAGCACCTTTGGCTTTCGCTATTTCACAAGCACGCTCAATCGCAGCTTTATGGCCGGCAATCACGACTTGCGCTGGCGCATTGAAGTTAACTGCTTCGACGATATCGCCCTGAGCCGCTTCTACGCATACTGCGAGCACGTCTGCATCAGACAAGCCCAGAATAGCCGCCATACCGCCCTGACCGACAGGAACCGCTTCCTGCATGGCTTTGGCGCGAAAACGCACCAGCGGCACAGCGTCCTTGAATGGAATCACGCCTGCAGCAACCAACGCCGAATATTCACCCAGGCTATGACCTGCAACGAGTGCAGGAATCTTGCCGCCTGCAGCTATCCATGCGCGATACATCGCGACGGCGGCAGTCAGCATGACAGGTTGAGTATTGGTAGTCAGGTCCAGCTCTTCCTTCGGGCCTTCGGAAATTAATTTGGCGAGATCGAACTGCAATGCGTCTGATGCTTCAGCCAACGTTTGCTGCACAACTGCGTTGTCAGCGAAACCGTTGAGCATGCCGATCGCTTGCGACCCTTGCCCTGGAAAAACGAATGCGAATTTGCTCATGCTTGTTTTCTAGTTTTAATTAAAAAATGATTTGCATCCCTGTCTCGGGGATTACATCCGTGCCAGCACCGCGCCCCAAGTGAAGCCGCCGCCAACACCTTCCATCATGACATTCTGGCCTGGCTTGATACGACCATCGCGCACACCGACATCCAGCGCCAATGGAATCGATGCAGCAGATGTATTGCCATGCTGATCAACCGTCACAATCATCTTGTCCATGCTGAGACCGAGTTTTTTGGCCGTCCCCTGCATGATGCGGATATTGGCTTGGTGCGGCACGATCCAATCCACTTCGGATGCATCCATTTTCGCCAGTTGTAAGGCTTCGTTGGCAACTCTGTCCAGCAATCCGATCGCCAGCTTGAATACCGCCTGACCATCCATATACATAAAGGCGCTGCCTTCCAGCACGCCATTACTGATTCTTCCAGGTCCGCAGAGAATATCGCCATAGCTGCCGTTTGCATGCAAGCTGGTCGCCAGCACGCCAGGCTCCTCGGATGCACTCAAGACGACCGCACCGGAACCGTCGCCGAACAAGACGCAAGTCGTTCTATCCTTGAAATCGATGATGCGCGAAAATACCTCAGCACCGATCACCAGCACTTTTTTATGTGAGCCAGACTTGATGAACTTGTCAGCAGTCGACAACGCGTAGACAAAACCGCTGCACACCGCTTGCACATCGACAGCAGCACATTCATTCGTGATGCCCAACTTGCGTTGCACCACGCATGCAGTACTCGGAAAACCACCAAAAAAGTCAGGCGTCGAAGTCGCCAAAATAATCAGGTCGATATCATTCGGTGCCAATTGCGCCATATCCAGCGCACGTTTTGCCGCTTCAACCGCCAGGTCACTCGACTGCATATCCGCATCGGCGTAATGACGTGCAGCAATCCCGCTGCGAGAAACGATCCATTCGTCGGATGTTTCTATGCCATCACGAGCAAGACGCTCTATTAAATCCTGATTGGTGACACGTTGTGGCGGCAGATAACTGCCGGTACCGATAATTTTGCTATAGAGAGTCATGCGATTTTCTATTCTATTGTTCTGTTGTGGCACTAACCGAGTCTTCAGAAGACGAGGCCAAAGTTGATTGCGGCATGAGATCGGCAATTTTTGTCGAAATACGCGTCAGCACATCATATTTGGCAGCATCGAATGCGCGTTTTATGGCCCACTGATAACCGTAGGCATCAGCACCGCCATGGCTTTTGAATACCAAGCCGCGCAGACCCAGCAAACTGCCGCCATTGTAGCGAGAAGGATTCATTCGTTGTGAAATTGCTTTCAATGCACCGCGTGCAATCAAAGCACCCAACATGGTCAAAGGAGTACGCTTGAATTCGGTCGTCAGCACGCTTTTGACAAAGCGACCCAAGCCTTCCGATGCCTTCAAGGTGACATTGCCGACAAAGCCATCGCACACGACGATATCCGTCGTACCTTTAAAGATATCGTTGCCTTCGACATTGCCGTAGAAATTCAACGTCCCTTTTTCATGATCAGCACGCAGCAAGACAGCTGTCTGCTTGACGACGTCATTACCTTTGATATCTTCTTCGCCGACATTGAGCAAACCGACCGTTGGTCTTGGCTTGCCTTCCATCGCCGATACCAGCGCAGAACCCATCAATGCAAATTGATGCAAATGCTGCGGCTCGCAATCGACGTTGGCGCCGAGATCGAGCATATAGGTAGGACCGTCTTTTTGATTGGGGAGTATGCTGCAAATGGCCGGACGATTAACACCAGGGATCGTCTTGAGCACGTAACGCGAGATCGCCATCAAGGCACCCGTGTTACCGGCAGAGACGCATGCGTCCGCCTGCCCTTGCTTGACCAGATTGATGGCGACACGCATAGAAGAATCCTTCTTGCGGCGCAATGCAACTTCCAGAGGATCGTCCATAGTCACGACTTCGGTCGCGTTCACGATCGATAGACGTGGATGCCCACTTGCCTTGTGTTTTTTCAGTTCGGCCAAAAGCTGATCTTCCAGCCCGACTAAAATCAGCTCGGCATCTGGCTCGCTTTTGACAAACGAAATAGCAGCAGGAATGGTGACTGAGGGGCCGTGATCGCCACCCATACAGTCGATAGATATTTTAATTGTCATTGGATTGACTCAGGGCCTCACTCTAACCGCATTATGGGCCAGATTCAGCTTGATTCAAAATGACGGAATGTGCTGGATTAGCATATTAAAAAACGGCGCAAAGTCATGAACTTACCGCGCCGCTTTCTGTGCCTGAAAGACGAATGATTATTCGTCGTTTTTGGTTTTCAGGACTTTACGACCACGATAAAAGCCGTTAGGGCTGATATGGTGACGCATGTGTGTTTCACCGGTGGTTTGCTCAACGCTCAGTTGCGGAGCAACCAGGAAGTCGTGCGAACGGTGCATACCGCGTTTCGACGGTGTCTTTTTGTTTTGTTGAACAGCCATGATAACTCCTAAACCTTAAGTTCTAAAATTCTAACACATCCGTTTTGCAAACTCACGGCAAAACCGATAATCCTTACTACAAAATCTCAATATGCCCGCTTAAGGCCTCACAGCTGCAGCGAATCTATTGCTTCATACCTTTCAGCACATCAAAAGGCGATGGTTTTCTTGCATTCATCGCACTCTCAACTGCTGCATTGTCTGGACACACATCGTGCTTAGGCGCCAGAGGAATCGCTAACAAAGCCTCATCCTCAATCAGATCACTGACATTTAAAGTCTTTGAACCAACAATCACGTCTATGGTGTCGTCTGCCAGCAACGCGTCAATTTCATCAGCGTGCTCATCGTTTTTTGCAAGAATCAGCACTGATTCCGATGCAATATCGAGTTTCAGTGGCGTCATGCAACGCTGACACATCAAATGAATTGAGCCGGATACCGACATAATCAATTGCGGATGACCAAGTCCATCTGAACCACCCAACAAAGACCAATGCAGCGATGCAGGCATATTTACGGATTCTGCAGCAAGCCGCGGCAAATCAGCGATAGCAACGTCGCCTTCACGCTGCTCTCTAAGCCGACTGAACTCGAAGGCATCAATTACAAAAGCATTCATAGGCTAAGCCGAACCCGGAAAACCTGCGATAATAACAGGCTTTTCCTTTATTCGTCAAAGTGTTAGCGCACTTTTATTGAGCGGTCATTCAAATAAACATCAAATAATGCCTTCTCCATCCATCCAAGCACGATTAATACTGGGTTCAAGCTCGGTTTACCGCAAAGAATTGCTATCTCGACTACACCTGCCCTTCGAAGTCATGGTGCCGAATATCGATGAAACCGCTCTTCCTCACGAATCACCCGACACAACGGCATTACGACTGGCACAGCAAAAAGCAGCTGCCATCGCCACCCAAGCACCGAATTCTTTGATTATTGGGTCAGATCAAGTCGCCACGCTGGACGACGAGCAGATAGGCAAGCCAGGTACGCATGAAAATGCATTGAAACAACTGCAAAAAATGCGCGGTCGCAAAGTAGTCTTCCATACAGCACTCTGCCTGTTCGATGGCCGCGCCGGTATTTCATCACCACGCATTCAGCTGGAAAACATCCAAACCTTCGTCACCTTCCGTGATTTGCCGGATGCTGACCTCGATGCATATTTACGTATAGAGCAGCCATACGATTGCGCAGGCAGTGCAAAAAATGAAGGTTTAGGCATCACCATTATCGAAAAAATAGAAAGTAACGATCCGACTGCGCTCACTGGCTTACCGCTCATCGCTCTAACGACCATGCTGCGCCGTGCCAATATCGGCTTTTTCGGCAACTAGACAACTAATATAAGCAGCGTGCTTGATTAATCGCGCGCAACACATACCCTACTCAATACTCCAACATGCCCGGCATTCTCTATCTCATCCCCAATACATTAGGTCAGGCAGAAGTTAGTGCCACCGATCCGCTCGCACACATCATCCCGTTGGAAGTACAAACGACGACAGCCAAGCTCGATTACTTCATTGCGGAAAATGCCAAAACGACGCGCGCCTTTCTCAAGTTAATAGGTACGCACAACACACTGGCAAAGCCGATACAGGAAATACGCATTGCCGAGCTCAACGTCAACACCGACGCCAAAGCATTACCTGCGTTATTAGAGCCGCTGTTGTCTGGGCAAGATGCCGGCTTGATTTCAGAAGCCGGTGTACCGGCTGTAGCTGATCCTGGCGCAAATTTGGTGCGACTGGCACATGCGCACGGCATTCAGGTCAAACCTTTGGTTGGCCCGTCTTCACTACTGCTCGCTGTTATGGCCAGTGGCTTGAGTGGGCAAAATTTCGCCTTCAACGGTTACTTGCCTATCGATGCTGCAGCACGAGCGAAACGCATCAAGCAATTGGAAGATCGCTCCCGCGCTGAAAAACAAACGCAGTTTTTTATCGAGACGCCTTACCGCAATGCTGGACTGCTGGAAACATTAGCAACGACTTGCAATCCCAACACGCTTATTTGCATTGCGACCGATCTCACGCTGCCGTCCGAAGCGATCAAAACACAAACAGCCGCAAAATGGAAAGCGGATATTGCATCCGGGAAAACACCCGACTTCCACAAGAAGCCGACTGTATTTTTACTCTTGGCTGACGGCTGAATGTAAACGCAAAACGGCGATGTTTCATCGCCGTTTTGCCTGCCTCATAACGAGGCATTTGGAGAGGTCGGAGACCTTCAATTTTCCATCGTAGACGCGTCACCAAAATGCGAGCGGATGCTCCTTAGCAGTTGCAGACGTTGTTGCATTCACATCTTCAGATGCCGATAACGCACTTCCACTATAGCCAAGCACAAACGGATTACAAGCTCGGTTACATTCCTGCTCCGGAATTTTTTTCACATCGCTGACAATGTAGATGAAAAAAATTATTTCAAACTTGGAGCAAGCTGTTCCGTCATTGATTTGATTGCAGAAGCACCTGCTGCTGCGCCAAACTTCCGCAGTACACGATCGGATAAACCTTCGCGTTGCGTGTAATCAACGATGTTGGTGGACTTGAATTCTTCACGCGCCACACTCTCGACAGTACCGATACCATCTGCCAAGCCGAGCTCCACCGATTTTTCACCAGTCCAAACCAGACCAGAAAAGGTGTCCGGTGTTTCTTTCAAGCGCTTGCCGCGGCCTTTACGCACAACGTCGATGAATTGCTGATGGATTTCATTGAGCATGTCTTGCGCGTAGTGCTTTTGCGTTTCGGTTTGTGGGCTGAATGGATCCATGAATCCTTTGTTCACACCGGCAGTCAACAAGCGTCGCTCAACGCCCAATTTTTCCATCGTGCCAGTGAAACCAAAGCCATCCATCAACACGCCGATCGAACCAACGATACTCGCCTTGTTCACGTAAATACGATCAGCAGCAGCGGCGATGTAATAACCACCGGATGCGCAAATTTCAGTCACCACGACGTACAAAGGTTTTTGCGGATACTTCTTGCGCAGGCGCGTGATCTCATCGTTGATCATGCCAGCTTGCACTGGACTACCACCCGGACTATTGATTTGCAAAATCAGGCCGACAGAACCAGGATCTGCATACGCTTTAGTCAGCGCAGAAATAACCGTGTCGGCATCGCCGGCACCTTTTGCCTCTATCGTGCCGTCTATCTTGATCAAGGCGGTATGTGGCCCGACATTTTCCATGTCGCCAACGGCAGGACCAAAACTCATCCACAAGGCAAATCCAACCAAGGCCACTGTGACGAATTTGAAGAAAATACCCCAACGTCGACGCGCGCGCTGTTCCTTGAGCGTTGCGAATGCGAGTTTTTCCAGAACTTCGCGCTCCCAGCCATCTTTTTTAGGCGCAGGTGCTGCCGATGCTTGCCATGATTGAGGCTGATTCAATTCGTCGTTGTCGTTGCTCATGTTGTCGTGTGTTTTGTTCCGCGTTGCTTATGCGCGCGCGGGTCTTACGTATTCATCTGCCTGCCAGAATACCTGATTATCTTTTTCGATGATGACAATTGTACGCAAGCGGCGGCCACGGCATGGGCCGCCCTCGCAACGACCTGTTTCCGGCGCATAAATCGCACCATGTGTGGCGCAGATCAAATACCGCCCATCAGACTCGAAAAACTCGCCTTCATTCCAATCCAGTTCCATCGGAATATGCGCGCAACGATTCAGGTAACCGTAAGCAACACCGTTGTAGCGAATCACAAAACCGTTTGCATCCTCACCGCCTGCCGTCAGAGGAAAACGTATCCCCTTGCCGCTTTCTTCAAGAGCGGCAGAATCACAGACAGGAATCAGAATGGCATCAGTCAATGTGCTTATCCGTTTTCGTTCAGCCAGGTATGCAGCTCAGCTACAGACGTTGCTGCGTACAGGGGATTGAGCGCCTGCAATTCAGCAGGTGTATGCGCGCCATAGTGTACGGCGACGCCAGCCGCACCTGCGTTCTGCGCCAGCAACAAATCGTGCGTGGTATCACCCACCATCACGGTACGTTTCATGTCCTGCCCCAATTCACGCGTCAGTTCCTGCAACATCGCCGGATGCGGCTTGGAGAAGGTTTCATCGGCGCAACGCGTTGCATCAAATAATGACAACAACTTGGACACATCCAGCGCACGGTTCAGGCCGACACGGCTTTTACCAGTTGCAACCGCGAGGAAATAGCCTTGCTGCGACAAGTCTTCCAGCATCTCGCGCACACCCTTGAACAGCGTCAAGCCGCCATCCTGATTCAAATAATGGTAGCGGTAACGTTCCACCATGCGTGGATAGTATTTAGGATCAACACCGGGCAACGCAGCTTCCATTGCCTTTTGTAGACTCAGGCCAATGACATACGAAGCGGCTTTTTCATCCGGTATCGGTAAGCCGAGGTCTTTGGCTGCTGCTTGTATACAGTTGACGATAACTGCAGTGCTATCCATCAAGGTGCCATCCCAATCGAAAACGATGAGATCAAATTGCTTTCTTGCCATGTAACCTGACAGCGCGCTGCCAGCTCCTTTAACTATATAAATAGGTTATTGCTCAAATTCCACTTAGGGGCAATGAGCAATAAATCAATTAGGGGTCTTTTTCAAACTCTTGAGGAAGCGCTCGCATTCCGGCGGAAGCGGCGCATTCAATGTCACTGGCTTGCCAGTCTCAGGATGGATAAATGTAATTTGATGCGCATGCAGGAACATGCGTTTCAATGCGACACGCTCACCATCTGCTTTCTGCAAATCACGATTCAATGCGAAATCGCCATACTTGTCATCGCCCGCAATCGCAAAACCGCTAGATGCCAGATGCACGCGTATCTGATGGGTACGCCCGGTTTTTAGTTCCGCTTCCAATAAGGCGAACGGGCCGTAACGCTGGATCAGGTTGAAAATCGTATGTGACTCCATCCCATCCGCCTGCACGCGTACACGTCGCTCACCTTCCGGCGTGGAATACTTATGTAATGGCAATCTAATATGTTGGCGCGCATTCTTCCAATCGCCATGCACTAATACTAGATAACGCTTATCCGGCTCGCCGCCACGAATTTGTTCATGCAAATTTGTCAATGCCGAACGTTTCTTGGCCAAAACCAGAACGCCAGAGGTGTCACGATCAAGCCTGTGCACTAACTCAAGGAACTTTGCATCCGGTCTGGCCGCACGCAATTGTTCGATCACGCCATAACTGACGCCGGAACCACCATGCACTGCAACGCCGGCCGGCTTGTCGATGACAAGCAAGTGATTATCTTCAAGCAATATTTTGAATTCTGCACCAGGTGCCGTCGATGGCGCTTTTTCCGCAATGCGTATGGGTGGAATACGGACGATATCACCTTCGACTAAACGATAGGTTTGATCAATCCGCCCTTTATTAACGCGCACCTCTCCGGAGCGCAGCACACGGTAGATATGGCTTTTCGGTACGCCTTTACAAATACGTATCAAAAAATTATCAATCCGCTGCCCGGCTTCCTCATCAGTAATCGTGACAAGCTGCACTTGTGCCGGAACTTGAGAAGAGACCTGTGACGATCGGGAGGGTGATAGGGTTTGAGCCTCTTTCCCAGAAAATATCGCTAAGTCCTTCATTTTGAATATATAATCAATTCGCAATGGTTACCAAACCATTGCTGGTGTAAGAATAAAAAACACATTCTACACAGGGGCGTCTCCATCGGCCTCGCCAATTTGCAAATTCGATGGAAAAGATGTGTATGCACCGCCCCTGTGCGAGTCAAGGTTGCACCGTTGTTGTAATCGGATAACGCGCAAGGGTGTTGGTCAAGAATGTTTGGATTGTTAGGATAAGTCCGGCAAGCTCACTATATTTAATAGCAAGCTTGCTGGTTGATAAAGTTGAAACTGTTTGCCGATTCTGCCCATGCTTTGTATGGCTCAACCAATTTGCTCACCACTCGCGATTGTGTTCGTTGCGCTCGATCTATTCGATGCGCACGATGCGGATCAAGTGCGCATTCGGCAACCGCTTCACTTTATCCGCGCCCCGTTGTGACTACAGCGCGTTTGCGCTAAGTACCACACACCAAGGCAATTCCCTCCCCAAACGTTCCTGCCCCGCGTACATCCCTGTACTGTTGCTGTAGATGGCGCATGTCGCCATTGATGTCACATAGAAACACGCTGTTGACCACAGATTGCTGCGAATTTCCCCGATAGCCACGCTATCGCCGCTATTCGCTTCACGCAGGTCAACCGGCCGATTCGCTTGTGCATCAATGCTGATATGTAGCGCTACTGCATTAAAAAAACGGCCCTAGAGCCACGGAGCACTTACATGAAACGCATGTTATTTAACGCAACGCAGCAAGAAGAATTGCGTGTTGCCATTGTCAATGGGCAAAAACTCATAGACATCGATATCGAAACAACCGGACGCGAACAACGCAAGTCCAACATATATAAAGGCGTCATCACCCGTATCGAGCCTTCGCTCGAAGCTTGCTTTGTCAGCTACGGTGAAGATCGTCACGGTTTCCTGCCATTCAAGGAAGTCGCCCGCACCTACTTCAAGGAAGGCGTCGATGTCCGTAGCGCCTCCATTAAAGATGCGTTGCGCGAAGGCCAGGAAATCATGGTCCAGGTCGAAAAGGAAGAGCGCGGCAATAAAGGCGCTGCGCTGACATCCTTCATTTCGCTGGCTGGCCGCTATCTGGTCTTGATGCCTAACAACCCACGCGGTGGCGGTGTATCGCGTCGTGTCGAAGGTGAAGATCGCCAAGAACTGCGCGAAACGATGGACAAACTGGACTTGCCGCAAGGCATGTCGGTGATCGCTCGTACCGCTGGTATCGGCCGTAACGTTGACGAACTGCAATGGGATTTGAACTACCTGATGCAATTGTGGCGTGCGATCGAAGGCGCAGGCCAATCCGGCGGCGGCGCATTCCTGATTTATCAAGAATCCTCACTCGTCATCCGTGCCATCCGTGATTACTTCCAACCGGATATCGGCGAGATCCTGATCGACACCGACGACATCTACGAACAAGCTCAGCAATTCATGAGCCACGTGATGCCGGACATGGTCCATCGCGTCAAACGTTATAACGACGACGTACCGCTGTTTTCGCGCTTCCAGATCGAACATCAGATCGAAACCGCGTACTCACGTACCGTACCGTTGCCATCCGGCGGCGCGATCGTTATCGATCACACCGAAGCCTTGGTTTCCGTCGACGTCAACTCGGCACGCGCTACCCGCGGCAGCGATATCGAAACAACCGCATTCCATACCAACTGTGAAGCTGCTGAAGAAGTCGCTCGCCAATTGCGCTTGCGCGATTTGGGCGGCCTGATCGTCATCGATTTCATCGATATGGAAAACGCGAAGAACCAGCGCGAAGTCGAAACCCGTCTGAAAGACGCGTTGCACTTTGACCGCGCTCGCGTACAAATGGGCAAGATTTCACGCTTCGGCCTGATGGAATTGTCGCGTCAACGCCTGCGTCCATCCTTGTCCGAAGGCAGCCATGTAACCTGCCCACGTTGTAACGGCACCGGCCACATCCGCGATACAGAATCGTCCGCATTGCAAGTCCTGCGCATCATCCAGGAAGAAGCAATGAAGGAAAATTCAGCTTCTATCCACGTTCAAGCACCAGTCGACGTCGCAGCCTTCCTGCTGAACGAAAAACGCGGCGAAATCCTGAAGATCGAAACGCGTCATCGCGTCTCTGTCATCCTGATCCCAAACAAGCATCTGGAAACACCTCATTACAAACTGGAACGTATCAAACACGACGATCCACGTTTGGAAGAAACACAAGCCAGCTATGCAATGACTGAAGAAGCAGATACCGACATCAGCTACGGCAAGCGTCAGAAAGAAGAAAGCAAGCCACGTCAGGAAGCCATGGTCAAAGGCATTACGCCAGATCAACCTGCTCCTATCGTGGAACGCAAACCAGTTGAAGCAGCAAAAGTAGCGCCAGCTGAAGCAAAAGGTTTCTTCCAGAAACTCTTCGCCTTCCTGAGCGGTACGCCTGAACAGCCAAAAGTTGCTGCTCAACCTACAGCAGAAGAGAAACAGCAACGTAACCGCGAACGCGGCGAGCGCAATTCTGGTGGTCGTAACCAACGCAACCGCAGCCGCGGTGGTCGTGGTCGTGATCGTGAAGAACGCGACGAAACAGCCAAGCCAGCGCAAGCACCAGCAGCCGAAGCACAACAAACAGCGCGCCCTCCTCGCCCACCTCGTGAGCCGCGTGAACCACGTGAAGGCAATGAAGCTCGCCGTGAACGTCAGCCACGTGCTCCACGCGAAGAACGCAAGGAAGTCGTTGCAGAAGATCCTGTCTTGTTGCAAGGCGCAGCAATCGCTGCCAGCGTCGCTCCAACCCGTAATGCGGCTCCGGCCAGCGAAGCAGGCGAAGCGGTTGTGGTATTGGATGCAAACGGTATTCCAGTTCCAGCTGTAGAAGGCGAAGAACAACCGCGTCGTCGTCGTCGTCGTGGTGGTCGCAACCGTAATCGTCGTGATCGTGACAATACCGAAGCCGGTACTGAAAACGAAGGCAATGAAGATGGTGTAGACGCTTCGCAGGAACAATCCCTGCAAGATGAAGCGGATCAAACTTCACATACTCCGCATGTCAGCGCAACTGAAATGGCATCAAGCGTTGTTCACGCACCAGCACCAGTTGTTGCACAAGTGATCGAAACGCCAACTGCATTTGAAGCATCTGTGAGCGCATTGACTGCAGCCATTGCTGCACCATCCGTGCCGCAAGAAGTTAGCCGCCAACCTGAGCCTGTCGTTGCAGCTCCTGCACCGATTGCTGTTGCTGTACCGGAACCTGTTGCAGCACCTGTGGAAGCTGCACCAGCAGCAGTCATTGAAGCGGCACCGTCGATTCAAGAAACTGCTCCAGTGGTAGTAGCGACGCCGGAACCTGTTGCACAGCAAGCTCCTGTCGTCGTCGTTCCTGTCGTTGTAGCACCAGTCGTTGCTCCTGCAGCAGCGCCAGTTGCAAGCAAAGACTTGAACGAAGTTCTGCAAGCTGCCGGTTTGGTATTGGCTTCCACCAATCCAGAAAAACTGCGCGCAGCACAGGAAGAAGCTGCCAAGTTTGTAGCGCCAGCGCGTGTACCGCGTGAACGCAAACCACTGCCACCGCAATCGACGGAGCCATTGGTACAAATGGAAACAAAACGCTAAGACGCAAGCACATCCTGCATTGAAAAATCAGGATGTACAGTCGTTAAAAAAGGGAGCCTAGGCTCCCTTTTTTCTTTCCGTGCTGCGCACAATGCCGTTACTAGGTTGGCAAATGTGCACCGCAGAGATACAACGATTTATGCAGCAATACGTTCCTGCGTCAGTGCTTCAATTTTCTGCAAGCGAGCGATCGTGTCGGCGCAAGCATGTGCTGCTTCCTTGCCCTTGACCAGAAAGTGCTGATAAAAGAAGTTTTGATGCTCATCATGCGAATGGAAATGATGCGGCGTCAGCACGGCAGAAATCACAGGCACTTCTGTTTCCAGTTGTACTTGCATCAAGCCGCTGATGACTGCCTGCGACACGAACTCATGACGGTAGACACCACCATCAACTACCAAGCCGGTGCCAACTACGGCTGCATAACGACCACTCTTGGCCAGTAATTTGGCATGCAGTGGAATTTCGAATGCACCAGCAACTTCGAAGAAATCGATCACATCTTCGGAATAGCCACGCTCGGCCATTTCCGCGATGAATGCAATGCGGCATTGATCAACGATTTCTTTATGCCAGCTAGCTTGGATAAAGGCGATACGACGTACTGCTGATTTTGTTTTGATATCTATTGGGTGTTGCATGTGAAGCTCCTGTTTGCAAATTGAAAAACAGGGCGTACAGGAATGGCAAAGCGCACGTTACCGTGCGTGAAAAGTCATTCCGCTCTCTATCATCCGGACTATGACCGTCGGCCTCGGGATCACACCGAGTCTGCTGACCTTGTCGAAGACATCTGCAGAAAGCAGATGGAGAACTTCATCAAGCGCTCGCGGGCTATACGCCTAAACGTAATTACCGCCGGTGGGGAATCGCACCCCGCCCCGAGAACGTAAAGCTGATGAAATAAATGACTGAAAAACTTCAGCAATTCATTTCATCAGTAGTCGTGAATTTATCATGATTTAAAAAAAGCTGCTGACGACGGCCGAATTTGCTATTCCCTTGTTATTCTTTATCGTCCAACAGATCACCCAAAGGCAAATCAACGCCCAGGAGCTGCTGCGCGGCTTCGCTAGGCAGTGCCTCTACAGATTTCAATTTGCGCGTCATCTGGCGGCTTCTGGTCTCTGCCTGTTCGATATTCTTGGCTGCACGCTCCAGTGTCGCTTTGGTTGCAGCAAGTACATCACCGAATTTGCCGAATTCGGTTTTCACTGCGCCCAGCACTTGCCAGACTTCCGATGAGCGTTTTTCCAGTGCCAATGTACGGAAGCCCATTTGCAAGCTGTTCAACAATGCCGACAAAGTCGATGGTCCGGCAATGCTGACGCGATGTGTACGCTGCAGATCGTCCGCCAAACCAGGACGACGCATGACTTCCGCATACAAGCCTTCAGTCGGCAAGAACAGGATCGCAAAATCTGTTGTCAGTGGTGGCGACAAATATTTCTCTGCGATTTTTTTCGCTTCGAAACGTACTACCCGTTCCAATTCACGACCAGCCAAGGCCACGCCATCCGCATCGGCCTTATCGGCTGCTTCCGCCAGACGCTCGTATTGTTCTTTCGGAAATTTGGCATCGATAGGCATCCAGATCGGCGTCTGACCATCGTCGGTGCCCGGCAGCTTGATCGCAAATTCAACTCGCTCGCCAGTACCCGGAACTGTCTCGACATTCTTCGCATATTGATCTGGCGTTAACACTTGTTCCAGCAGCATCTCAAGCTGTACTTCGCCCCATGTGCCGCGTGTCTTGACGTTGGTCAGCACGCGTTTGAGGTCGCCGACACCGATGGCCAACTGCTGCATCTCACCCAGACCTTGGTGCACTTTCTCCAAGCGGTCAGAAACCAACTTGAACGATTCACCCAGTCTTTGTTCCAGCGTCGCATGCAATTTCTCATCGACGGTCTTGCGCATCTCTTCCAGACGCGCGCCATTATCGGTTTGCAGATCCTTGATCTTGGCTTCCAGCGTCGCGCGCACTTCAGCCATGCGCTGCGCATTGGATTCCGTCAGCGCAGTCAACGTCTGATTCAATGTATCGCCAAAATGCTTGAGCGCAGTCGCCTGCTCTTCACGTCCGGTTTGCGCTTGCAAAGTGATCGCCTGACGCATGGCCTCCAACTGCTGTGCATTCGCTTCATTCAACTTTGCCAGCTGCTGCGCAAACGAATCAATTTGATTATTCTGCATCGTTGCAACGCTGGTCAATTGCGTTGCCAAGGCCTGCTGAAACTGCGTAAAGTTGCTACCTAATTCCTGTCGTGTTGCTTGCGCAGTCGATTGCACCTGCTCGCGCAATTCGCGCTCAATACGTTCACTACCTTGCTGCTGATGACGTTGCAAGTCATTCTGCAGCTGCATCAATTGCGGCGCGATATCCGTACCGCGTGCGCGCAACAAGGCCACCACCTGCAAAATGATGATGACTGCGGCAACCAGCAGCAGAATAATGAAATGCAGTTGTGTCATGAATGAAGCCTTGTTCGAACAGAGTAATGAGTGAGAAACCGCAACAGCAGAAAAACTTAATCGCGGGTATTACGCATCCAGTCTGCAGTGTCGTAAAACGCCTGTTGCAAACGTGTTTGCAATGATGCGTCGATGCCGACATCTTCCATGGCTGCTTGCATGCAGCGCAACCATTGATCGCGCTCACTCGTTGCGATGGCATACGGCAAATGGCGCGCGCGCAAGCGCGGATGGCCGAAGCGTTCGACAAACATATCCGGACCGCCGGTCCAGCCAGAGAGAAACCAGTACAGCTTGTCGCGTGAGCCATCCAGCGTAGTCGGATGCATCGCGCGTATGCCGGCAAAGTCTGGTTCCAGATCCATCAAGTCATAAAATCGATCGACCAGCTCACGCACTTTGGCATCGCCGCCGATCAATTCATAAATGCTTGCTTGTTGAGTTTCTTGTTCAGTAGTCATAGCCTGCATGATACCGCATCGCTATACGGCACGGCAGGCCAGACAAGCAAAATCAAGCCTCGCGCAAGGTCTGTAATGGCGGCTGATTAAGTACATGACGCAACCCTACCCAACCGCCAATAAATGCGCATGCAGCACCGATGCCAAAACCTGCCAACCAGACAACAGGGCTGAATATCCATTCAAAGTCGAAGACAAAATGCGCCAGTCCCCAACCGACCGCCGTCGCACCTGTTGCCGCCAGCAAACCTGCCAAGCCACCAACCAGCGTGAACTCTATCCATTGCGATTGCGACAATTGCTTGCGCGTTGCACCCAAGGCTCGCAACAAGCCCGCCTCACGCGTACGCTCATCCTGCGAGCTGGCCAGCGCCGCATACAGAACCAGCATGCCGGATGCCAGCGTGAACATGAACAGGAATTCAACTGCTGTTACCACTTGATCAACCACATCCTGAATCTGCTTCACGACGCTGCCGATATCAACCACCGTCAAATTCGGGAAGTCGCGCGTCAGTTGATTTTCCAGACCTGTATTTGTTACCGGCAAATGGAAAGCCGTGATCCAGGTTTGTGGCATGTCCTTCATCGCAGCTGGATTGATGATCACGAAGAAATTCACTCGCATTGAGCCCCACTCCAGCTTGCGCAAACTGGTGATAGGCACATCGACGGTTTCACCAGCGATATCGAATTTCAAATGATCGCCCAGCTTCAAGTTCAGCGTCTTGGCGAGACCTTCTTCCACCGATGCTTCCGGCTTGCTGTTGTCATACCAGCGGCCAGCAGTAATTTCATTCTGCTCAGGAATATCCTTCATTGTCGACAGATTAAATTCTCTATCGACCAATCGCTTGGCGCGATCTTCGATAAAGCTTTCTCCCGTGATAGGTGTGCCATTGATCGCCAGCAAACGACCACGAATCATTGGGTACAAATGATTACCGACGATATTGTTTTGCTGCAGACGCGCTTCGATCTGCGCCTTCTGTTCCGGTTGAATATTGATAACAAAACGATTCGGTGCATCCGGCGGCGTAGCATTGCGCCATGCCGATACCAGATCACCGCGTATCACCGTCAACAACAACAAAGCCATCAAACCCAAAGCCAGCGCGACAACTTGCACAACAGTTGCACCAGGCCGACGCTGCAAAGCCGTCACGGCAAAGCGCCAGCTAGGATGATTGATCGCACCACGCAGCGACTGCAAAGACTTCAGTGCCAACCAGCTAATTACGGCAAATCCAGCCAATCCACCGAGAAAACCGGCTGCCGTCAGCAAACCCAGTTTCACATTACCAGCCTGCCACAACAGCAAGCCGATAAACGTCAACAAGCCCAAGGCATAAGTGGCTATCGTGATCGGCTGCGGCATATCCTGCTCGCGTCGAATAACGCGGTTATGCGGCACATTACGCAGTTGCAGTATCGGCGGCACGGCAAAGCCGATCAATAGGAGCAATCCCGTCACCACGCCTTGCAACGCAGGCAAGAACGATGCTGCCGGCAATTCATTCGTGACCAGCTTACCCAGCCATTCAATCAACACAAAATGCGCCGCGAATCCAATCGCCGCACCTATCGCACTGCCTATCACCCCCACGATCAAGAATTCGAGCAGATACAAACCAGTCACCTGATTCTGCGTCATGCCCAGGCAACGCAACATCGCGCACGCATCCACATGACGCAGCATGAAACGACGTGCTGCCATCGCGACGGCAACCGCTGCCAGCATGGCCGACAGCAAGCCTACCAGCGATAGAAATTGTTCGGCGCGTTCCAGCGTCGCGCGCATTTCCGGACGCCCCGATTCCAGCGATTCAGTACGGATACCTTTGAGGTTCTGCGTCTCGATCTGGTTTTGCACCAATTGATCGAAATCATTTACATCGCTAGGCTTGCCTGCGACCAGCAAGCGATAACTCACGCGCGATCCGTTTTGCACCAAATTCGTCGCGGCAAGATCGCTTTTCGCCAACATCACACGCGGGGCAAAATTCATGAAGCTCGCACCACGATCTGGCTCAAACGTGAGTACCTTGGCTATCGTGAAAACCTTGTCGCCCAGTTTCAATGGACTGCCGACTGCGATATTCAGACTTTCCAGAATGCCCGCATCAACCCATACCGTACCGGCAGCAGGAACCGCATTCGTCACCACGCCCTCGCCAATCGGCGCATCAGCAACCTTCACTTTGCCGCGCAAGGGGTAACCATCGCTTACCGCCTTGATGGACGCCAACTTGGATACTGCCTGCTCGCCCTCTCCGGCAATCGCCATACTGGGGAAAACGGTGGTATCTGCCAGTTGCAAGCCGCGCTTTTCTGCCTCGCCGCGCAAGGACGCAGCAATTGGCTCGTCCGCGCGAATAATCAGATCAGCACCGAGTAATTGATGTGCATCGCGATTTAAACCCGCGCGCATACGATCGACAAAGAAGCCAACCGAAGACAATGCAGCCACGGCAATAATCAGCGAAACCAGCAAGAAGCGAAGTTCACCCGCGCGCCAATCGCGCTGCGTCATACGAAGAGATTGCACAAACATGAAATCCAGCGCTTTCTGAAAAAGCCGTGTGCATCTGCCCTATTTGGCATAGCTATCCGGCAACAATGAAGACTCAAACATATAAGAACTCGAACTCAAGCAAGATAGACAGGCGAGTATTTCCGAGCAGCATAAGACTAACGTAAAAATGCCATTCAGGTGGCGCACTGCTCAAGCAAGGAATATTGGCGAAATGAAAGAGAAATTTTTGCCAGAAAAGTGAGTCGGTACTATATTAAAGACATCGTTGCGCTCGGCCTCTTCGCATGGTGCAAGGAAGATGGCAAAGGATCACCACATGACTCTGCTCAAAAATAAATTCGGCGTGCCGCAATACCCAGTTGATGATGCGCGCAGATTGTTTGTACTCGCTGCAGCAATTGATCTACTTGAACGCCCCACTCCGACCGCAATCGACGATCTGACCGGCATAGATAAAAGTACGATAGAGCAGCAAGTAGACAAGTTGCGTGAACAGTACGACATGACTATCCACAAATTCGGCGACATTTACCGCATCGAGTCATGGGGAGAAATATTGAACAGGAAAAATGTCACGAAAGCGATGAAGCAAGAAAGTGAATGAAGGGAATCAGTCATATCCTTTTCTTCATCGTAAATATTCAGTCTTTATTTGAAATCCTGGCCGGCTCCACTACCACGGCAGATCACCATGCATAGCGCAATCCTGCTGTGATGGTATGCGCCGTATCGCGTTTCGCCACCGTTGCATCGTAGCTAAGGTAGACGTGCATATTCGCAGCCTGTGCATACACAAGATTCACACCTAGCAACGCGGCATCACGCCAGCCTTGTGCGCCTTGAACAGTGAAGCGCTGGCCAGTCACATCACCAATAAATGCAGCCTGGAACTGTGGCGTGCGATCTTCAAACTCATGCAACCAACGCGCCTTTCCCTCCACTGTCAGC
The DNA here is from genome assembly GCF_900130075.1 of Herminiimonas arsenitoxidans. Classification (NCBI taxonomy): domain Bacteria; kingdom Pseudomonadati; phylum Pseudomonadota; class Betaproteobacteria; order Burkholderiales; family Oxalobacteraceae; genus Herminiimonas; species Herminiimonas arsenitoxidans. Next base: position 1,125,160 of record NZ_LT671418.1, read on the forward strand.
ACACCGCGGCTGAGAGCGAAATCTTTCGTTAACGTCGCACCCAAACCAGAGCGCAAGCTTTGTGTTGTTGCACTCTCGCCATTCAAGCCAATTTCACCTGCGCCATTTTCCACAAAGCCGGGTTCACGTTGTCGAACGTAGCTCAGCGAAGCCAAAGGCTTCAATATCAAACCTGTAGATAAAGGCAGTTGATAACCGGTTTCGACATAGAGATTGATGTGCCGTCCCGTGTAATCTGCATTCGCCTGCGAGACGACATTATTAAAATTAATACTGCGATTGACGGTGTTTTTTTGCCAGCCAACACTGGCTATGCCATCCAGATAAAAACGATCATGTTGATAGCTGCTGTACAGACCGACTTGATAAGCATCCGTTTTCGCATGCGCATCATAGGCGGAGAAATTGCTGCGCATCTGCGAGACATCCACTCCCGCACCGAACAACCAGTCGCTGTTGATCCAGCGATCCATACCTGCAGCCAAACCATTGACGCCATAACTCGCGCTGGCCACAACATCGCTATCGACCTGACCGCTAGTGTAATAAGGTCGCGCCCACAAAGCCGAGTCACGTGCGGTATCCCGCGGCAAGCGGCCGGATAAACGTTGCGTCAGTGCACGCGCAAATATATCGCCTTGCCGCATGTTCAAACCTGCCAGCGTTGCATGCACATCGCCACCGCCCAAATTACTAAAAGCGCTTTGCGCCTGTGCAGCCGACATCGCAACCAGTTGATCGACCGTATTTGTCATGCCACCGGCCTTGGCGTTGGCATCTAGCGATGCCGCCAGTGCTTTGTCATTGTCTGTTGTGGCGATATCGGCAAAGCTGACGTCGTTACGCTTATAACCAATGAACACACCTTGATTGCCAGCACCATTGAATACCGTGGTATCAATAAAGGCAGATGGCGTATACACGCTAAAAGCGCCCGTCACGCAACTACCAGTGCACTTAATAATTTCTCGCTGAAATCCAGCATCGTAATTCCCTGCTTGGAAATTCGCGATTACTTGACCGCCCTGAAGATTCACTGTACTGCCAGAATTGACAATCAATTGACTGGCAGAAGTCGAAGAGACGTCCACCACCAGCGTGCCTGAACTTAGATTGGTGTAATTACCAGCAATCGTAATCGCACCTGTGCCATCGCCAGCGCCGGGATGTACAGTGCCGCCATTGGTCAAATTACCGGCAACAGTACCAAGGCCAGACAGCACACCTACAACCGTCCCTGTCCCCGCACCAGCGGCCGTACTTGCAACGGTTACACCAGCCAGATTCCCAGTGGTGAGAGTCCCTCCCGCACCGATATAAACAGGACTCGTCAGAACACTATCCAAACGCAATATGCCACTTTGAATCAACGTGTTATTGAAAGTAGCGTCAGTCTCCCAGGTCCAATCTGTACCACGCATAGTCAGGGTATTGAAATTACGAAATGCATTATCAACGGTACCCGTTCCTTCCAGATACACATTGCTATTGCCGCTGCCGCCATCAGCAGCCCCGACAATATGTGAACCGGTTTGCAGGATCAATACATTATTAAGGCTATTGCCGAGGATGATCGCGGTATCGTTATTAACGCCGCCGGCCCCTTTTAGAGTACCGGAATTAATTACTGTGTCGCTACCATTCAAACCACGAATGGCATAAGAGTTGACACTGGTAATACTGCCGTTATTAGTGATAGTCGAAGTAAAGGTCGAGCTCACCGTATTCATGAACACACCATCAGAACCATTACCCGAGACATTAATAGTTCCGCTACTGGTATTGGTGAAACTATTCGTATTGCCTTGCGCATATACAGCTGTTGATGAAGTACCCGACGTGGTAATCGCACCGCTATTAGTAATCGTGTTGTTGCCACCGACTACGTGAATAGCATCTGAACTACTGTTCAAAGTTGTGATCGTACCGGCGTTGTTAACCGTGTTGTTTGTCCCGCCGCCGCCCGCTGCGGAAGTTCCAATTGAGATGCCATAAATATTCGCCCCTGTCACACTGATCGTGCCAGTGCCGCTATTGGTAATCGTATTATTGTTAGTCAATGCTGAAATAGCCGCCTTCAGCCCACTGCCTGAACCCGCGATCGTAGTAAGAGCTCCGTTGTTGGTAACGCTGCTACTGCCAACAACTTGTATGCCCATTCGGGTAAAGGATATGGTGCCGGGATCAACCGTAACATTGACATTACTGCTGTTGGCTACCGCGATCACGCTGGGTGAAGTACCTGCAGATGGAGTGCAACTGACAGTGGCACCGGAAGTCGGCGCAGTATTGTCACAAGCCGCCCAGACATGGCTTGTGCTCAAACCAATCAAGCCTAATGCGATATACAGGGCGCGTCGGGAATAGTGCTGAGAATTGTTAGTTGCGGACTGGTGTCGCATGGCTAAAAATATCTTCAATATTTTCTCGCTAGCAAGAGTTAGAACCCAGATTTAAAACATGTACATCAGTATATGGAATTAACAATTCATTGACTAGATAGCATCAAAAAAACTACATCAATATGGCAAGAATGTTTAACAAATTCTTCACATGCAATGATGGCAAATCATCGCCGCCGCTACACTAAGAAACAATCGCGCGAACAGTCGGATGCGGCGTACCAGTCCATGCAAGTTCATACGCGATGCCGCGTCTTACATTACCCACCAGGGCTGGGCGGAAACAAGCGAGATTCGTTCCGCCTGCATGCCGCACGCTGGGATAAATAATGCCCAGTGAACCTTCTTCCAATAATTGCGCAGCCAGCTTTTGCGATGCGACGTAGCTATTCGGCGTCAGGCATTTTGCATAGCGACTGGCACCGCGCAAATCATGGAACTCATTATTGAAATCCGCCAGCAAGGTTTGATAACGCACGCTGTCGTCGAAGCGATCAATTTCGTAATACTCAACCGTTTTATGGAAGATGATTTCGTCCAAAGACGTTTCTATGTCGAAGCCGCAATACCAGGCGCCACGCTCATCGTTATTGAAACGGCTGCCTTCTGGGCGCGCATACGTAAACGCGGCATTGATCATGCGGAAATGTGGCACACCAAATACCAATTCATCTACACCGATACCAGCCGCACGACCATGCTCTGCAATCAAACGCTCATTGGTTGCGTTATCGAGTTCAAAAATATCCGCCAGATGTTTGGCATCTTCAGCCAATGGCACCAACACGGAATCTTCTTTATCAACAAAACGGGAAGGGATTAAACGACAAGTATCAAACTGGCGTAATTGCACCAGCGGCGGTACAGCCATTACAAACCTCCGCGCCGTGCGTCCAGCAATTTGCGGACAACTTGCATCGCGAGCAAACCACCGGCCTGCATATAAGCCAATGGCGACTGGCCGGCGAAAATAATATTCTTGTTCGGCAGACTGATCCATTCATCAGCCAACTTATCGCCGTACAGAATGTGGAGTGCCTTATAGATCCCAATCAGATAGGAAATGCGCGTGATGCGATCCACTTCCAGCACGCGATCCGGATTCTTTTTCCATTCATAGAATGCGCTGCTGGATAAACCGCCTAAAAGCTCGCGCGCATCCTCGTCGCGCAGCTTCCACGCATCGGCGAGCCGGAAGAATCCCTTCAATGCTGAACTGGACAAGCGCTCCCGTTCTGATTTCGCATTCAGGTCAACTAGTCCGGCTGGTTCGAATCGGCTTTTTGGATAAGCGTATGCGGCACTCATATATTTCTCCATTTATGGATATAATATACTCCACTTACGGAAAATCAAGTTTGATGCAACTTCCTCACCAATTGTGAGATCGATAAGGTATTAACTCACAATCGAATCGGCGCCTGCCGACAACGCCCTAAAAACCCAGACAAGAACCGCCTTATTCACACCAAGCGCGACCAACAATACGCGAATGGATAATATTATCGATACACAAATGGTTTCAACTTTGATCATGTTTATGCGCGTATGTATAGTCTTTCCATGACTATTGGAAACCGCCTTGATCAGGCAATGAATGCCGCAAGAATAAAATCGCAAAGCGAGCTGGCGCGTATTTCCGGCGTCCCGCAGGCGACAATCAGCCGAATTCTAAAAGGTGTCGGCGCCAAAGGACCAGAAACAGAAACCATCAAAAAGCTTGCAAGAGCATGCAAGGTGTCCTTTTCTTGGCTGAATGAAGGCGAAAATTTCGACGCTATCGAGAACATCACGCCGCATGAACCACAATCCAAAATCTATCCTGTCTTGGACAAACGCATAGCGCATGCCGTCAAGTTGATGCAGCAAATGCCCGAGTACAAATTGAACCAAGCGATCAAAATCATCGACACAATTGCTGAACCCGTACCAAAAAACGAATCTGATTAATCCATACATCGGTGGAAAAATTGGGCATTCGGCCTAATACAGCAGAACAACTCCTCTTCACCATCCCGTCAACGCACATCCCACAAGATGCCACGCAAAAAATATCTGGGCTGACCGAGCCGCTCAGATATTCAACGACTTCTGCGCACCTCCTACACATTCAATGTGTAAATGACATCGCCGCTCCATAAGCAAAAGACACAATATCTAACCATTCACGTATTGACAGTGCAATTCATTCTCATATAGCTTATGTATGTTGTTATTAACTCAAGTCTGCAATGTCACCGCAATACATGCAATCAAGAGATTTCATCTACCTAAATGAAGTTTTATAAAACCTGATCGGCATTGCGCAAACCCTCATCGCATTAATGGCAGCACCTCACTGACAGAAGGCACAGCATGAGAAGACAAATATCACCGTACTCCCCACGTCCAGGCAGCAAAGTCGCAATGGCCATCAGCGCAATGCTTAACGGCCCCATGACAGCACAAGAATTAGGCAAGGTCGTACAAAGAGCGAGCACAGCAGTCAATGCGCTATTACTACGTGCCTTAGCGCACTCCGCCATCATCAAGATAAAAGATAAAACCGGGCGCTTGTATTTCGCCTTACCTGGCACGCCGTTAGACGAACGCTTCGTAGCTGTTGGGAACAATGAAACTACTGCTTTTCAAAAGGTAGGTAATGGCAATGCCTTTACAGACGATCAGACATCCACCCTACCTTCACAGGGAAAAGCATTGATCTTGATCTCCTCCAACACGCACGCATTAGTTGGCGGATTTCGTGACACAGAAAACGAACACGCATGCAACGAGATGCATCATGAGACAGAGTCCAACTCCTCGTATTCAGCTCCCGTAATCGCAGGTTTGTTTTCCGATGGCGAGCTCACTATCGCAGTCAACGGCGAATGCCTTAGGCTCAATACTATGCAGCGCCAGCAACTCTATACATATCTGCACAAAATCAGATATCTGACATAAATACGGCAACAATAAGTAGCACCACATCCCTCTTCAAAAAAACGCTCGTGCGTTGCCGTTGGCATAAAACGCACGAGCCGTTCCTGACATATCACCACGATATCCCTCATATCTTTGCACGTGAGAAGTTTGTTAAATTTCTTATCAAGCACACATCTAAAATCGTTATCTTTGTTTCAATTAACCTTATTTATCGACAAAATCGTCGTAAATAAGCATCAAAAGGTTAAAAAATCTCATATTCATGGGAGCGTTTATTTTTATTTTGCATGGTAGCGTCACTAAAATTTCCGCAAAGCACCATATATTTTTGCCCTTTTGGATCACCTTTTTTAACAAACGCGTTCAGAACTAAAACCGCAATTCGACCTAGCACTTCAACGAAGTAATTTGGGAGATGACGATGTTTGCAAACATGAAGGTAGGGACCAAACTAAGCCTGGGATTTGGTATCACCGCACTACTCACACTGTTGATCGCCGTATTCTCCTTACTGCGCATCAACCAGATCGACGGCGTCATCGCCACCCAAAACGACATCCGCACACAACAGCTGGAACGTCTCTACACTGCACGCGAAGCACTCGGTCAAACCGGGCTTGCCGCACGTAACGCATATATCTTCACGGACAAAGCAGATGCGATGAAAGAGCTGGATATTCTGGATGAGCAAAAGGCCATTTATCTGGATGCCTTGAGCAAGATGACACCGCTGTTCAAAGGCAATGCTGATTTCGACAAAGTCAGCAAAGGTTTGCTAGCTATGGCCGAAGAACTCAAACGTCCACGCAAATTCCGTGAAGCGGAACAGATGGAAGAGTTCGGCAAATTTCTCGTCAACGAATGCAGCCCTTTACGCAGACAGATCGTCGCCGACATTGGTACTGTCGTTAAGTCCATGCAACAAGTTGTTGATGCAAAAAGTGAGGAAGCAAATCAGGCAGCACGACAATCCATCACCATCATTGTCGCGATCTCAGCTGTCGCTCTGCTCTTGAGCATTGGCCTTGGCATCCTTATCAGCCGCGCAATTACCCGTCCACTCAATCAAGCTGTCAAAGTCGCGCAGACTGTTGCCAGTGGCGATCTGACCAGCAAAATAGAAGTCAAATCCAAAGACGAAACCGGCCAATTGCTGCAGGCATTGAAAGAAATGAATCAAAGTCTGATCGGTATCGTCGATGAAGTGCGCAGCGGCACAGCAACGATGGCCACAGCCTCCAATCAGATCGCCAGCGGCAATATGGATCTTTCCTCACGCACCGAAGAACAAGCCAGCTCACTGGAAGAAACTGCTTCGTCGATGGAAGAGCTGACTTCGACCGTTAAACAAAATGCAGACAATGCACGTCAAGCCAACAGCCTGTCATTGTCTGCATCGGAAATCGCAGTCAAAGGTGGCCAAGTCGTTAGCGAGGTCGTCGTCACGATGAATGGCATCAATGACTCCGCCAAGAAAATTACTGACATCATCGGCGTCATCGACGGTATCGCCTTCCAGACCAATATCCTGGCATTGAATGCGGCGGTAGAAGCTGCACGAGCCGGAGAACAAGGCAGAGGTTTTGCAGTCGTCGCCAGCGAAGTACGCAACCTCGCTCAACGATCAGCTGCTGCAGCGAAAGAAATCAAAACGCTGATTGACGACTCAGTCGGCCGCGTCGATACCGGTAGCAAACTGGTAGTACAAGCCGGCTCCACCATGACAGAAGTCGTCGATAGCGTTAAACGCGTGACAGACATCATGGCCGAGATCATGGCTGCTAGCCAAGAACAAAGCGCCGGCATCGAACAAGTCAATCAGGCTATCGCGCAAATGGACCACGTCACGCAACAGAATGCCGCATTGGTAGAAGAAGCTGCCGCAGCCGCAGGTTCGCTCAAGGACCAAGCGGTCAAACTGGAGCAAACCGTCAGTGTCTTCAAAATCGATGGCACAACAACGCACGTGGAGCAGCAGGAAATAGTGACGCGCTCAACCCAGGTCAGACCAGCACTTGCCTCCAAACTATCGAGTATCAAGCGCGCCGTCTCGGCACCGCGTCACCTTGCTGTCGTCGCATCGGCAACCGGTATCGATTGAACACAATTCAAATCGGTTTCGGATTAACAAGAGCGGCCAGGGTCATTATCTGACTAGGTCGTACAAATAGCTTTAAAGCATTTCCCGCCCTGAGTAATCTCGGCGGGATTTTTTTTGATATGTATATAGACTAAGCCTCATTCTTTTTCAGCCAATCGAATGCTTGGCGCCTGAATAAATCCGATTGAGGCGTCATTACGCTCTGACAAATAACGTGCTGGCGGCTTCCCCACCGCCTTACGAAACATGGTGACAAATCCACTGGCACTTTCATATCCAAGATCCAGTGCAATTGCCTGAACACTTTCACCTTTTGATAATCGCTGCAGCGAGAGAATCACATGCAACTGCCGACGCCAGCGACCAAAACTCATGCCAATTTCTTGCAGTAGAAGGCGACTTAAGCTGCGATCACTCATGCCGATGCGAACCGCCCATTCAGCCACAGTCGCTTTGTCAGCGGGATCATCAATTAGCATTTCAGCCAACTTATGCAAACGACGATCGCGGGGCATAGGCAAATGCAGATTCTCAACCAGCGCAGTCGATAGCTGATCGAGCATCACCGTAGCTAATCGTCCCTCCGCACCATCAACAGGATATAGCTCAGGGAAGTTAGTTGCCGTCATCACCAGTTCTTTCAGCAAAGGAGACACTGACAAGGTACAACACCGCTCTGGGAGATTCGGCGCGGCTTCAGGCTCAACGAATAGGCAATAGCACTCGCAACCGCCAGAACCACGGGCAGCGTGCGGCAAGCCGCCAGGAATCCAAATGGCGCATTGCGGTGGAACGATCCACATCCCGTCATCAATTTCGCAAAGAATGACGCCGCGCACCGTATATAAAAGCTGTGCTTTGCGATGCTGATGCTTCGCATGCTCCCAGCCTGAAGAAACATCCGATGCCCTGATAGCCATAACTAAACGCGGCACACCATCGACATCAACTTGCGTCGATATTGAATCGCTTAGATTGATTAGCGGCATAAGAGCGTCGAATTGGCTGAATTGAACAATATTCTGGCTAAATTATGCAATGACGTCAATCTTCGTAATGAGTATCGTTACTACTCTTATAGGAGATTAACCATGACTTTAGATACCTCAAACTTTCCCTTGGTATGGATGTGCCGCTTGGCCGCCAGTACAAATCAAGACGCCGAGAACGCCTTCAAACAGCTCGACGAACTCTTAGCAAAACAACAGCCATTTGTTCTTTTAAGCCAAGATGAAGTCGATGAGAATCATGAGCACTCGCCTCAAGAACGAAAGCAAATCACGCTCTGGATGAAAAAGAATAAGAGCGAAATTCGAACATGGATTAAAGGCATGGTTCAAATTGAACCGAGTACAGTCAAAAGATTGGGTATGCGAGCCTTCGCCAAAACGTTTGCTAAATTCTGGGGTTACCCATTATTTGTCGTAGCTAGCAAGGCCGATGCGTTGCTGGCAGCAAGTTTACTTTTGCACGAGAAGCAGCTCACGCAAGATATTGAGGCGCAATAAGCCTAAAATTTCGTATGTATACTTGCTGATGTAGACGAATGATTTGAACGAGGAAGTTTGCATGCTACGAAATACAAATTGGAAAACTCTCGCTATAGCTGCCTTGACCTCCATCCTTTTTTCAGCCTGCGCTAGCGCTGGAACCACTTTCAATTGGGATCAGGCACGTAGCATTAAGGCTGGTATGACAGAAGAGGAAGTCATCGAAAAAATAGGGAAACCCTATGCGATCACAGCACAAGGTCAGCGGCAGGTCTGGCTGTACTCGCACGCGAATGCGTCCGGCGTGGCAAATTCTATTTCTTTGATTATGAAAAACGGGCGTGTCTTCGAAGCGCCACGCGTTCCCTATTCATTTAAAGTCGATTAGCGACTGAGTGCCGAATAGACGCGTTTATAAGCGAGAGTAGAGTCAGTTAAGACTGATTGCTAGCCAACCTTGGGCTCTTTAAACTGAGCACAGGCATTTGGCGGAAGCGGTGAGATTCGAACTCACGAACGGGATAAACCGTCGCCAGTTTTCAAGACTGGTGCCTTCAACCACTCGGCCACACTTCCTTTTCGGATATTGACGAATGAACACCATTCATCCGATTTACTAGCCAATCGCACGAGCGCGCAATCTATCGGTGATAGAGCCCATCAACTTCCAAGAGGTCGCATTATACCTAACTCAGACTAAATTGCCGAATACCTGACAATAAATTCTTAGTCGACTAAAAATAATTGCTGCAAATCATTCAAGAAACGCTGACCCAGCACGGTCGGCTTGATCGTTTTATGGTCGCGGTATAGCAAACCCTTTGCTTCTGCTTCATTTAGCGCGTGCTCTACAGCATTCAATGGCATGCCTGTGCGCTCGGCAAATCGATTAACGTCTACGCCATCAACCAGACGCATCGCGTTGAGCATGAATTCAAACCCCATCTCGTTGCGCGTGATTTCATTTTCTTCCTGGATCGGATTACCTAGTCGCATGTTCTCCATGTAACTCTTGGGCTGTTTGTAGCGCGCCTGTCGAATCACACGATGCGGAAAAGATAATTTGGTATGTGCGCCGGCACCTATGCCGAGGTAATCACCAAATTCCCAGTAATTGAGATTGTGGCGTGCCTGGCGCTTCGGCTGAGCATAAGCCGACACTTCGTAATGCTGATAACCGGCTGCACTGGTTTCTTGCTCAATCATGTCTTGCATATCCGCACTGGCATCGTCGTCGGGCACGACCGGCGGATATTTGGCGAAGACCGTGTTCGGTTCCATCGTCAGGTGATACAGCGACAAATGCGGCGGTGCGTAGGCGATTGCCGTCTGCACATCCTGTCGTGCTTCTTCCAGCGTTTGCGACGGCAAGGCGTACATCAAGTCGAGATTGAAGTTATCAAAGTTGCTGGCCGCAATATCCACCGCACGCTGCGCTTCGTCACCGTTATGGATGCGACCCAGCGCATCCAGATGGCGGGAATTGAAACTCTGTATGCCTATCGACAGACGATTGATACCGCTGGCACGATAAGACTTGAATTTCTCTGCTTCAAAAGTGCCCGGATTGGCTTCCATCGTGATTTCGACAGCGCCGTCCAGCGGCAGCAGTGTACGAATATCAGAGAGCAAGCGATCAAGCCCCTTGGCTGATAACAGGCTAGGCGTACCACCACCGATAAAAATCGTATAAATCTTGCGACCCCAGATCAGCGGCAATGCCATCTCGAGGTCGGCGCGCAAGGCTGATAAATACTCGTCTTCCGGGAAACCGCCAGTGGCTTCATGCGAATTGAAATCGCAGTAAGGACACTTCTTCACACACCATGGGAAATGCACGTACAGCGACAGCGGCGGCAATGCCGTCAAACTTAATGCGCCCGGCTTCAGGTAGGCGGTGGCAACACGTGCCGGCCCTGAGTGATCGAGCGTATCGGCGATGCTGTTGCTGATCGGTTTAATCGGGATCATCGCAATTTTTCTATCAGCGCACGCAAGGCTTGGCCGCGGTGCGACAGGCGATTTTTTTCTTCAGCAGTCAGTTCTGCTGCTGTCTTTTGTTGCTCAGGCAACCAGAAATAAGGATCGTAGCCAAAGCCGCCCTGCCCGCGTGGCTCTGCCAGCATTTCGCCATTCCAGCGACCTTCGGCAATTACCGGTTGTGGGTCATCAGCATGACGCACGAAGACTAGTACGCAATAGTAGTAAGCGGATTTATCCGCGTGCGCGGCGAGGTCGGCGATCAGTTTTTCATTATTACGCTGATCTGATTTGGGTTCGCCGGCATAGCGTGCCGAATACACACCCGGTGCACCGCCCAGTGCATTGACGCAGACGCCAGAGTCGTCGGCCAATGCCGGCTTGCCCGTCAGGCGTGCAGCGTGGCGCGCCTTGGCAATTGCGTTTTCGACGAAGGTGACGTGCGGCTCTTCCGCTTCAGGTACGTTGAATTCGCCCTGCGCATGCACATCGAAATTGATGGACGACAGTAAGGCACTGAATTCTTTCAATTTACCTGCATTATTGGAGGCGAGGATAAGGGTACGCGACATGGTGATCCGAAAATAAAAACGATAAAAAACCCGGCATCAAAAACAGCCGGGTTATTCGATGTAATGCACAGCAACCAGGCTGCATGGACATTTACATTAAAGCAACGACGTTCAGAGCAGGCTCTATTTTACGCAGCTATTGCCAATGCCTGTTTTTGCATCACGATCAGGTCGCTGATGCCGTCTTGCGCCAAATCCAGCAGTTTATCCATCGTGGCACGGTCAAAAGCAGCGCCTTCAGCGGTTCCCTGCACTTCAATGAAGTGGCCGGCATCGGTCATGACGATATTCATATCGGTATCGCAATCGGAGTCTTCGTCGTAATCGAGATCCAGCACCGGCTGGCCTTTATACACGCCAACCGAAATCGCTGCGACAAAGTGCTTGAGCGGGATCGCAGGAATAACGTTCTGCGCCACCAGTTTGCTGAAGGCATCGTAAGCAGCAACCATGGTGCCGGTAATCGCTGCTGTACGGGTGCCGCCATCAGCCTGGATGACGTCGCAATCCAGATGCAAAGTGCGTTCGCCAAAAGCCTGCAAGTCGAAAGCTGCGCGCAATGAGCGACCGATCAAACGCTGGATTTCCTGCGTACGACCGGATTGTTTGCCACGTGCGGCTTCGCGATCCATGCGGGTGTGGGTCGAACGCGGCAGCATGCCGTATTCAGCTGTCAACCAGCCCTGGCCTTTGCCCTTGAGGAAGCCGGGTACGCGGTCTTCGATGCTGGCGGTGCAGATGACTTTGGTATCGCCGCATTCGATCAGGACCGAACCTTCAGCATGCTTGGTGTAGTTACGGGTCAGTTTAATGGCGCGCAAGGCGTCAGCGGCGCGTCCGCTGGGACGATTTTCATACGACATGTGGCTTTAATTCCTGGAAGTGATACGTGATGATTTATCGATAGCGTTGCGGATTTCTTCAATCGCTTTTTCGATTTCTGAATCGTTATAGGTGTCTGCGTTTTCCAAATCCTGGTGCCGTGGCGCCTGAATCGTGGTGGTGACACTGCCTATAGGCAAAGTATGCGTAGTGATGGTGCTATTGCCCTGCAGATTTTCGCTGCTCTCCCACATCATTGCCAAAGCGGTGACATTATCGCCTGTTTTGCCGGCAATGCCAGTGGCAGTCGTGAGTAATTCCGGCACCGCACGCACGATAGTATTGTTATGCAGACGCTCCGTCAACTCATGGTCAGGCAATACCGACCACAAACCGTCTGAACACAGCAGCATGATATCGCCCGCTTGCAGGCTGGCGCGCCGCGAGATTTCCACAATCGGCATATTCGGTGCGCCAAGGCAGTTAAACAGCTTGTTGCGATCAGGATGCGTATCGCGTTCCGATGGATCGACCTTGCCTTGTGCAATCAGTGTTTCGATACGTGAGTGATCGCGTGTACGCGCCAGAATCTGACCGCTACGCATCCAGTACAAACGCGAATCGCCACAGTGCGCCCACATCGCACTATTGTGCTGAATCAAACAAGCAACGATGGTAGTACGCGGCGTTTCCGGCAAGTTGTTGATGGCACGATAACGATGTATCTCGCGGTGCGCGGCGAAGAAGCTATCTTCGAGAAAACGCTCTGGCTTTTTCACATACGGCGTGGCATTTTCCTGAAACAGGGAAGCAATCGTCTGCATCGCGATCTGCGCTGCCATCTCACCCATGATGTGCCCACCCATACCATCGGCTACCAGCAGCAGCAAAGCATCCCGCGTGAAGCTGTAGCCCATGCGGTCCTGGTTGTTCTTGCGACCACCAATATGGCTTTCTTGATAAACAGAGAATCGCATGGCTTCTTAGATAAAAATGGTAGGAATGAGCTTAGCGCGTGTGCTCTTGTATCGTTGTCGATGCGTGCGCCGACTTTTTGCTCATATTGCCGAATATGTTTTTGAGTTTGCGCGCGACTTGCTGCAATTTGGCATCGCCCTGCTTATCCTGTATCGGCTCACGCAAAGCTTTTTGCAAGGCAAATACACTTTGCGGACGCTCCAGCGGATCGATCATCAAACTCCAGCGTATCACCTTGATCAAATCGGAGGAATACACGCCTTCAAGCTTGCTGAAGTGGCCATCCATCTTGTCGTTGAGTTTGCGTTGATCAGCCGGTTGTGGTGGCGCACCGACCATACAGGCAAACATGGATGCACCTATGCTGTAGATATCAGTCCACGGACCAAGACTGCCGTTTTTGACGTACAGTTCAGGCGCAGCAAAACCCGGTGTGTACATCGGATACAGTTTAGGCAAATCCGATTGCAGTGTTTGGCGGGCCGCACCGAAATCCAGCAAGATAGGTGTACCATCCACGCGCAAATAAATATTCGCTGGTTTTAAATCCAGATGCAGTAATTTATTCGTATGAACTTCGCGCAAGCCGTTCATCACATGACTGAACATCTTGCGGATAAAGCGCTCGGATACCAGTGGCTTCTCGCCTTTGTCACGGCGGCGCAGAATGTGATCCTGCAGCGAGCGCCCAGACTCGTAGCCCATCACCATGTAGACGGTTTCATTGGCGCGGAAGAAATTGGTCACGCTCACCACATTCGGATGCGCGATACGCGCCAGTGCGCGACCTTCTTCAAAGAAGCATTTCAAACCAATGCGGAAGACTGGCAGATTTTCCGGGGAAATTGCCGGCACCAGCTCACCCGGCTGGCGCAGCGCCAACGAGCTAGGAAGGTATTCTTTAATGGCGACGGCATTGCCATCTTCGTCATAGGCCAGATAGACAATACTGAACCCGCCAGACGCAATCTTCTTTACAATGCGATATCCAGCGATTTCCAAGCCATCCGGCAACGGAGCATTGTTTTGCGCAGCCATGTCGTCCTATAAATAATGTCAAGAAACTTGGGTAATACAGCACGGCAAAAAGTGACGCGGCATATTGCTTAGCCTTTTTCCGGCTACCTGAATTCGGCAACCATGTTCGTTGTGGATTGTGTGGACAAATCGCCGCTTTGTAAAGAAAAACGAGGAACTCATTTTGACAATTTGCAGCATGACCGGCTACGCCGTCACCACCCATGAGACTAGCAGTGGCACCTTGACCATAGAGGTCAAAAGCGTCAACTCGCGCTTCCTTGATTTGCAATTTCGCATCAATGACGACTTGCGCGCATTGGAACCAGTGTTGCGTGAAGCCATCATGGCACGCGCCACCCGCGGCAAAGTTGAATGCCGTTTGAGCTTTGGCCGCAAGGTCGCAGTTGGTGCAACGCAGGCCTTGAATGCCACAGCGCTCGGTGCACTGGCAACCCTGCAAGCCGATATCCGTCAACACTTTGCCGATGCGACACCTTTGTCGGTCAATGAATTGCTGCGCTGGCCTGGCGTCATCGAAGAAGCAGAAATGAGCCAGGACACGCTGCAAGCCGATGTCACTGCAGCGATACAAACAACCATGAACGCTTTCGTAGAAAGCCGCGAACGTGAAGGCAATGCGCTGCAAACCATGCTGCTGTCGCGCGTCAGCGATCTGGAAGAAATCGTGCAGCGCATCACGCCACTAATCCCGCAAGTCGTCGCGCAGTTTCAGCAAAAAGCGACGGAGCGCATGCAGGAAGCACTCGGCCTCGCCGTCAAGAATGGCGAAAGCAATGGTCAACCGACCATCACACGCGAAGAAGCGCTGGATCGCATCCGTCAGGAAGTCACTTTGTATGGCATACGCGTCGATGTCGCAGAAGAATTGACACGTTTGGCTGCACATTTGAGCGAAACCCGCGCCATCCTGAAAAAAGGTGGCCAGGTCGGCAAACGCCTGGATTTCATGATGCAGGAACTCAATCGCGAAGCCAATACAGTAGGCTCCAAAGCTGCGGTCAAGGAATTATCCGATGCATCGATGGCAATGAAGTTGCTGATCGAGCAAATGCGCGAGCAAGTACAGAATCTGGAATAAATCCAGGATAAGCGGCGCTACAATCTTTTGCGCGACTTGCCACTTTAACTATTCATCCATTCATCAAGGACAACGATGTCTGAGCAACCTACTTCTTCCGGCAGCCTGTTTTTAGTCGTTGCGCCATCTGGCGCCGGTAAATCCAGCCTGGTCAACGCCCTGCTGCAACAGGAACCAAGCATTAAACTGTCGATTTCCTACACGACACGCCCACCACGCCCGGGCGAGCAGCATGGTCGCGAATACTTCTTTACCAGCCCGGAAGACTTTTTGGCACGGCGCCATACCGATGAATTCCTCGAGTCTGCAGAAGTATTTGGCAACTATTACGGTACTTCCCGCATACAAATTGCCGATCAAATGGCTGCTGGCACCGACGTTTTGCTGGAAATTGACTGGCAAGGTGCGCAGCAGGTGAAGAAGCAATTCCCGCATGCAGTAGGCATTTTTATCCTGCCACCGTCCATTGCCGCATTGGAAGAGCGCCTGAAAAAGCGCGGACAAGACGAAGACCACGTGATTACGCGCCGAATTCTCGCTGCCGGCGGCGAAATCGCCCACGCTTCGGAGTTCGAATATGTTATTATCAATCAAGAGTTTACAGTTGCTTTAGCCGAGTTAAGCGCGATCGTAAAAGCCACACGTTGTCGTTTTGCACAACAATCAACTCGGAACGCATCCCTGTTCGCCCAATTAGGCATTCATGCCAATTTAAGCTGATATCGTATTTTTAGGAGCACGTATGGCCCGCATTACCATTGAAGATTGCCTCAAACACATCCCTAATCGCTTTCAATTGACATTGTCCGCGACATATCGCGCACGTCAGTTGCTGCAAGGTCACACACCTAAGGTTGATGCTAAAGACAAACCAACCGTTATCGCCCTGCGTGAAATCGCAGCTGGCCATATCGGCATTGAAATGTTGAAAAAAGTCCCAAGCTAATAAACTCCTTCTGCTAACCGCGATGCGGCTGATAAGCTATCAGTATGAACCTGACACCTACAGATTCAACAGCATCCATCGCTTCAAATAACCGAGCGGTTTCCGATCGCTCGGCCAAAACTCAGCAGAAAAAACCAGCATCAACGACAACGCCCGCACCTGTTCCAGGTGTGGCGTCTGTTACGCAACTCACCACCAAGCTCGCTGAATACCTGACACCTTCTGAATTGAAGAAGGTCAAGGAAGCCTATCGCTTCTCGGATGAGGCGCATCTTGGTCAGATGCGCATGTCGGGTGAGCCGTATATCTCGCACCCTATCGCTGTCGCGGAAATCTGCGCCGATTGGAAGCTGGATGCACAAGCCATCATGGCAGCGCTGCTGCATGATGTAATGGAAGACCAGGACGTCAGAAAAGATGAGTTGATCGAACGCTTCGGCGCACCGGTCGCCAATATTGTCGATGGTCTTTCCAAGCTGGAAAAACTTGAATTTCAGAGCCAGGTCGAAGCGCAAGCGGAAAATTTCCGCAAGATGCTGTTGGCGATGGCACGCGATGTGCGCGTCATCCTCATCAAACTGGCCGACCGCCTGCACAATATGCGCACGCTTGGCTCGATGGCGCCAGTCAAGAAACGCCGTATCGCACGTGAAACGATGGAAGTCTATGTGCCGATTGCACATCGTCTCGGCCTGAATAATATTTATCGCGAATTACAGGATCTCGCCTTCTCGCATCTGTATCCGATGCGTTATAAAACGCTGGGTAAAGCAGTCAAGGCTGCGCGCGGCAATCGTCGCGAAGTTGTCAGCAAGATTCTGGAATCGGTTAACAATACGCTGGATGCCACCGGTATCACAGCGCAAGTCTACGGCCGTGAAAAAACACTGTACGGCATTTATACGAAGATGCTGCACAAACGTCTGTCGTTCTCGCAAGTGCTGGATATCTACGGCTTCCGTGTCGTAGTCGACAGCTTTGCGAATTGTTATGTTGCGCTTGGTACTTTGCACGCCTTGTTCAAACCGATGCCAGGCAAGTTCAAGGATTACATTGCGATCCCAAAACTGAACGGCTATCAATCACTGCACACCACGTTGATCGGCCCTTACGGTACGCCGATTGAATTCCAGATCCGTACACAAGACATGCATCGCGTGGCCGAATCCGGCGTGGCGGCGCACTGGCTGTACAAGGATGATGAAGGCAGTCTGTCCGATCTGCAGCAACGCACGCACGCATGGCTGCAATCCTTGCTCGATATCCAGAAACAGACTGGCGATTCCGCCGAATTTCTGGAACACGTCAAGGTAGATCTGTTTCCCGACTCGGTCTATGTATTCACACCGAAGTCGAAGATCATCGCTCTGCCACGTGGCGCGACTGCGCTCGATTTCGCTTACACAATTCACACCGACATCGGCGATCAAACGATTGCGGTCAAAATCAATCTGGAACAAGTACCGCTACGCACCGAACTGCGTAACGGCGATATCGTCGAAATCATCACCTCGCCTACTTCGCGCCCTAATCCAAACTGGTTAGGCTTTGTGCGTACCGGCAAGGCACGCTCGGCGATCCGTCATCATCTACGCACCATCAACGCAACTGAATCGATCGAACTCGGTCGCCGCTTGTTGGCGCAAGCATTAGTCACGCTGAATCTAAATCCTGAACTGCCAACGCCTGTAACAGAACGTCTTCTGAATGAATCGAGCGCCAAATCGCTGGATGATCTCTATGCAGATATCGGTGTCGGCAAACGGATGGCGGCATTGGTTGCGCGCCATATTCTCGGCATGGTCGAGAATGATCAACTAGTGCCACGGCCACAAGTTGATGCCAACGGTGAGGTCTTGCCAAATAAAATTGATCCTGTTGTGATCTATGGCAGCGAAGGTATCTCTGTTCAGTTGGCATCGTGTTGTCAGCCGATTCCGGGTGATGCCATCATCGGTCAGATGAAGCGCGATCAAGGCTTGACGATACACACGCACGATTGCGACGTAGCAAGAAGACAGCGCTCAAAAGAACCTGATCGCTGGATAGACGTAACCTGGGGCTCTGACATTGATCGCCGCTTCGATTGCAGTATCACGCTGCTGGCACGCAATGAAAAAGGTATCTTGGCACGCGTCGCTGCCGAGATCAGCGAATCCGATTCCAACATCACGCATGTGGGTATGGATGAAGATAAAGATCACATGATTACGTATCTGCATTTCACGGTGCAAGTCGAAGATCGCGTACATCTCGCCCGCCTCATGCGCAATCTGCGCGCCATCCCTGGCGTTACTCGCTTGTTGCGAGACAAGGGCTAATCCAGCTCCCGCAACGCAACAACAGCCGGCACATCAAACAGGTGCTGGGTAAGTCACTTCCAGAATAAGTAACTCATCCACACCGCCCGGCGTTTTCAAGGTGATGGTATCGCCTACCCTTGCCTTGGTCAGCGCGCGTGCAACTGGCGATATCCAGCTGATCTTTCCATTGAGTGGGTCCAGTTCATCGATGCCCAGTATCGTGACGGTATGCTCCTCACCCGCTTGCGTTTCGTACTTCACAGTCGCACCAAAGAAGATTTGATCGCTGCCGTGATGAATACTTGGGTCAACAATCTCGGCAAGATCCAGACGCTTGGTCAGGAAGCGAATTCTTCCATCAATCTGACGTAAACGCCGCTTGCCGTAAATGTAATCACCATTCTCGGAACGATCACCATTCGATGCCGCCCACGAAACGATTTGCACCACTTCAGGCCTGTCGACATCGATCAATTTCAGCAACTCGGTTTTCATCCGTAGATGACCTTGCGGTGTCATGTAATTCTTGGTGCCCGCAGGAATGGCTGGCGCACTATTCTCGCCATCATCGTCATCGTTTTCAGTAGTATTTGCTTGATTCGTCATAAGCCTATTTTAACGTCATGCAGCCATGAGATTCAGGTGATCCTGTTTATTTGAGACCACTCAAGTTGAGTATGTAAAAAATTTATAGGGATATACAAGCAAGAATGCAAGATGACTCACGCCAATGCGGCACGCCATCTTGCATAAGGGAATCACATTGAATCAGGCCAGATCTTAAGCCTGATAGTCACTTCACACACGGCTTGATACGTTATTGCTCCACTCGAATGCCGACAGCTGTAGCGCATACAGATCTTCGATCGACAATCCCAGTTTTTGCAATGTCGGGATCAGCAAGGCACCTGTCTTTTCTATCTGTTCGATATATTCGGCGAGCTTGAGCAAATCGCCATAGAAACCTTTGCGATACAGCAAGGCATCGCTGACCTCATCCACTACCGCAACCTGCTCCAGAATGTCATTCATGGATTGGCCAAACAAGGTATCCATCAAGGACATGATGCCGACGGTGAACGCGGTATCTGCCATGGCGCGATAATCAGGGCGGAGTTTTTCGGTAATCAGTTCCAGCAATTTGCCGCGGGTGGTCGCCAACTGCAAAAGAGGCGAAGTGAAGTGACTACCCTTGTTATGTTCCGCGTAAAGAATGATTTGCAACCAACGTTGCAATTGACGACGACCAAGTACTGTTAACGCCTGCCCCAAGGAATCGATACGCTGTGTAACACCTACGCCAGGCGTGTTGGCTAAACGCAGCAACGTCAGCACTAGCGACGCATCTTTCTTGATGTTGCACTCAATTTCAGACGTATCTGCATCGGCAACAACCAAGGTCATCAACTGCAAAATCGCCAATTGCGATGGTGCGAGCTTTTTACCCGAAAGAATAACGGGACGCGCAAAGTAATAACCTTGAAAATAATGGAAGCCCAGTTCCGTGCAGTCCTGGAATTGTTCGATTGTCTCGACTTTTTCCGCCAACAACATTTTCCCATCCAGACGGAAATGCTCAACCAAGCGCGCCAACTCGCTCTTTTCCATGCCGGTGATATCGATCTTGATGATTTTGACCAAAGGCAGTAATTGCTGCAGCGCGTCTGAGTGGGAAATGACATCGTCCAGCGCAAAAGTAAAGCCTTGATCGACCAGCTCCGATACGCGCTCAACCAGATCATGCGTGATCTCTACCGTCTCGAGAATTTCCAGCACTACTTTTTCACACGGCAGGAAATTAACGAAGTCGCACATGAGTACTGCGGCATCAACGTTGAAGAAACCTAACGAGTTACCGATCACGTTATCTATGCCCAGCTCGGAAGCATGCGCGATCACCGAAGCAGTTGCGGCCAGATCATCCACCACATTGGCAGGCCCGGATGAGGCGCGACGAAACAAGAGTTCGTAAGCGACCAGATTCTGATCGTTGTTCAATATGGGTTGTCTCGCGAGGAAGAACTCCTTCACACGAGGTTGATCATCAGGCAGGTGCTGATTGAGATTGGTGATCATCAAGATTGTTGTCTCTGCTTATTGAACAGAACGCATGGATCAACCCCATCGCGTCTTTGTTACACCTTGAAAAAACAACCGCTGCGCATAAGCACCGCGATGTTCACGTTCGATCCAACATGCGATGCATTTATACCGGCATCTTTATTTTTATTCTCTAGCCTGATCGTGCAATATGGATTTGCAAGGTACCGCAGAACTTGCCTCTTGAAATAAAAACACAGCTTATCCAGACGGAACTGATGCAAACCAATTTTGGCCCATTATTCCGTTAATATTTCTGACGCGCAAGTATTCCGCTCGTCATGCGATTATCGCCTGCTTAGCTGTGGTTTTTCAGTGCAAAATTTACAAGACGAACGTCTATTGATTTACACGCGTCGGGTTCCGGTGTAGGGCGCGACTGTTGTGCCCGACTCCAAGGTAAAGCCGGCTCCCGAATCGCCGCCCAAAGTCGACACCAGATACGGCATCAACTCACGCAGCATCGGCTCCAGCGTCCATGGCGGGTTATGTACAAACATCCCGCTGCTGTGCAGACCGAATCCATCTGGCGATGGCGTGGTGACAGACAAGGTGACATTGAGCCAGCCATTGGCGGTCAGACGTTTTAATTTATCCGGCATCTGGCGTGATTCCAGACGATTAAGCACTGGATACCAAACAGCGTATGTACCGGTTGCAAAACGCGTTAAAGCATCCGATACCGTCTGCACGACGCTACGGTAATCGCTCTTGTCTTCATACGGTGGATCAATCAGCACCAGTGCACGGCGCGATGGCGGCGGCAACAAGGCTCTCAGGCCGAGAAAGCCGTTGGCACGGTCGATCATGATGCGCTTGCCGCGCACTGTAGGACGTTTGCCCTGCTCTGCGGCATGTGCTTCCAGTTTGCGGAAATTGTCTGCAAGCAGCTTGCTATCAGCCGGATGCAGTTCAAACAGACGCAAGCGATCCTGTTCACGCATGACGCTATCTGCGCAATACGGCGAGCCAGGGTAATAGCGCATCTTGCCGCTCGGATTCAAGTCTCTGACGATTTGTACATATTCAGCCAGCGGCGCAGGTAAATCCTTGCGATCCCACAGCTTGGCGATACCTGTTGCGAATTCGGCATTTTTCGCTGCATAAGCACTATCGAGCGCGTACACGCCGGCACCGGAGTGAGTGTCGATATACATATACGGCGTGTCTTTTTGATTCATGTATTTAAGCAACTGAATCTGGACCAGATGCTTGAGTACATCGGCGTGATTGCCTGCGTGGAAGGCATGACGGTAACTCAACATAAGGGATGTCTATCTTGGCAAGAATGAGGGAAGGAAAATCGCGCGGCGAAGTCGGCGCAACTCGATAATGCGCCATTCTAACAATTACCGGCTTGAATACATACGATTACCGCGTATACGGCCAACCAGGCCTGACTAGGTAAAACACGCCGAACAATACAAAACGGGCACAGAGACTGCTCTCTGTGCCCGCTTCTGATGAGTAAAACAACCTTGTTTAAGCTGCTTGCTGCTGTGTCGCCACTTCCTCACGCAGAGTGCGCGCTGCCAGCACCATATTTTCCAATGCAGCAGTGGTTTCCGGCCAGCCACGGGTTTTCAGGCCGCAATCCGGATTGACCCACAAGCGTTGATCAGGAATCACGCCACGCGCCTTGCGCAGCAGACGCTGCATCTCAGCGACTTGCGGTACGCGCGGCGAATGGATGTCGTACACGCCAGGACCGATATCATTTGGATAAGCAAATTTACCGAAACCGTCGAGCAATTCCATATCCGAGCGCGAAGTTTCAATCGTGATCACATCGGCATCCATCGCAGCGATCCACGGCAGAATGTCGTTGAACTCCGAATAGCACATGTGCGTATGAATCTGCGTATCGTCCTGCACACCGGATGCGCTGATACGGAATGCCTTCACCGCCCAATCCAGGTAATGCGCCCAATCAGCAGCTTTCAACGGCAAACCTTCGCGGAACGCAGGCTCGTCGATCTGAATCATGCCGATGCCGGCTTTTTCCAGATCCACGACTTCATCACGCAAAGCCAACGCTATTTGCAAGGCAGTCTGATCACGCGGTTGATCATCACGCACAAAGGACCATTGCAACATCGTGACCGGACCGGTCAACATGCCCTTCATCGGCTTGCTGGTCAGGCTTTGTGCAAATTCGCTCCAGCCGACTGTCATCGCTTCTGGACGATAAACGTCACCATAGATGAATGGCGGTTTGACGCAACGTGAGCCATAGCTTTGTACCCAGCCGTTCGCGGTGAAGGCATAGCCCCACAACTGTTCGCCAAAGTACTCGACCATATCGTTACGTTCCGGCTCGCCGTGTACCAACACGTCCAGACCGATTTCTTCCTGCTTTTGCACGACCATGCGTACTTCATCGCGCATGCGGTTCAAGTAATCCAGATGCCCGATCTCACCGCGTTTGTATTGCGCACGCGCCTGACGGATATCAGCCGTTTGCGGGAAAGAACCGATATTGGTCGTCGGGAAAGCCGGCAAGTTGAAACGCGCTTGCTGCTTGACGATACGATCGGCAAACACATTGTTGCGATCCGCCGAAATACTATCGATCTGGCTCAAGCGTTTTTGCACCAAAGGATTGTGAATGCGTGGTGAGACTTTGCGTGCTGCGACGGCCAATGCAGCGGCCTTGAATTGCGCCTCGACTTCTTTCTCTTCACCATTCAATGCACGTTTGAGCGCAGTAATTTCCGACACTTTTTGCGTCGCAAATGCGAGCCAACCTTTGAGTTCTTCGTCCAGTTTATTTTCATTGGCCAGATCGACCGGCACGTGCAGCAACGAGCAGCTTGCACTAACCCACAAACGATCGCCGAGCGTTGCCTGCAAAGGCTGCAGCAATGCCAATGCGCTATCCAGATCAGCACGCCAAATATTACGACCATCCACGACGCCAGCCGACAGCACGCGGTATTGCGGCCAGTCTTTCAGAAACTCAGGCAATTGACCGGCACCACGTACCAGATCCAGATGCACGCCAGCTACCGGCAAGCTGCGCAGCAAAGCACTGTGTTCGCGCACTTGATCGAAGTAAGTTGCGAGCAGCAATTTAGGTGCTGCAGGTGACAATGTTTTGTAGGTCGGCTCAAACGCATCGCGCCATGCAGCATCCAGTTCCAAAGCCAAAATCGGTTCATCGATTTGCACCCATTCCACGCCTGCATCCTGCAAGCGCTTCAGTACTTTTTGATAACCTGCAACGACCTTAGGCAACAGATCAAGTTTGTTCGAGATACCGGATTTGATCTTGCCGAGATAGAGCAGGCTCAATGGGCCTACCAGCGTCACCTTGGTTTTATGACCGAGCGCAACGGCTTCTGCGTTTTCTTCAAACAGCCAGTCAACGCCACCGTCGAAACTAACGTCAGCTGTAAATTCCGGCACCAGATAGTGATAATTGGTATCGAACCATTTCGTCATTTCCATCGCAAAGTACTCAGGATTACCGCGCGCCAAGGTGAAGTAATCAGCCAGCGTCAGTTTTTTCGGATCGAATTTGAAGCGAGTCGGCACTGCGCCCAGTAAAGCCAGCGTATTCAAAATCTGGTCGTACCAGGCGAAATCGCCAACAGAAACGTAATCAAGACCGGCCTCTGCCTGGATGGCCCAATGACGTTGGCGCAGGGTTTTACCGGTTTCCTGCAATGCTGCGAGTTCAGTATCACCGCGCCAGAACGATTCGACTGCGAACTTCAGTTCGCGCTGTGCCCCGATGCGGGGAAAACCCAAGATATGCGCCTTTGCCATGCCCAACTCCAATGTAGATTTTTGAAGCTTGCCATGTTGCGCGCAGATGGACTATGATTCAAACGATAAATATTCAGATTCATCATGAGCGAAATTCATAATGCAATCCATACTTGAACTGCGACACCTGAAAACTCTGCTGGCTCTACGCGAGGCAGGCAACCTGCTGCGTGCAGCCGCTCTGCTCAATGTCACACAATCCGCTTTATCCCATCAAATCAAGCAGTTGGAAGACCATCACGGTACTCAGCTATTCGAGCGCAAATCGACGCCGGTACGTTTCACACCGGCCGGCGAGCGCTTATTGAAGCTGGCAGATACCGTCTTGCCGCAAGTTGCCGAAACCGAACGCGACTTGGTGCGTCTGGCACAAGGCGTTGCCGGTCAGTTGCGCATTGCGGTCGAATGCCATACCTGCTTTGACTGGCTGATGCCGGCGATGGATGTCTTCCGCGGCCGCTGGCCGGAAGTCGAGCTGGATATCGTCTCCGGTTTTCAAGCTGACCCAGTCGGCTTGCTGTACGAACATCGCGCCGATGTCGCCATCGTGGCCGAGATCGATCCCGATGAAAAAGTCGATTACCACGCACTATTCCGCTTCGAAATCGTCGCGTTGGTCGCACACGATCATCCGCTGGCAAACAAGGAATTTTTGGTAGCGGAAGATTTCATCGGCGACACGCTGATTACCTACCCTGTGCCGGACGATATGCTGGACGTCGTGCGTCAGGTATTGAAACCTGCTGGAGTAAAAGTTGAGCGCCGCACCACCGAGTTGACGGTCGCGATGTTGCAACTGGTCGCTAGCCGACGTGGCATTGCAACCTTGCCGGTGTGGGCTGCGCAGAATTATCTGAATCGGAATTACGTGCTGGCGAAACGGATTACAGCGGAAGGATTAACCGGACGCTTGTATGCAGCTTGTCTGCCTGAGACATCTGTCAAACCGTATCTGGCAGATTTTGTGACTACGACGCGTGAGAGTTGTTATTTGAATCTAGATAGCGTTGAATTGCTATGATCATCAAGTAACTGACATGCAATACACCCGCGATCCATTGAGCAACGCCAATCCGACATCTGAACGACAGTGTGATGGGAGTCAAGGACCACATGCAACCGCTGAACTTTCTCAGAGAATTATCAGGGAAAAATAGAACGCATCGCGCCAATCAACAACTCGGCGTAGCACTCGCGTTTGTTGCCGGAGCTGTCAATGCCGGCGGCTTTCTGGCGGTACATCAATACACATCGCACATGACAGGCTTCATGTCCGCAGTGTCCGACAATCTGATCGTCGGGAATGCAATATTGGTCATCGCAGGCATAGGATCAATGATCTCTTTTGTCAGCGGTGCAGCAGCGACTTCGATCATGGTCAACTGGGCACGGCACCGAAATTTGCACAGCACCTACGCCATCGTCCTCATTGCAGAAGCCGTACTTCTGCTGCTGTTCGGCCTGCTTGGTGCCAACCTCGATGCCTATCTCGACATCACGGTGCCCCTCACTGTGATCTTGCTCTGCTTCATTATGGGCCTGCAAAACGCCGTCATAACCAAGATGTCAGATGCCAACATACGCGCCACACACCTAACCGGCGTAGTCACCGATCTCGGTATCGAACTCGGAAAAATGCTGTACTGGAATCACAGACATGCCAGAAATGCAGAAGGCTATGTACGCGCACGACATGGAAAAGTGATCTTCTATAGCGCCCTTCTTACGATGTTTTTTATCGGTGGGATTCTGGGTGCAGTAGGCTTCAAATATATTGGTTACAGCACCGTGCTGCCGCTCGCGCTAGTTTTGTTTGTTATTGCGTTGATACCGCTCGTTGATGATGCAGTAGTTCGCTTTAGAGATTTGCGAACTTAGTACGGCATAAGCTTGCATAGTGCGGAAAACTGTAGCGCCGTCCACAGTAGATTAACTTTAAAAAATTATGTTAAAAACTTTGTTCCGCTAATATCTAATCCAAGTTAAATCAATATTTTTTAAAAGAGAATTGATTATGTCTACAGGTACCGTGCAACTACATCGTGTTCTCCGCGCGCCACCAGAGCGTGTGTATCGTGCATTTCTGAATGCCGATGCAATAGAAAAATGGCTACCGCCTTACGGTTTTACGTGCAAGGTCCACCACATGGAAGCCAAGGTCGGTGGAACTTTCAAAATGTCATTCTCTAATTTCAACACGGGTAACGGACATTCTTTCGGTGGCGAATATCTCGAGCTTGTTCCGCACGAGAAAATTCGCTACACCGATAAATTCGATGATCCAAACTTGCCCGGTGAAATACAGGTGACGGTGGTTTTAAGCAAAGTCTTGTGCGGAACCGAAATCAATATCGTGCAAGCAGGCATCCCTGAAGTGATCCCCGTCGAGATGTGCTATCTCGGCTGGCAGGAATCTTTAGCTCAACTCGCGACACTGGTCGAACCTGAGATTCCGGGTTAGCGATCACAGTAGCTTGGACTAAGTTTTTATCAGTCCAACATACACATGACTTGGATGTAAGATGGAGTCGGATGGCTCATTCAAACAGGGTGCGTCAATGTCTTCATTCATCGCTTCTACGCCATTTTCCACTTTCGCCGAAGAAATCGTCGGCACACCCTCACCATTGCGCGATGCAATCACCAACGCCTATCGTCGCGATGAAGTCACTGCAGTACAGGAATTGCTGGCGCAGATCAAAACCGATCCAGCCTTGCAAACCGCAACGCAGGCTTTGGCACAACGACTGGTAGCAACCGTACGTGCCAAACGCAGTCGCTCCTCCGGCGTCGATGCCTTGATGCATGAGTTCTCACTATCATCCGAAGAAGGCGTCGCGCTGATGTGTCTGGCCGAAGCGCTGCTGCGCATTCCCGATCATCAAACCGCCGATCGCTTGATCGCAGACAAGATCAGTCAAGGCGACTGGCAACGTCATCTGGGCGAGTCGCCATCGCTGTTCGTCAATGCAGCAACATGGGGCTTGCTCATCACGGGTAAATTGGTCAGTCATGCCAGCGAACATGGACTGAGCGCTGCTCTCACTCGCCTCATTAACAAAGGTGGTGAACCACTGATACGCAAAGGCATAGATCTCGCCATGCGCATGCTGGGCAATCAATTCGTCGCCGGACGCAATATAGAAGAAGCGCTAGACAACGGCCGCGAGCATGAAGAGCGTGGTTACCGCTACTCCTACGATATGTTGGGCGAAGCGGCGATGACGGCAGCGGATGCCGAGACCTACTATCTATCCTATGTCTCAGCGATACACGCGATAGGCCAGGCCAGCGATGGACGTGGCATCAGAAATGGCCCCGGCATCTCAGTCAAATTATCAGCCTTGCATCCACGCTATACACGTGCACAACGCACACGTGTAATGCAGGAACTGCTGCCACGCTTGAAAGAACTGGCGTTACTGGCAAAGCAATACGTTATCGGCATCAACATCGATGCAGAAGAAGCAGATCGTCTGGAACTGTCACTGGACTTGATGGAAGCACTCTCCTTCGATCCAGCATTAGCTGGTTTCGATGGCATAGGCTTCGTCGTGCAGGCATATCAAAAACGCTGTCCTTACATCATCGACTATCTTATCGATCTGGCTCATCGCAGTAATCGAAAATTCATGGTTCGCTTGGTCAAGGGAGCGTACTGGGACACAGAAATCAAGCGCGCGCAAGTTGATGGCTTATCCGGTTATCCCGTCTATACACGCAAGGTCTATACCGATCTTTCCTATCTTGTTTGTGCACAAAAACTGTTAGCAGCCAACGACGTCATTTATCCGCAATTCGCCACTCATAATGCGCTGACACTCGCCGCGATTTATCAGCAAGCGCAAGCGATGCAGGTGACAGATTATGAATTCCAATGTCTGCACGGCATGGGAGAAACTCTATACGACCAGATCGTAGGTAACGACAAATTAAATGTGCCTTGCCGAATTTACGCACCAGTCGGTTCACATGAAACGCTACTCGCCTATCTGGTACGCCGTCTATTGGAAAATGGTGCGAACTCATCCTTCGTTAATCAAATCGTCGATGACAAGATAAGCATTTCAGATTTACTACAAGACCCGGTCACGCTCGCGACAAAATTCGGCGGCCAGCCTCACCCTGCAATTGCCTTGCCTTCCGATTTATACGGTACGGAGAGATGCAATTCCAGCGGCATAGATTTGAGTGATGAACATGTATTGCGCGATCTCAGCAAGGCTTTAAACACTTACCGCAAGCAGCAATGGCATGCGCTGCCGCTGATCGGTCAACCTGTATCTGACTCGCGTAGCGATGTATGTAATCCTGCAGATCATGCTGATGTAGTCGGCACCGTAGTGCAAGCACGTAGCAACGATATAGAACAAGCTCTGAACTATGCAGTATCCGGTACCAGCGTGTGGCAAGCAAAGCCAGCGCAAGAACGCGCCAGCATATTGCTACGTGCAGCAGATTTATTTCAAAGCCATGCGACAGAATTGATTACGCTGGCAGTACGCGAAGCAGGCAAGACCTTGCCAAATGCCATAGGCGAATTGCGTGAAGCAATTGATTTTCTGCGCTATTACAGTATGCAGGCGATCGCATCTGAAACAGCGCCGCCACTCGGGCTGGTAGTGTGCATCAGTCCGTGGAATTTTCCTTTATCGATTTTCACAGGCCAAGTCAGTGCTGCTCTGGCAGCCGGCAATGTAGCACTGGCGAAACCAGCAGAACAAACACCATTAATTGCCTTCCGCGTTGTGCAGCTCTTGCATCAGGCAGGTGTGCCGGAAAACGCTCTACTGTTTCTGCCTGGTCGTGGCGAAACCATAGGTGCCCAACTGGTTGCCGATGCGCGCGTCGCCGCTGTCGTCTTTACCGGCTCTACACAAGTTGCACAAAGCATCAATCGCAAGTTGGTACAACGCAGCATCAATGAGGATAGAGACATTCCATTGATCGCAGAAACCGGCGGGCAAAATGCGATGATAGTCGACTCGTCGGCATTGTGTGAGCAAGTGGTGCGCGACGTCATTAGCTCTGCGTTCGACAGCGCCGGCCAGCGCTGCTCTGCCCTACGCGTGCTATGCCTGCAAACTGATATCGCAGAACAAACGCTACACATGCTGAATGGTGCAATTGAAGAATTGCAGATAGGCAGTCCGGATCGCCTTGCTACGGATATAGGCCCGGTGATCGATGCAGAGGCGCAAGAACATCTGCAGGCTTATATCAAGCAAGCAGCACACTTAGCGAAGCCGATCAGGCAACTACCATTACCGGCAACAACTGCATTCGGCACTTTCGTCGCGCCGTGCATTATTGAAATTGCCAGCATCACCGAACTGCAACGCGAAGTTTTTGGCCCAGTGCTGCATGTATTGCGCTATCGCCGCGACGACTTGCCGCAACTGATCAAAGATATCAATGCGACTGGCTTTGGACTCACGCTGGGTATACATACACGCATCGATGAAACCATAGACTACGTGGCGAACCAGGCACATGTCGGCAATATCTATGTGAACCGAAATATCGTCGGCGCCGTAGTCGGCGTACAGCCTTTCGGCGGCGAAGGCTTGTCCGGCACCGGTCCGAAAGCAGGTGGCCCGCTCTATCTGAAACGCCTGCAACAAGAAAACACCAGCGTTGCGGATATAGAAAAAATCGCCAAGGAAGATTTTCTTGAAACGCAGCAGATGCAAACTACGCTCGCAGACTTCCTGTTATGGAGCATGGCGCATAAACAACAAGAACTCAGTGAGTTGATCGCTGACTATACGCGCACCAGCCTATTCGGAAAGACCATGCAATTGCATGGTGTCACTGGCGAACTGAATACCATGCGCTTTAGCGCACGCGGTGTCGTCTTATGCGTCGCAGAAACAACACCAGCCTTGCTGAATCAATTAGCCGCTGCTTACGCGAGCGGCAATCAAGTCGTGTTATTGCAAAGCACTGCATTGCTCGTACCCACAGACTTCCCTGCGAGCTTGCGCGCCAGCATCACGATTATCGAATCTCAACACGAATGCAGAAAATTAAGACTAGCACTGCTGGAACGTGGACAACATCAAACCGATTTACGTACAGAGTTGGCTGCACGCGAAGGCGCCATCGTGGCTGTCGTGACAACATCTTTTCCGCATGCCATTCCACTGTGGCGCCTCGTCAATGAACGGGCACTTTGCGTCAATACGACGGCAGCGGGTGGTAATGCCAGCTTAATGACGATTAGCGCTTGAATCAGTCCGATTTGCATTAATGGAAAATACTGACCGTCAACCATGTGCATCCAACCTGAATCTTGAAAATAAAAAAGCCCGCCATGTAATAAACATGGCGGGCTTTTATTTACAGCCTTATTACTTATTGGTGAATATCAGCTCACCGTCTCTCACATCGACCGATATCACATCCTTAGGTCCAAACTTCCCTTCCAGGATAGCCTTGGACAAAGGATTTTCAATCCGCTGCTGAATCGCACGTTTCAAAGGACGTGCGCCATACACAGGATCGAAACCGGCTTCTGCGATTTTCTGCAACGCATCTTCCGATACATCCATAGACATATCCATGCGTGCCAAACGTTGCTCCAGTGTTGCCAGCTGGATCTTCGCAATCGAGCCGATGTTTTTCTCATCCAACGCGTGGAACACAACGATCTCATCGATACGGTTGATGAACTCTGGACGGAAATGACCTTGTACCTCTGCCATCACCGCCATCTTGATCAATGCAGGATCGCTACCTTCCATCGACTGTATCCTGTGCGAGCCAAGATTCGATGTCATCACGATCACCGTATTCTTGAAATCAACAGTGCGTCCTTGTCCATCCGTCATACGGCCATCGTCCAACACTTGCAGCAATACATTGAAGACGTCTGGATGTGCCTTCTCGATCTCATCAAGCAGGATCACACAGTACGGCTTGCGACGTACAGCTTCAGTCAGATAACCACCTTCTTCGTAACCGACGTAACCTGGAGGTGCACCGATCAAACGTGCGACCGAATGCTTCTCCATGAACTCGCTCATGTCGATACGAATCAGCGAATCTTCCGTGTCAAACATGAAGGATGCCAGCGCCTTGCACAGCTCGGTTTTACCAACACCAGTTGGGCCGAGGAACATGAAAGAGCCATACGGCCGATCAGGATCACCTAAACCTGCGCGTGAACGACGGATCGCATCCGAGACAGCGACAATCGCCTCGTGTTGTCCAACCACACGCTTGTGCAAAGCATCTTCCATCTGCAGCAGTTTTTCACGTTCGCCCGTCATCATGCGTGAGACCGGAATACCGGTTGCACGCGAGACGACTTCAGCGATTTCTTCCGCACCGACTTGAGTTCTAACCAACTTCGGTTTGCCTGCAGAGGCTTCGCCTTTCACTGCATTTTTCAGTTGTGCTTCCAACTGAGGCAAAGTGCCATACTGCAGCTCGGAGACGCGTTGCCAATCGCTCTTGCGCGTTGCATCTTCCATCTGCAAACGCACTTTTTCAATTTCTTCTCTGATGTGCTGACCACCTTGCGCCGCAGATTTCTCTGCCTTCCAGACCTCTTCCAGATCGGCATATTCGCGACCCAGGCGCTCTATCTCTTCCTCGATCAAGGCCAGACGTTTTTGCGAAGCTTCGTCTTTCTCTTTCTTGATGGCTTCGCGTTCGATCTTCAACTGGATGACGCGACGATCTAGCTTGTCCATCACTTCCGGTTTTGAATCGAGTTCTATCTTGATCTTGGACGCGGCTTCATCGATCAGATCGATGGCTTTATCAGGCAAGAAACGATCGGTAATGTAGCGATGTGACAGCTCTGCCGCTGCGACAATCGCAGGGTCCGTAATGTCTACACCGTGATGCACTTCGTATTTTTCTTGCAGACCGCGCAGGATCGCAATCGTCGCTTCTACAGTTGGTTCAGCAACGATAATTTTCTGGAAGCGACGTTCCAGCGCAGCATCTTTCTCGATGTATTTGCGATATTCGTCCAGGGTGGTTGCGCCTACGCAGTGCAACTCGCCGCGCGCCAAAGCAGGCTTGAGCATATTGCCGGCATCCATTGCACCTTCAG
Organism: Herminiimonas arsenitoxidans; assembly: GCF_900130075.1. Lineage (NCBI taxonomy): Bacteria > Pseudomonadati > Pseudomonadota > Betaproteobacteria > Burkholderiales > Oxalobacteraceae > Herminiimonas > Herminiimonas arsenitoxidans. Next base: position 1,157,737 of record NZ_LT671418.1, read on the forward strand.
CCTTGCCGGCACCAACCAGCGTGTGCATCTCGTCGATGAAAACGATAGTCTGACCTTCGTCCTGCGCCAGTTCATTCAACACGGCTTTCAGACGCTCTTCGAATTCACCGCGATACTTGGCACCAGCCAGTAGCGATGCCATGTCGAGTGACAATACGCGTTTGCCTTTCAGACTTTCCGGCACTTCGCCATTGACGATACGTTGTGCCAAACCTTCGACGATGGCGGTTTTACCCACGCCTGGTTCGCCTATCAATACAGGATTGTTTTTGGAGCGACGTTGCAAGATCTGGATGGCGCGACGAATTTCATCGTCACGGCCGATCACTGGATCAAGCTTGCCGATACGCGCACGCTCGGTCAGATCGAGTGTGTATTTCTTCAAGGCTTCACGTTGACCTTCGCCTTCGGCTGAATCGACTTTCGCACCGCCACGTATGGTTTTGATTGCAGCTTCCAGCGCTTTGCGCGTCAAGCCGTTTTCACGTGCGATCTTGCCTGCTTCCGATTTATCTTCAGTCAGCGCCAGCAATAGCATTTCAGTGGCGATGAACTGATCGCCGTGCATCTGGGCTTCCTTGTCAGCCAGATTCAACAATGAGGTCAGTTCACGCCCAACCTGCACCTCACCGCCGTTGCCAGATACCTTAGGCAGGCGATCCAGCGCACTCTTCAGAGCGGTCACCATACCGTTGATATTCGCACCGGCGCGTTGCAGCAGCGAACGCGTGCTGCTGTCGTCCTGGCTTAACAGGGCGACCAACACGTGTACGGGTTCTATATATTGATTGTCGTTGCCGACTGCATGGCTTTGCGCATCAGCGAGCGCTTCCTGCAGCTTGGTTGTTAGTTTATCGAGACGCATTGCATACTCTCCCAGAGAAATTCATTCATGGAAAGAAAATTGGGCCAAGTAACCACTTTTCAAGCAGGGATTTTGGGTTAACTACATAAGCCCTATAACAGCTAGTGCAAATCAGGCAAATCTCGTCATCAGTTCGGCGAGCAGAAATCGTCGCCGTCTGGGTCAATAGTAGTCTATGCAGCGAGTGCGCGATAGGTGGCAAATCCGGCAATACAGAATGCGATGGAGCCTAACAAGTGAAGTGCTGTGTGCGCCAAGGCCCACATATAGTCGCCACGTTGCAGCAACAGGACTGCTTCGGCCGAGAAGGTGGAAAAGGTGGTCAAGCCGCCGAGAAAGCCTGTAATGGCGAATAAACGCCATTCTGGCGGCAGACTTGGATGACCAGTAAAGAATGCGACGGCCAGACCGACCAGATAGCCGCCAATCAGGTTGGCGGCCAGGGTTCCGATAGGCACATGGGTATTCATCATGTTGAACCAAAGGCCCAAACCCCAGCGCAACCATGCGCCAAGCGCCGCTCCTAAGCCAACGGCCAGCCAGCTCATTTTGTTTGACCTGCGTTATCTGTCGGCAGCTTCCATTTCGCCAACGCGGTATCGTCAGTAGTGCGGGCGTCTACCCAACGCGCACCTTGTGGCGTTTGTTCTTTTTTCCAGAACGGCGCATCGGTTTTCAGATAATCGATGATGAATTCGCAGGCAGAAAATGCTTCGCCGCGATGTGCTGATGTGACGGCAACTAAAACGATTTGTTCCAACGGCAGCAAGGGGCCGATACGATGAATGACTAGCGCATCAAAAATAGGCCAGCGCGCCTTGGCTTGCTCGACGATATTCTGCAAGGCTTTTTCGGTCATGCCAGGATAGTGCTCCAGCTCCATCTCAGCCACGCTGGAGCCGTCGTTCATATCGCGTACGGTACCGATAAAGGTCACGACTGCACCGACCTGCGGGCTGTTTGCACGCAAATCAGCTACTTCTTTACTGACATCAAAATCTTCGGTTTGAACGCGAATTGGCATCTGCTCTACTCCACCCTAGCCGCCGGTTACCGGAGGAAAAAAGGCCACTTCGCAGCCATCTTCTATCGGCGTATCTGCTTCTGTCATTTCCTGATTGTAGGCCATGCGCAGCGAACGTCCATCCGCCAGCACTTCTGCCCACACGCCGCCACGCTCGCGCAGGAAAGCACGCACATCACCCACTGTTTTTACATGAGCAGGCACTGTGACGGATTCTTGTGTCACCTTCAGCGCTTCACGCACGCTGGCAAAAAATCGAAGTTGAATATTCATCTAAGTAATCAGTACATCAAATCGCTGAATGAAATAAAGCGCACGGTATCGCCTGCGGCTATTGTCTTGCCCGGTGGATGATCGATCAAGCCGTCACCCCAGACTGTGGACGTCAATACACCGGAACTCTGGTTAGCGAATAAATCGAGGCCACCTTCTGCATTAATTTTGGCACGCAAGAATTCATTACGCTTGTCTGCCTTGTTCAAATTGAAATCGGCGCGCATTGCGTAGCCCTTGGGCGTTACATTTTCCACGCCTTGCAGGCGCAAGATAAACGGACGCACAAACAGCAGGAAAGTCACGAAGCTGGAAACAGGATTACCAGGCAAACCGAGGAAAAATGCCGTGCCGGATTTTTCCGTGCGATTGACTTCACCGAACGCCAGTGGCTTGCCCGGCTTGACCGCAATCTGCCACATATTCAAATGCCCTTCGGCTTCGACCGCAGGTTTGATGTGATCCTCTTCGCCGACAGATACGCCGCCCGAAGTGATGATCAAATCATTCTCGGCAGCGGCACGGCGCAAGGTATCGCGCGTCGCGGCTAGCGTATCGGGCACGATGCCGTAATCGCTGATCTCGCAACCGAGATTTTCCAGCAAGCCGCGCAAGGTGAATTTATTAGAGTTATAGATCGCGCCCGGCTTCAATACATCGCCCGGCATCGCGAGTTCGTCGCCGGTAAAGAATACTGCGACACGTAATTTGCGCACGACTGGCAATTGCGCCAATCCGACCGAAGCCGCCAAGCCCAACTCCTGTGCACGCAGACGCTGACCGACCGTCAATATTGTGCTGCCAGCGCGAATATCCTCACCCGCCCGACGTATCCATTCGCCGGATGCCGGTTTGTGTTTGACCGTTACCAGATCGCCGTCTGCATCCTTAGCTGCAACGCAGACTTCCTGCATCACGACGGCATCAGCGCCTTGCGGAATCATGGCGCCGGTAAAGATGCGTGCAGCACAACCCGCTTCCAGAGGCTTGCCTACATGGCCGGCTGGAATCCGCTGACTAACGCGCAATACAGCTTCGCCACTCACGCAATCAGCGGCACGTACTGCGTAACCATCCATAGACGTATTGTCGACAGGCGGGACGTTCAGTTGCGAATCCTGTGCGACCGCGAGTATCCGACCGTTCACTTCCAGCGTCGGCAGAATTTCTGTCTCGGTAATTTTTTTTGCGGAGGAAAGAAGGAAGCTAAGTGCTTCAGCAACACTCAACAACGGTTTGGGTTCAGTCATGCTTGGCTCGATAATGGGTCATGGAACGATTGTAAGCGGAAGCACGTCATCGTGCCCCGCTTGCCCCTATACGGCAGCTACGGCCTGGCCGCAGCCATCTTGTTATTACAAGCCGGTATGCTTTGCGATGAAGGCTTTCATTTTTTCTACATCAGCCGTCATCACTTCAAAGCGTTGCGGCAAGTCTTCGATATTTTCAAAACCGGCTGGACGATCAGCATCACGTCCCAGCGCTTCGCGTATGGTTTCGTTGAACTTGGCTGGCAATGCAGTTTCCAGCACGATCATAGTCACACCTGGAGTCAAATGCTCGCGCGCGACTTTGACGCCATCCGCTGTGTGCGTATCTATCATCAGGTCGTACTTGGCTTGCAAGTCGCGTATCGTCGCCACGCGGTCTGCATGCGTCGATTTGCCGGACACAAAACCGAACTTTGCAATGTTCTTGAACTCATCGCCGTCACTGCCCGGTTTGCCGGACAGATCAAAGCCACCGTGTGTTTCCACCTTCTGGAACAAGGCGCGTACACGGTCGCCATCGCGATTCAGCAAATCGTAGACGAAACGTTCGAAGTTGGATGCCTTGCTGATATCCATACTCGGACTGGTGGTGTGATAAGTCTCCGCCGATTTACGCACGCGATACACACCTGTGCGGAAGAACTCATCCAGCACGTCGTTTTCATTGGTAGCTGCGACCAGTTTGTCGATAGGCAAGCCCATCATGCGCGCGATATGACCGGCGCAGATATTGCCGAAATTGCCGGATGGGACGGTGAACGATACTTTCTGTTCATTGCTGGTGGTCGCGCTCAGGTAACCACGGAAGTAGTAAATCACTTGCGCCACGACACGCGCCCAGTTGATCGAATTCACGGTACCGATTTTTTGCTGCTGCTTGAAGGCGTGATCATTGGACACAGCCTTGACCATATCCTGGCAATCGTCGAACACGCCTTCTACTGCGATATTGAAAATATTCGGATCTTGCAGACTGAACATTTGCGCAGTCTGGAAGGCACTCATTTTCTTGTGCGGCGACAGCATGAAGACACGTATGCCCTTCTTGCCGCGCATTGCGTATTCCGCAGCGCTACCAGTATCACCGGAGGTCGCGCCGAAAATATTCAGTTCAGCGTGTTGCTTGGCCAGCGTGTACTCGAACAGATTGCCGAGTAATTGCATAGCCATATCTTTAAATGCCAGCGTTGGGCCATTCGACAGCGCTTGCAGCATCAACTTGGTGCCATCTTTTTCCTCGACCAAACGCAAGGGCGTGATACGCGCAGCTTCTTCTCCGCGGCGTACATTGCGATAAACATCGGCGGTGTAAGTCTTGTGCACCAGTGCATGCAAATCCGCTTCAGGGATATCGGTGGCGAATTTCTTCAATACTTCGAATGCCAGATCAGCATACGACAGCGTACGCCATGCATCGAGTTCCGCGTCGCTCACTTGCGGATAGCTCTCAGGCAGATACAAGCCACCATCAGGTGCCAAACCGCCGAGCAAAATTTCAGAAAAAGATTGTGCCGGCGCCAAGCCGCGGGTGGAAATGTATTGCATAGGAATAATTGAATTAGTTGGTGGCCGACTTGTTCAGGAAACAGGATGATTCAGGCACAGCGACGCGTTACATATAGAGCCGTATTATAGCTTCGCTGGCAGACTGAGCCGAACAAAACCGCGGCGGGAGGATAGTGAAGGCTTATTTCATGAAAATCAGCCAAAACGGTGAAGCACGGGCAAAACCGGCCTCACCGCTCGTGACAGCAAGATTTAGCTCAAATGTTCGAGGCGGATCTTGGTCACTTTGCCCAGCACCGTCGACAATGCTTCGATCTTCTTGATCGCTGCCTCAACGTTTTTCTCTTGGGTCTGATGCGTCAGCATGATGATATCGGTCTGCGTCTCGCCCAGAGCAGGCTCTTTCTGCAACATCGCATCGATCGAAATGGTCGATTCCGCCAGAATACTTGTTACTTTGGCCAATACGCCCACTTCATCTGCCACTGGCATACGCAGGTAGTAGCTGGTCGTCACTTCCGAAATCGGCAAGATGGGCGTGTCCGCCATCGAGTTCGGCTGGAACGCCAAATGCGGTACACGATGTGCCGGATCAGCATCAGCCAAACGTGCGATATCAACCAGATCGGCAATCACGGCCGATGCGGTTGGCTCCGCGCCTGCACCTTTACCGTAATACAAGGTTGCGCCCACGGCGTCACCCTGTACCAGCACGGCATTCATCGCGCCTTCTACATTCGCGATCAGACGCTTGGACGGGATCAGCGTCGGATGTACGCGCAACTCGATGCCTTGCGGCGTGCGCTTGGCAATACCCAGCAATTTGATGCGATAACCGAGTTGTTCTGCGTAACGAATATCGACAGCTTCCAGCTTGGTGATGCCTTCCACGTGCGCCTTGTCGAACTGTACCGGGATACCGAAGGCAATCGCTGCCATCAGTGTCGCCTTGTGCGCTGCGTCCACACCTTCAATATCAAAGGTTGGATCAGCCTCGGCGTAACCCAGGCGTTGTGCTTCTTTCAAAACGGTATCGAAATCCAGGCCCTTGTCACGCATTTCGGACAAGATGAAGTTGGTGGTGCCATTGATGATGCCGGCGATCCATTCGATGCGGTTGGCAGTCAGGCCTTCGCGCAATGCCTTGATGATAGGAATGCCGCCAGCCACTGCCGCTTCATACGCGACCATCACGCCCTTGTCTTGTGCTGCCTTGAAAATCTCATCACCGTGGATTGCCAGTAAAGCCTTGTTCGCTGTCACCACGTGCTTGCCGTTGGCAATCGCTTTCAGCACCAAGTCTTTGGCAATGCCGTAGCCGCCTATCAGCTCGACAACAATATCGATCTCTGGATTAGCAACAACCAAATTGCCATCGTTCACCACTGCACACTGATCGCCGACCAGCTCTTTGGCGCGTGCAACATCCAGATCAGCCACCATCACGATTTCAATTTCATGACCAGCGCGGCGGGAAATTTCTTCCTGGTTACGCTTCAGAACATTGAATGTACCCGCACCGACGGTGCCGATTCCTAACAAGCCAACTTTGATGGATTTCATAATCTTTGTATTAAATAAGGTCACATAAAAGACAACGTTCCCATGCTGGCGAACGCGGTGACGAAAATAGAAGCGGGATCAACCCAGCCGCTTGCGATAACCTTCGAGGAAGTGTGCAATACGTCCGATCGCAAGCGTCAGATCGTCAGAATTTGGCAAGAATACTACCCTGAAATGATCTGTCGTCGGGCAATTGAAGCCCGTACCTTGGACAATCAGCACGCTTTCTTCTGCCAGTAACTGATAGGCAAAATCCTGATCATCCTTGATCGGATACATCTTAGGATCAAGTTTAGGGAACATGTACAGCGCCGATTTTGGCTTGACGCAAGTCACACCAGGAATCTCGGTCAACAGCTTGTGCGCCAGATCGCGCTGTTTCAGCAAGCGTCCGCCAGGACCGACCAAATCGTTGATGCTTTGGTAACCGCCCAACGCGGTTTGAATTGCATACTGCCCCGGTGCGTTTGCGCACAAACGCATCGATGCCAGCATGTTCAAACCTTCGATGTAATCCTTGGCATGACGCTTCTCGCCCGAGACCACCATCCAGCCGGCACGATAGCCGCAGGAACGATAATTTTTCGACAAACCGTTGAACGTGATGAACAACAAATCGTCCGCCAATGAAGCGAGCGAAGTATGTACCTCGCCATCGTACAAAACCTTGTCGTAAATCTCGTCGGCAAAAACAATCAGTTGATGCTGGCGTGCGAGTTCCACGATCTGCTGCAGCAACTCAACCGGATACAAAGCGCCGGTAGGATTGTTTGGATTGATGACAACAATTGCCTTGGTATTCGAATTGATTTTTTTCTTGATATCTTCGATATCAGGGAACCAGCCTGCCTGCTCATCGCACACATAATGCACAGGCGTGCCGCCGGACAGACTGACCGCCGCCGTCCATAAAGGATAATCAGGTGATGGCACCAATACTTCATCGCCGGTATTGAGCAGCGCGTTCATGCTCATGACGATCAATTCCGATGCGCCGTTGCCGAGATAAATGTCGTCTATTGTGACGCCCGTGATGTTCTTTTGCTGCGTGTAATGCATGATCGCCTTGCGCGGCGCGAACATGCCTTTTGAATCGGTGTAACCCGATGCATTCGACATATTGCGTATCATGTCCTGCACGATTTCATCTGGCGCATCAAAACCAAAGACGGCAAGGTTGCCTATGTTCAGCTTGATGATCTTGTGACCGTCTTCTTCCATTTGCCGCGCTTTTTCCAGCACAGGGCCGCGAATATCGTAGCAAACATCATCCAGTTTTTTCGATTTTTGAATCGGTCGCACAGCTACTGTTCCTTGTGATTTTCAGAACTTGTTGAGGTTCTAATGGGAACGCATGTCCTTGAAAGCATCGACCAAACTTCGGTGATCGAAGGGCAAGCGCAAATGACGGTGGCATTGTTGCACCGCGAAAGAGATCCATTTTGCCGAAAGCGATCGATTTTATCAATCGATAAAGGCTGGTTTAAAGCTGAAAACGTTACAATAAGCGCTCTTTATCTTCCATTTATCGGAAATCCGCGCCCGCACTCCGATCACGACCATCATGAAGCTTCATAACACCGCCACCCAGCAATACCAGACTGTTACTGCCTATGATGAAAATGGCATTGAAATCAATTTAATCCCATTCGACTACAGCCTGGTTGTTCTACCGGAAATTGCGCCTGCAGCATGGCCTGTCGCCTCCTTCGATACATTGACGGCCGAGAATTTTGAACAGATCAACGCCATTGCTCCGGATGTTGTCATTCTCGGTACTGGCGCACGCCAACGCTTCGTCCATCCGCGCTTGACGGCATCGCTGACAGCACGCCGCATCGGCGTTGAGTGTATGGATAACCAAGCTGCATGCCGCACCTACAATATCTTGATGGCAGAGGGTCGCAAAGTTGCTCTGGCATTGATATTTGAAGCGTAACGCTTATCTGCCAGCACTTTCCATCGTGTTGCTGAACCAACACTAAAAATTATTGTCTTTTCAATAGTGCTCAATCAACAATGAGCGCTATGCAGCAAGACGGTGGAAATAAAAATACAAGTTTTCCATTTATTGCTTGAAGGATAAAAACTCGTCCCCATCTGTACGTTCGGCCGCATTGCACATGCGCACGCTGAATTGGTAACGAATCGATCGTAGATCACACCGCTGCGCCTGCAGCGCGACACTATCGGCAGAGAAAGTGAGATAAATGGATCAAGATATCCCCGTGGAAGAACGCCCTTCTGCACTCAACAAAATCGTTCCGGATTTTTCCGCTGCGATGACCGGCGATCAAACGTTTCAACTTGCTGATTACAAAGGTAAAAAAGTCGTTCTGTACTTTTATCCCAAGGACAATACGCCAGGCTGCACCACTGAAGGGATTCAATTCCGTGACTTGCATCCACAGTTTCAGCAAGCCAACACAGAAGTCTTCGGTATCAGCCGCGACAGCATCCGCTCGCATGAAGGCTTCAAGGCAAAACTGGCCTTGCCGTTCGAACTGATTTCTGACCCTGACGAAACGCTGTGCACCATGTTCAATGTCATGAAGATGAAAAATATGTATGGCAAGAAAGTACGCGGCGTAGAACGCTCAACTTTTATTATTGACGAGTCAGGTAAATTGGTGAAAGAATGGCGTGGAGTGAAAGTGCCTGGACACATCGATGAAGTACTGGAGTTTGTGAAGGCTCTTGCTTAGGTTTGCAGAACCCATTGAATTCAAAAGAATTTTTCTCGAAGAAAGCCGTTTGCGGATTAGGCCATGCGCCTTCCCAAACGGCTTTTTTACTTTTTAATTTGCATGCTTGTCTCTCATCCACTTTTTTCTCGGCTTTCCAACCCCGATTTTTCGTGTCTGCACTACCGTTAGTACCTGTTGTAAATGTTCTCAAACTTTCTAGATCGAGGTCCTGATGCCACTGCCCAAACTACCGACCAAGCCTGCCGCGTTGCTGTCACCGCAAGACTATCCCAAGGCTGATAAGGACAAGATTGTCAAATCGTTGACACTGATTGAACCGGTAGCACGCAAGACCCCCGAGCCGGCGCCAGCCATCGTCCGCGCGAAAATCGCCGACAAGACGCCATCCGAGAAACCACGCTCGTCCTCTGCACAAACCGTTGCGCTGGCACCCAAGTCTGGTGCACGCCGCCCAGTGGACAAGTCAGGCCCGACCAAATTATTCGTACTCGACACCAATGTCTTGATGCACGATCCGACTTCGCTGTTCCGCTTTGAGGAGCACGATGTTTATCTGCCGATGATGACATTGGAAGAACTGGACGACCACAAGAAAGGTATGTCCGAAGTTGCCCGTAGCGCACGTCAGGTTTCGCGTTCGCTGGATGCGCTGGTCAGCGGCATTGAAGAAAATGCCATTGATGACGGTATTCCATTGTCGAAGCTCGGCAACAAGGATGCCAAAGGCCGCCTGTTCTTCCAGACCAAGCTGCAAAACGTCACGCTGCCTGAAGGCCTGCCTATGGGCAAAGCCGACAACCAGATCCTTGGCGTGGTGCGCGCACTGGAAGCACAATATCCGGGCCGTTCCATCGTACTGGTGTCGAAAGACATCAATATGCGCATCAAGGCACGCGCCATGGGCTTGCCGGCGGAAGAGTATTTCAACGATCACGTATTGGAAGATACTGATCTGCTCTACTCCGGCATCATGCAGTTGCCTGATGACTTCTGGGTCAAGCATGCGAAAGGCATGGAGTCGTGGCAAGAAAACAAGCACGGCACCGGCTATACCTTCTACCGCTTGAGCGGCCCGGTCGTACCGTCGATGCTGGTCAATCAGTTCGTCTACATGGAACCGCAAAATGGCGAAGCGTCGTTCTACGGCCAGGTAAGACAAATCAACGGCAAGACCGCCGTCCTCCAAACGCTGCGTGATTATGCTCACAACAAAAACAGCGTATGGGGTGTCACTGCACGCAATCGCGAGCAGAACTTCGCACTGAATCTGTTGATGGATCCGGAATGTGATTTCGTCACACTGCTCGGTCAAGCCGGTACTGGTAAAACCTTGCTGGCACTTGCTGCTGGCCTGGCGCAGGTACTGGAAACCAAGCTCTATAGCGAAATCATCGTTACGCGCGTAACCGTTCCAGTCGGCGAAGACATTGGATTCCTGCCTGGTACAGAAGAAGAGAAGATGTCGCCGTGGATGGGCGCATTCGACGATAACCTTGAAGTGTTGAACAAGTCCGACAGCGATGCCGGTGAATGGGGTCGTGCCGCAACGCAAGACCTGATTCGTTCACGCATCAAGATCAAGTCGCTCAACTTCATGCGTGGCCGTACCTTCGTCAACAAGTTCCTGATCATCGATGAAGCGCAAAACTTGACGCCTAAGCAAATGAAAACCTTGGTCACCCGTGCAGGTCCGGGCACCAAGATCATCTGCCTCGGTAACATCGCGCAGATCGATACGCCTTACCTGACCGAAGGCTCCAGCGGTTTGACTTATGTGGTTGACCGCTTCAAAGGTTGGGGACACAGCGGTCACGTCACGCTGGCACGCGGCGAACGCTCACGTCTGGCAGATCACGCGAGCGAAGTGTTGTAACAACTCTGGTTCGCCAGAAACAAAAAAGCCTGCTGAATTCAGCAGGCTTTTTTTATTGCGGATGCATTACTGCATCACAAAATCATCGTCCCAACCCACCATGCAATTGCCGCCATAAACGCTGCAGCAGGAATGGTGAATATCCACGCCCAAACGATATTGCCGGCAACACCCCAACGCACAGCAGACATCTTGCGTGATGCGCCAACGCCGACAATCGCACCGGTAATGGTATGCGTGGTCGATACTGGCACACCCAAGGCAGTTGCCAGGAACAAGGTGATCGCACCACCGGTTTCAGCACAGAAACCGCCGACAGGCTTCAGCTTGGTGATTTTCTGTCCCATCGTTTTGACGATACGCCAGCCACCGAACAAAGTACCCAGACTGATCGCGGTGTAGCAGCTGATGATGACCCACCATGGCAGCGGATCGGCTGCGGTCGATACACCTGCAGCAATCAGCAACATCCAGATGATCCCCATGGTCTTCTGTGCATCGTTACCGCCGTGCCCCAAACTGTACATTGCGGCAGAAAACAGTTGCAGCCGTCTAAACCAACGATCTACATTGCGCGGCGTCGATCTGACGAACAACCACGATACCAACACCATCATCAAGGAACCGAACAGGAAACCGAGCAAAGGTGACAACACGATAAAGGCGATGATTTTAATCAAGCCGGAAGAAATCAATGCGTCGGTACCAGCCTTGGCCACTGCTGCGCCAACCAAACCACCGATCAATGCATGCGACGAAGACGACGGCAAGCCGAAATACCAGGTCACCACGTTCCAGACTATCGCACCAACCAATGCGCCGAATACGACGTAGTGATCAATCACAATAGGATCAATCGTACCCGTACCTATCGTCATCGCCACTTTGAGGTGGAAAACACCGATTGCGATAAAGTTGAAAAACGCCGCCATCATCACGGCGGTTTGCGGTTTCAATACGCCGGTTGATACCACCGTCGCAATTGCGTTTGCCGCGTCATGAAAGCCATTCATGAAATCGAATATCAAAGCCAATATGATCAAAAAGGCCAGGACATAAAGGCTCATGTGGAGAGTTTGCATGGATATTTATTCTTTGTTCAATCTGCGTATGTCACCGACAACTACATCAGCAACCGCGAAACTTACAAGACAGCCTTGCACGTCATCAAAAAATAACGGCAAGGCACACCAACGTTACGCTCAATGAATCAAGCGTTCTCGACGATGATGCCTTCGATGATATTGGCGACGTCTTCACAACGATCCGTGACAGTTTCCAGCAATTCGTAAATCGCCTTGAGCTTGATCAGATTGCGTACATCCGGTTCTTCGCGGAACAGCTTGGACATCGCAGCACGCATCACGTGATCGGCATCCGATTCCAGACGATCGATTTCCTGGCAAATAGCCAGAATCTCGCGCGAATTGTCCATGTTGTGCAACAGAGCGACTGCAGCTTTGACCTTTTCGGTACAAGCCAGGCACAACTCAGCCAAACGCTTGGCTTCAGGTGTAATCGCTTTAATGTCGTACAGAGAGATTGTTTGCGCCGCATCTTCGAGCAAATCGAGGATATCGTCCATGCGCGTGATCAGTTGATGGATGTCATCACGATCGAGCGGTGTAATAAAGGTTTTATGCAAAGCATCCAGCGTCGCATGCGTGACCTTGTCTGCCTGCTTCTCGATACCTTCGATCGCATGTACACGAATTTCCAGGTCGTCGAAATTGGTCATCAAGGCAACCATTTCCTTCGCGCCTTTGACGCAAAACTCGGCATGCTCGTTGAAGAGATCGAAAAACTTGCCTTCTTTCGGTAGAAGTCGTCCAAACATAATTACTCTCTTTGAATATGAAAATGTTGAAATACTGTGATTAGCTACAAAGACCAGTGGCCTTTGAAGAGAACTCTAAAATACGCAAACAATCACTACATCAATCCCCTTGATACAGGGCGGCCGAGCCGGTGTAGTTCTCAAATTTGGTGTATTGACCGAGGAAGGTCAGGCGTACGCTGCCGATTGGGCCGTTACGCTGCTTACCGATAATAATTTCCGCGGTACCTTTATCTGGCGAATCAGGGTTATACACTTCATCGCGATAAATAAACAAAATCACGTCGGCATCCTGCTCGATAGCGCCGGATTCACGCAGATCGGACATGACGGGACGTTTGTTCGGACGTTGCTCCAGCGAACGGTTCAACTGCGAGAGCGCAATCACCGGGCAATTCAATTCCTTGGCCAAACCTTTCAAGCTACGCGAGATTTCGGAAATTTCCGTCGCACGGTTTTCGCCTGAAGTATTGGCCGACATCAGTTGCAAGTAATCGATGATGATCAGACCCAGCTTGCCGCATTGACGCGACAGACGACGCGAACGTGCACGCAACTCAATCGAATTCAGCGCTGGTGTTTCATCGATGTACAACTGTGCATCGTTCATCTTTTGAATCGCATGCGTCAGACGTGGCCAATCTTCATCGGCCAGACGACCTGTACGTAAGCGATGTTGATCCAGACGACCAACCGAACCCAGCATACGCATTGCCAACTGTGTGCCGCCCATCTCCATCGAGAAGACCGCAACCGGCAAACCACTTTCGATCGCTACCGTTTCACCGATGTTGATCGAGAACGCGGTTTTACCCATCGAAGGACGACCAGCCACAATGATCAAATCGCCTGGCTGCAAGCCCGATGTCATACGATCCAGATCGGCAAAGCCGGTTGGCACACCAGTGATATCACTGGTGCTGTCGCGGTTATACAGCTCGTCGATACGTTCGACGACTTGCGTCAGCAAAGGCTGGATTTCCTGGAAACCTTGTGCGCCACGCGCGCCCTCTTCCGCAATCGCAAAGATCTTGGATTCGGCTTCATCCAGCATCTGCTTGACTTCCTTGCCTTGCGGATTGAATGCATTACCGGATATCTCATCCGAAACAGTAATCAGTTTGCGCAACACACCGCGGTCACGCACGATCTCGGCATAACGACGGATATTGGCGGCGGACGGCGTATTCTGCGCCAGTGCGTTCAGATAAGTCACGCCACCGACTTCTTCTGCCTTGCCGCTATTGGTCAAGGCCTCGAATACGGTGATCACGTCAGCCGGTCTGGAGTTATTGATCAGCTTGACGATGTGCTGAAAAATGATCCGGTGATCGTAGCGATAGAAATCTTCCTGATTGACGAAATCGGCAATACGATCCCACGCTGCGTTATCCAGCAACAAGCCGCCGAGGACGGATTGCTCAGCTTCTATCGAATGCGGGGGGACGCGAAGGGACTCTAATTGCGGATCGGCACGGGTGTTCATGGCGCGAATTATACCTGTTGCGAGCGGCGGCTTAAGAAAATGGGCAATAAAAAAGCCGGGAAAACCCGGCTTTTTCTAGGCAACGAGTGCCTGAGGTACTTTAATACAACTTAAGCGTGATCGCCGACTACGGTGATCGTCACTTCAACGACTACGTCTGTGTGCAATGCAACTGCAACAACGTGATCGCCAGCGACTTTCAACGGGCCTGTTGGCAAGCGAACTTGTGCTTTTTCAACTGCGAAACCTTGCTTGGTCAACGCTTCAGCGATATCAGCATTGGTAACGGAACCGAACAAACGGCCGTCAACACCCGATTTTTGCGTGATTTGAACGGATTGACCGCTCAATTTTTCGCCTTGTGCTTGCGAAGCTGCCAATTTTTCTGCAGCGATTTTTTCCAGCTCTGCGCGCTTGACTTCGAATTCAGCAACAGCAGCAGTCGTAGCACGACGAGCTTTGCGTTGTGGGATCAGGAAGTTACGTGCGTAGCCGTCTTTTACTTTAACGACTTCACCGAGGTTGCCGAGATTAACGACTTTTTCTAACAGAATGACTTGCATGTTTTTCTCCTATTTCAAGTCGTTATTACGCGTGGTGCAGATCGGTGTACGGCAACAACGCGAGGAAACGTGCGCGTTTGATTGCTGTATCGACTTGACGTTGATAGATTGCTTTGGTGCCGGTCAAGCGTGCTGGCATGATTTTGCCGTTTTCTTGAACGAAATCTTTCAGTGTGTCCACGTCTTTGTAGTCAACTTGTTCTACGTGTGCAGCTGTGAAGCGGCAGAATTTTTTACGCTTGAACAAAGGGTTTTGTTGTTTGCGTTTTTCTTTGAGTTTGCTTTTGTCGAATTTTTTACCGAATGCCATTTTGGGCTCCTGTATCTAAATGTGGGTCTCGAAATCTGTGAGATGGAAAACAAGGCTTTTGCTGTTACGGCTCTTACGTGCCAGAAAACCAGTGAACTGAAATGTCCCGCCTAATTCGGCTTGATTGAATCTGCCTGAAATTTCTCCCGCGGCAATCGCGGCAACTTCAAACTCGACCAATCGTGGAACACCTGCTTCTATCTGTTGCGAACTGTGCAGTAAAACTGCTGACACAATCGGGACACCTGCCGGGGTGTAGCGCAAAATTTCACGCTCGGCGATGGTGGCTACAAACTGAAGTTGATTCACTCTCCTGATACGTCGTTGCAATAATTAGGCAGCAGGTGCCTCGGCGCGATGGCTCTTGGCAGCATCTTCCTTCTGCACAGCCTTCATCATTGGCGATGGCGCTGTTTCAGCCTTCTTCATTTTCACTGTCAGATGACGCAGAACGGCATCGTTGAATTTGAAGCCGGTTTCGATTTCAGCCAGTGTTTCGCCGTCACATTCGATGTTCAGGCAGACGTAGTGGGCTTTAGCCAGTTTTTGGATCAGGTACGCCATTTGACGGCGGCCCCAGTCTTCCACGCGATGAACAACACCACCGCGTGCGGTGACGATGCCTTTGTAGCGTTCGATCATTGCAGGCACTTGCTCGCTTTGATCCGGATGGACGATAAATACGATTTCATAATGACGCATGTAAGCTCCTTTTGGACGGATTGAAGATTGCCCACCTCGGCGTCAAGACGAGTGTGGGAAGAGGAAAACCAGCAATCATACGCGTACGAGCTAGAAAACTCAACGCTTTCAAGCATTTATCGCAACCTTCCGTACCGAATGTGCAGTCATTTCACCCATATTTGAGCAAATCAGCTTGCATTTAGGCATGCACTGTATAAAAATACAGACTGTTTATATGAACAGTCCACGGCAACGTGCCTTCTCACGCGCCATTTCAAGCCAGGCTACGCAATGATCAAACTGACAGCACGCCAAGAGCAAATTCTGAATTTGATACGCGACGCGATCGAAAATACCGGTTTCCCGCCGACACGTGCAGAAATTGCAACAGAACTCGGCTTTCGCTCTGCCAATGCCGCAGAGGAACATTTACAAGCACTGGCACGCAAAGGCGCGATTGAAATTTCGCCCGGCACCTCACGCGGCATACGCTTACGCGATATGGGTAGCAATGGCGCGGAACGTTTCCCCGGCCGACAAATGGCCTTGCCACATCCAGCTTTGATGCAATTGAGTCTGCCGCTGGTCGGACGTGTAGCCGCCGGCTCACCGATTCTGGCGCAAGAGCATATCGAAGCGACCTACGACGTTGATCCCGCGCTGTTTTCGGCTAAACCTGACTTCCTGTTGAAAGTACGCGGCATGTCGATGCGCGATGCGGGAATTCTGGATGGCGACTTATTGGCGGTGAAAAAAATCGATGCTGCGAAAAATGGCCAGATCGTGGTTGCGCGCTTGGGTGATGATGTCACCGTCAAACGCTACAAGAAGTCCGGCTCCTTGATCGAGTTACTGCCGGAAAACCCGGATTTCGAACCGATACGTGTCGATCTGTCGCGCGATGAATTTGCGCTGGAAGGTTTGGCTGTAGGTTTGATGCGTAGCTGGAACTAACACCAGAACTGAAGAAAAAATACCGGATTTATCCGGTATTTTTTTGCTTCGCTAAAATCTGCTTCGCAATCCCGCGCAGGATATTCACTTCTTCCGTTTCCAATTGTGTACGGGCAAACAAACGCTTCAGGCGCGGCATCAACTTCTTCGGATTATTCGCATCCAGAAAATCGATCGCTACCAGCGCCTGCTCCAGATGCGCGTACATACCGTCGATCTGCGTCATGCTCGCAGCCTCGCCCTGAAAACCGATATCCGTCGCTGCACGCGCATCTCCCACCGTCGCCATGCGCGCCTCGTAAGCCAAGACCTGCACGGCTTGCGCCAGATTCAACGATGAATAATCCGGATTCGCTGGAATAGTAATCAAGACATTACACTTTTCAACAATCTCGTTCGGTAAGCCGAAGCGCTCATTGCCAAAAACCACTGCAGCACGCAAAGAAGTCTCTTCAACCAAGCGTGTCGCCAACACACGTGGCGAAATGATAGGCGGTGAAAATTCACGCAGGCGTGCCGTCACTGCCGCCGCATAGTTGCAATCTGTCAACGCTTCTTCAATCGAGCCGACTATGCGCGCCGAGGTCAAGATATCCTGTGCGCCACTGGCAAAAGCCACTGCTTCCTCCTGCATAGCAGCATCAGGAAAGCGCGGATTGACCAGTACCAACTCTGAAAAACCCATGTTTTTGATAGCGCGCGCCGCCGCTCCGATATTGCCGGGGCGACTGGTTTCCACCAGTACAAAACGCAGGCGATTGAAAAGAGGCGTGTCAGTTTGTGGCTGGTTCATTTAAAATAGCGGCATTGCGCGGTAGGAATCATGTCAGAAATGGCAACTCTATACCGCATCGCTCATTAATTTCAATTTAGGTGGATCCACTCGCCCTCAGGCGATGGGACCGCCATTTTAACGGAAACTCTATGCATCCCATGCTTAATACGGCGATCAAGGCTGCTCGCCGCGGCGCTGCCATCATCAATCGTGCATCCTTCGATCTCGACCGCGT
The DNA here is from genome assembly GCF_900130075.1 of Herminiimonas arsenitoxidans. NCBI lineage: Bacteria > Pseudomonadati > Pseudomonadota > Betaproteobacteria > Burkholderiales > Oxalobacteraceae > Herminiimonas > Herminiimonas arsenitoxidans. Next base: position 1,175,664 of record NZ_LT671418.1, read on the forward strand.
CAAAGTCACGGAAAAAAATCCAAACGACTTTGTGACTGAAGTCGATCAAGCTGCCGAGCAAGCGATCATAGAGGTTCTGAAAACCGCTTACCCAGATCACGCCATCCTGGCGGAAGAATCCGGCGCCTCAGCCAATCTGCACGACGAAAACGACAACGTCTGGATCATCGATCCACTCGACGGTACCACCAACTTCATACACGGCTTTCCACAGTACTGCGTTTCTATCGCCCTGCAACAGCGCGGCCAAATCACGCAAGCAGTGGTCTATGACCCAACCCGCAATGACTTGTTCACCGCCACCAAAGGTGCAGGCGCATATCTGAACGAAAAGCGTATCCGCGTTACCAAGCGTGACAAGATTGCTGACGCATTGATCGGCACCGGCTTCCCTTATCGCACTACCGACAATCTTGATGAATACATGAAAATGTTCAAGATCATGACGCAAAGCTGCGCCGGTCTGCGCCGTCCAGGCTCTGCCGCTCTCGATCTGGCTTATGTTGCTTGCGGTCGCCTCGATGGCTTCTTCGAAAAAGGTTTGCAACCGTGGGATATCGCCGCAGGTGCCTTGCTGGTTACCGAAGCTGGCGGCATCGTCGGCACATTCAAAGGTGAAGCAGATTATTTGTACAAAGGCGATGTAATGGCCGGGAATCCAAAAGTGTTCTCGCAACAAGTGAACCTGCTGTCGGAATTTGCACGATAATGTGATGACGAACTTCCAGCAGACCAAGCTGGAAGTTCGTCGAAAGTACTCAGCAAGACAAACAAATCATTTCAACGCATCTCACCTCAATTTGTGCACGATGCGTCCGGTGATGTTCTCATCCTCGGCATCAAAATCTTCCCTTGCCTGCATCAGCTCAGGATAATGCTGATTCGTCCATCTATCCAATGCCACCAAGGTTGTGCTTAAGGACTTGCCCAAAGGGCTGAGTTCATATTCAACATGTGGTGAACTGGTTTCCAGATCGCATCGCGTCACCAAGCCATTACGCTCCAACTCTTTCAAGGTTTGCGTCAGCACTTTCTGCGAAATGCCTTCTATTCTGCGCAGCAATTCGCTATTGCGCATAGGCCCACCATCCAGCGCTGGAAAAATCAGCAATACCCATTTACTCGCAATCAGTTCCAGTACTTTTCTGGACGGGCATGCCGCACTGAAAACGTCGGATCGTACTGCTTCCATGTCAATTTTTTTTGTCGATTCCATGGTTACCAAAAAGTGCGTACTTGTTGCCGAGAAGGTGTCTGCATATTCTAAACATCTGTTCAATTCTTCGTGAGAAAAGCAATGGCGTGGATCTATCTGTTAATCGCAAGTGTAGTGGAAATCATGATGGCCATCGCATTGAAGTATGCGCACGGCTGGACCCGATTGGTGCCCAGCGTCATTGGCATTGCTGCCGCTGCTGCCAGCGTACTTTTCCTGACACTGGCGATGCGCAACTTGCCGGCCGGCACTGCTTATGCCATCTGGACCGGCACGGGCACTGTTGGCGTCGCCATACTCGGTATTTTTCTGTTTCAGGATGCCTTGTCGCCTTTGCGTCTGCTGTGCATAACATTGATCATCAGCGGCACGATAGGCCTGCGCGTGCTCGATGCGTGATGCTCTGCACTGCCAATGGTGAACACTGATGACATTTTGAACATACTTCTGCATCCCCACTGCCTTCATGAAAGCGCTCTCAGGCAGATTTAATCTGCACTGCAGCATTGCCCTGTTATACTCGCCGCACACGGCATACCTCCAGTCACCTTGCCGCTGTCTCGCGATTTCCGCACCCTAATCCCGTTTGCCTGCGACTGGCGCCCTTTGCGGCGACAGGCCGATAATTTTCTATTGAGTATTCATGTCTTTTTCTGACCTCGGCTTAGCCGAAGGAATTGTTCGCGCCGTTACCGAAAGCGGTTATACCAACCCGACCCCGATTCAAGCACAAGCCATCCCTGCTGTTTTGGCTGGCGGCGACTTGCTGGCTGGCGCACAAACCGGCACCGGCAAAACCGCAGGCTTCACGCTGCCAATTTTGCATCGCCTTGCTACCAGCGGCACCCCGCACGCATCAGCTTCTGCCCAACGCCCTATCCGCGCTCTGGTGTTGACACCAACCCGCGAACTGGCAGCACAAGTTGAAGAAAGCGTACGCACCTACGGCAAGTATTTGAATCTGAACTCCGCTGTTATCTTCGGTGGCGTCGGCATCAACCCACAAATCAAAATGCTCAAGCACGGCGTCGATATCCTGGTTGCTACACCAGGTCGCCTGCTGGATCACATGCAACAAGGTACCGTCAACCTGACCAAGGTTGAAATCCTGGTGCTGGACGAAGCCGACCGCATGCTCGACATGGGTTTCATCAAGGATATTCGTCGCGTCCTCGCAGTGTTGCCTAAGAACCGTCAAAACCTGCTGTTCTCCGCTACCTTCTCCAATGAGATTAAAGCGTTGGCAGATGGCTTGTTGAACTCCCCAGCCATGATCGAAGTAGCACGTCGCAATTCGACCGTTGAAGTGATCGAACAAAAAATTCATCCAGTTGACCGCGACAAAAAACATCCTATGCTCGCGCATCTGATCAAGACCAATAACTGGTCACAAGTGCTGGTCTTCACGCGTACAAAACACGGCGCAAACAAGTTGGTCGAACAACTTGAAAAAGACGGCATCAGCGGCATGGCGATTCATGGCAATAAGAGCCAGTCGGCACGCACACGTGCATTGAGCGAATTCAAGGACGGTAGTTTGCAAGTCTTGGTAGCAACCGATATCGCCGCACGCGGTATCGACATCGATCAATTGCCACACGTCGTGAACTACGATTTGCCTAACGTGCCAGAAGATTATGTACATCGCATCGGCCGTACCGGTCGTGCTGGTGCTACCGGCGAAGCAGTGTCACTGGTTTGCGTCGATGAACTGGACATGCTGAAAGATATCGAGAAGCTGATCAAGCGCAAGCTGCCATCGGAAGTGATTCCTGGCTTCGAGCCTGATCTGAACGCGAAACCACAACCGATACAACGTCGTAGCAACGATGTACAAGGTCGTCGCCCACAAGGTCAAGGACGCAATGCCCCGGCAAAATCCGGCAAAGCACCTGCACCAAAACCGAATGGTCCATCGCGTAGTTTTGGTGGCAATTCAACTGCACGTCCGGCAGCACCACACCGCTCAGGCGGCCGCGGCCGCTAAGTCCCAAGGGCTGCAATATTAAATGTTGCAGCCCCTGAGCAAAGACAGCATATCTATTGCATTGCGGTGCCAACAAAATCGATCTCGTCGAATACAATGTCATCTTTACTTTTGTCTTCTCGTGCTCAGTTGCAATAGCTGAACCAAGAAACAAAACGTGCTGAAGAAACTTTGGAATCAACTATGTCGTCGGTAACCGAAAAAACAAACATCCCTCTTCCGAACGAGAAGCACACACCCATGATGCAGCAGTATCTGCGCATCAAGGCTGAACATCCGACCACACTAGTGTTTTATCGGATGGGTGATTTCTACGAATTGTTTTTCGATGATGCGGAAAAAGCATCGCGCCTGCTTGGCATCACACTGACTCAACGCGGCGCATCTAACGGCAATCCGATCAAGATGGCGGGCGTGCCCTTCCACGCAGTGGATCAATACTTATCCAAGCTGGTCAAACTAGGTGAATCGATTGCGATCTGTGAACAGATCGGCGATCCGGCGACCAGCAAAGGTCCCGTCGAACGCAAAGTGATGCGCGTCATCACGCCAGGCACATTGACCGATTCAGATCTACTGCCTGAAAAATCCGAACAACCCTTGCTCGCGCTCTACAGCACGACGCAACGCAAGACTGTCACGATAGGCCTCGCCTGGCTGTCGATGGCAAGCGGCGCATTGAAATTGATGGAGTTTTCCACCGATGCGCAAAATGCAGAAGCACGTCTGAAGCATGAACTGGAACGCATAGCACCTGCCGAAATTTTATTGCCCGGCAGCGTCAACGATCTGTTCAATGAATTTGCTTACGCAAAAAACACCACCATCCCCGACTGGCACTTTGATATTGCGCATGGCACCAAAGCTTTGTACGAGCAACTCAATGTAGGTACATTGACCGGTTTCGGCGCAGAAAATCTAAGCGCTGCCATCGGTGCTGCCGGTGCGCTCTTGCGCTACGCGCAATCGACGCAAGGCAAAGGCTTGCAGCATGTACGTACGCTGACGGTTGAAACAGAAAATGAATTCATCGGTCTCGATGCCGCCACGCGACGTAATCTGGAACTGACAGAAACCATACGCGGTCAGGATGCCAATTCAGCGACGCTGTTCTCCTTGCTCGATCACTGCCGTACCGCGATGGGTTCGCGTCTATTACGTCACTGGCTGCACCACGCACGTCGCGATCAAGCAGTAGCCATGGCACGCCATGCCGCCATCAATGCATTGATGCGTGCAGACGCTTGTAGCGGTCTCGCCTCGACCTTAGCCTCGGTACCAGACGTGGAACGCATTACCACACGTATCGCGTTGTTATCGGCCCGTCCACGCGATCTGGCTGGCATGCGCGGCGGCTTGCAGCAATTACCTTCGCTACGTGCCTATGTATCCATGTGCAACAAGGATGCCGATGCACCTTTGTTGAAAACGATACACGATGCACTCGCCACACCGACCGATTGTCTCGATCTGGTTGAACGTGCGATCGCGATGGAGCCAGCCGCGATGGTGCGCGATGGCGGCGTGATTGCACGCGGCTTCGATGCCGAACTCGATGAGCTGCGTGGCCTGTCGGAAAACGCAGGGCAATTCCTCGTTGATCTGGAAACCCGCGAACGCGCACGTACCGGCATCAACAATCTGCGCGTTGAATACAACAAGGTGCATGGCTTCTATATCGAAGTCACCCACGGTCAAACTGATAAAGTGCCGGATGACTATCGTCGCCGCCAAACCTTGAAGAATGCTGAGCGCTACATCACACCGGAACTGAAGGCATTTGAAGATAAAGCTTTGTCGGCACAGGAACGCGCACTAACGCGTGAGAAATACCTGTATGAACAAGTGCTGCAACAAATGACGCAGCATATCGCCACCTTGCAAAACATCGCACACGCCCTGGCACAACTCGATACATTGGTTGCACTCGCCGAGCATGCAATGCGTCACAACTGGTGCGCACCGCAACTGGTGAGCGAACCAACGATTACCATCGAGCAAGGCCGTCATCCAGTTGTAGAGAATCACATCGAACGCTTCATCGCCAACGATTGCCTACTTTCCAGCGAGTGCAAATTGCTGTTGATTACCGGTCCTAACATGGGCGGTAAATCAACTTATATGCGACAAGTCGCATTGATTACGCTGCTGGCTTACGTCGGCAGCTTTGTGCCTGCCAGTCGCGCCGTGATCGGCCCTATCGATCGCATCTTTACGCGTATAGGCGCCGCTGATGATCTGGCCGGTGGTCGTTCTACCTTCATGGTGGAGATGACAGAATCGGCCGCCATCCTGAACGGTGCGACAGAAAACTCACTGGTGTTGATGGATGAAGTCGGACGCGGTACGTCAACCTTCGATGGCCTGGCATTGGCATGGGCAATTGCCAAGCACCTCATTGATACGACCAAAAGCTTCACTTTGTTCGCCACGCATTATTTCGAATTGACGCAATTGCCGGAGATTCATCCTACGGCCGCCAATGTTCATTTGTCGGCAGTGGAACATAAAGACAGTATTGTGTTCTTACATGCAGTACAGGCAGGCCCTGCCTCACAAAGCTACGGCTTGCAGGTGGCGCAACTGGCTGGCGTACCGCAGCCAGTCATTCGTGCCGCACGGAAACATCTTGCTTCTTTAGAGGCTAATTCGATGCAGGTTACGCCGCAGTTTGATTTATTCGCCAGCGCAGGTAATGCGTCAGCATCTGAAGAGATCATGTCTGCGCATCAGCAAGCATCCGCGATTGATGAAGCCGTTGCAGCGATCAATCCAGATGCACTGTCACCCCGTGAAGCATTGGATGCAATTTATCGCTTGAAGGAACTGAGTAATCAGCACACGTCAGAATGAAAAATTCTGTTTCACAATTACTGATTTGCCTTGCGCTCGCCTACCCGGCATTTGCGCATGCGACGGATGCGACGCCGTTCAGCTTCGGCGTCATTGCCAAGCCGGTTCAATCAGCTAATAGTGAAACGACTTTACGTGAGTCGATAGAAGAAAGCGATGCAGATAATCTGGCATTCGTCGTTGTAAGCGGCATCAAGGCCGAGAACGAAGCATGCAGTGATGCGCTGTACAAAGAACGTCGCTCATTGCTCGATAGCGCGAAAAATGGCGTCATCGTTTCGATTACCGGCAATGACTGGACACGCTGCGGCAATACGAAAAATCGCATCACAGCAACAGAGCACATGAACCGTATTCGCGATTTGTTTTTCACCGATGAATTTTCCTTCGGTGATAGCAAGCTTCCATTGGTTCGGCAATCGATGATGCCGCAATTCCGTTCTTACGGAGAAAACATGCGCTGGCGTATCGGTGACGTGATGTTTGCCACCATCAACCTGCCGGCAAACAATAATAATTATTTGAATGCCGCTGGTCGCAACAGCGAATTTGAAGACAGACAAACCGCCAACAGTGATTGGCTGAAACGCCTCTTCCTCACTGCAAAAATCAGCAAGGTCGATGGCATCGTCTTGTTCTGCGATGGCAATCCGCTGCTGAAGGCAGAACACTCATCGATGTTCTCATCCGGCAAGCGTGAAGGATTCGCCGATATCCGACGACAGATCCTGGCTTTCGGTGAAAAATTTCACGGCAAGATTTTGATCGTTCACAGCGATCAGAATTCTCGTCCAGTCACATCACCTAAAGGCATAGACTGGCACGGCAATGTAGGCGCACTACGCGTTGATCCGCCATGGCGCAAAATCGTAGTCAATCCGGCACTGCCTGAATTATTCGCGCTGGTGAATCCAATTACGACACAAACGACACGTCGATAACGATTGCAGATTGCATCGTTATTCAAATCAACATACATCGCAGCAATAAAAAAACGGATGCCTTTAAGCATCCGTTTTTATTTCCATCAAGTGGCACCCCGTTTTATTCCGGGCTGTACTCATTCACGACGAATAAATCGAATTAGTGAATTGGATGCGTGCGGAAGTGATCGCCCTCTTCGCCTTCATCATCTTCCGAACCATGATGATGACCATGTGCGCCATGTACGTGCTCATGAGCAATTTCTTCTTCAGTTGCTTCACGAACTTCCGTTACCTTCAAGGTAAAGCGCAAAGCCATGCCAGCCAATGGATGATTGCCGTCCAGCACGACCTTGTCATCAGCGATATCGGTCACGGTGAAAATCAGCGGTTGCTCATCTTCATCTTCCGTTTCTGGCGAACCTTCGAACTGCATGCCCACTTCCAGAGGTGTCGGCAAACGGCCGCGTGGCTCGATCTTGACCAGGTTAGGATCGTATTCGCCGAAAGCATCTTCAGGCTCGACTTGAATGGTGTTTTCAAAGCCAACTTCCTTGCCGTCCAGCGCTTCTTCAATCTTAGGCAACGTGTTTTCATAGCCGCCGTGCAAATACACCATAGGCTCACGGCCGTCTTCAATCAAATCGCCTTGCGCGTCTGACAATTTGTATTCCACGGTCACGACCGTATTTTTGGCAATCTTCATGATGATCCTTTCATTTAATATGGCCGCAATTATACTCGCGCACCTGCCAGATAGCACCGCTACTCTGCACTCCAGCCTAATACACCTACCTATATAATGACGCCATGAAAAAATTGACTCTTTTAGGCGGCCTGACCGCTGCAGAATTTCTCCGCGACTACTGGCATAAAAAACCATTATTGATACGCCAAGCTATTCCCGATTTCCAAGCATTGCTTTCACGCGACGAATTATTTGATCTGGTCAAACGCGATGACGTTGAATCGCGCTTGATTACACACGTCAAACGCCAGTGGAACATGGACAACGGCCCCTTCGAGCAGGTTCCTCCATTGACACAAAAAGATTGGACCTTGCTGGTACAAGGCGTCAACTTGGTCGACGAAAAAGTTGATGCCCTGATGCGCCAATTCGATTTCGTACCGGATGCACGCCTCGACGACTTGATGATCAGTTATGCAACCGAAACCGGCGGCGTCGGCGCGCATTTCGATTCGTATGACGTATTCCTGTTGCAGGCACATGGGCATAGACGCTGGCGCATAGGCGCACAAACAGATCTGACGCTGGTCGAAGACATGCCGCTGAAAATCCTGAAAAACTTCAAAGCGGAAGAGGAATTCATACTCGCGCCCGGCGACATGCTGTACCTGCCACCGCAGTACGCGCACGAAGGCGTGGCGATGGATGAATGCATGACTTATTCGATCGGCTTCCGCGCGCCGTCCTATCAAGAGTTGGGCGAAGCATTCCTGGAGTCGATGATCGACTCCATTGATTTGCCGGGCCGTTATGCTGACCCTGATTTGAAGCCATCCAAACATCGTGCCGAAATCAGCAGCGCGATGTTGTCACGCGTGACTGCGGAATTGAACAAGGTACGTTTTACTCAGGAAGATATTGCGCTCTTCCTCGGTGAATATTTATCCGAACCCAAGGCGCAAGTGTATTTCGACGCGCCAGAAGAAAATTTGACCAGAACGCGCTTTTTGCAGAACGCAAAGAAAAGCGGCATCAAACTTTCGCTCAAGACGCAGATGCTGCACCGCAGCAATTACATCTTCATAAATGGCACTTCGTTTGAGGTTGGCGAGGAGGATTTAACGATTCTGAAAGAATTGGCGAATGAAAGGCGTCTGAGCGGAACGATTATCGCTTCCGCCTCTGCGGACGTCGTTGACGCCTTCCATACATGGCACAAAGATGGCTGGCTAACTCTGGGATAACACCAAATAAACGAAATTACCCGGAGTTATTTCGCTCAGAAGATGAGGCGCGGCAAAATTTGAGCGCCAATTTTCATATTTTGTTACAACATTACACTTACCAAAATGTAAAAGTGTTGTGTCACAAGCAAAAAGAAGGACTATAATTATCGGTTAGGAAGGTTTCGTTTCATCGCACCGCAGCAATATGGTTCGAAATACATACGAAGCACCCTATAGAGCGATAATTACCGGTAATTATTCATCGCACATTAATATCAACCTAGATTCATTATTGAAAGATAATCATGACAAAATCCCTGCTGATCGCATCCCTGTTAGCTATCGCTTTGACAGCATGCAGCAAAAAAGAAGAAGCAGCACCTGCACCAGCACCAGCAGTTGAAGCTCCAGCAGCTCCAGCAGCAGCTCCAGAAGCTCCAGCAGCAGCTCCAGCAGCTGAAGCTCCAGCAGCACCAGCAACAGAAGCTCCTGCTGCTCCAGCAGCACCAGCAGCTGACGCTCCTGCAGCTAAGTAATCCATTTTTTGGATGAAAAAGCCGACCACTAGGTCGGCTTTTTTTATGTCTCTTTCAAATGCTACTGCCTCAGATATCCGTCAATGAGGTGCTACATCCAGCCAGTCGAAACCATCTTCCTGGCAAGCAATCCTGACCTCCACTTCATCAGATACCTCATGCGTCAATACCGCACGCGCAAGATCCGGCGTATTGTTTTTCAGACTGAGATGCGCGCCCACAATACGCTTTAGGCGAGACTTATCCAGAGCCGCCAATATTTCCCCTGCCATCTGATTGGATAAGTGGCCGTAAGCACCACCAATCCGCTGTTTCAGTGATGGCGGATAGGCTGAATCCATCAGCATCTGCTTGTCGTGATTACACTCTAGCATCAGTGCATCGCATCCACCCAAGGCTGTAATCACATGTGATGTTGCATGACCTGCATCGGTCAATACGCCCAATTTAGCCACGCCATTGCTTGCCACATACTGCACTGGTTCTCGCGCATCGTGCGGCACCGTGTAGGGCAACAACTGGAGATCACCGATCGTGAACGGTTCACTATCACGACAAAAATTAAGTGTTACGCCATCGCATTTATCATGCACGGCTTGATAGGTGCCGTAACTGAGCCAAACAGGGAGCTTATGACGTCGTGCGAACTTGAATACGCCGCCGACATGGTCTTGATGTTCGTGGGTGACGATTATTCCGGCAAGATCGCTTGGAACCATCTGCAGTCTTGCCAGACGCCGTTCGGTTTCCCGAATCCCGAAGCCGCAATCCAGCATGACCGTCGTACTTGTCGTGCTGGATTGGGTAGAAATGAGTAGAGCGTTTCCTTCACTGCCACTGCCGAGGCTGGCAAACTTCAAGCGCAAACCCCGTCAGTCGACATACACAAATTATTTCAACTGCTCATTCAGCAAAGCGAGGATGCGCTCGCCAGTTTTCGAGGTTTCCGGCTGACCGTCGTTATTCAGCACAGAAATCTGGCTGGAATCGGCAGCACCTTTGATGGAAACACGATAACGTGCAGCCGCTTTATCCTTCTCAGCCTTGCTTGAGCCAAAGGTAAAGAGATTCGCAAAGAAACCTTTTTTCTCGGTCACTTTGGAGTCATCACCCTGATCAACGTAACGAACGTAATACAGACCTTGTGTACGATCACGATCTTCTACCGTAAAGCCAACGCGATCCAGTGCCAAGCCAACACGACGCCATGCGCGCTCGAAACCTTCATCGACTTGAACGTAATTGCCGCTTGGTGCCTTGACCAATTTGGCGCGGGACGACTGCGCAACGACATTAGCGACTGCTGCCTTGGCACGTGTACCTTCCACACCCAAAGACACCATCATGCGCGACAGGAATTCTGCTTCCAGCTCTGGATCAGATGCACGTGCAGTCCAGACGGTGGTTTCTTTGTCTGTGCCGGTCAAGACCTCTTCAGCACCGCGATGACTAACATAGACCTCGGTGGTGCCATTAGGACCGCGTTCAAGACGGGTACGGAACTTGTCACGCTCGCCGGTCGAATACAGGGAGTCAAATACCTTGCCCAGTGTCGAACGCAGGAAATCCTGTGGAATTTTTGCGCGATTTTCGGCCCAATCGGTTTCCATCACACCCGATTGCGGCGAATCGAGATTAATCAGGAAACCATTGTCTTGCCAGAAATCCTTGATTTTCGGCCACAACACTTCAGGCGACTCATTGATGACCAACCAACGCTGCATGCCATCGCGCTCGATACGAATATCGGCCAGCGCTTTCGGTGCAACCGTTGCTGCTACTTCGGCAGGACGCGTGACTTGCTGCTGATTATAGGAAGATGCCGTCGCGGTACCGCGACTCGCATCCGGCAGACCAAAGCGATTTTCTCGCTGAAGCTGAGTCAGATCCGGAGGAATTTCCAGCGTAGGCGTCTTGGTCTTGCTCCCCTCGCTTTTGTAATCGATACGACCTGGTTCCAGCATCGAATTGATAGAGCTACATCCAGCCAGGCCGGAGAGCACGAGCACGTAAGCCATTCCACGTTTTGCGAAGCTGCATTGAGCCATGTAAGAAATCTTCCGAGTCATAATGTTGAATACTTTTTAAAAGCAGGTTCAGCCGTCGATATCAGAGGCACGTGCCAAATCGGGACTTATTGTAATACACCCGATTCACGCATTGCTGCGCGCACGACATCATGATATTCCGCGGCCAATGGCACGATAGGCAAACGCATACCGGTTGGGATCAAGCCTATTTCGGCCATCGCCCATTTCACTGGCACTGGGTTCGGCTCGACAAACAGCTTGTTATGCAGAGGGGAAACCTTGTTGTTGATTGCGACTGCTTCAGCCACGCGCTGGTTCATCGCAGCATCACACAATTGATGCATGGCGCGCGGTGCGATATTGGCGGTAACGGAAATATTGCCTTTAGCACCGCAGAACATCAATGCCATCGCGGTTGCATCGTCGCCTGAATACACCATGAAGTTCTTTGGCGCCAGACGCATCAGATCGATACCACGCGCGATATTGGCCGTCGCATCTTTCACACCGATCACGCCCGGGATTTGTGCCAGACGCAGTATCGTTTCGTTCGACATATCCGCCACGGTACGACCAGGCACATTGTAGAGAATCGCAGGCAGATCAACTGCTTCAACGATTTTCTTGAAGTGCTGATACATACCTTCTTGCGTCGGACGATTGTAATAAGGCACGACCAGCAAGGAAGCATCTGCTCCAACATCCTTTGCAAATTGAGTCAATTCAATCGCTTCGGAAGTCGAGTTACCGCCAGTACCGGCGATCACAGGAATGCGCTTGGCGGTATGTTCAACCGCGACGCGAATCAGTTCGCAATGTTCGTCAACCGAAACGGTCGGCGATTCACCAGTAGTACCGACGATCACGATGCCGTCCGTACCTTCGGCGATGTGCCAATCAATCAATTTACGCAAGCCCGGCAAATCGAGTGAGCCGTCAGCGTGCATGGGAGTAACGATTGCGACTATGCTGCCCTGAATCATAATAGTGTGTGAGCGAAAAAATTAGAGAGTATTAGATTGTAGCGGATCGCCCGCTTGTGTGGTGTTGTCTTGCCTAGAATAGAAGGTCAAATTAAGCGAAGATTCTCAGCCGCAAGGGGATTTTCAACCTTGATCAGGCAAATCCGCTGCACCATCGCCGGTTTTGGCTCTGCAATATAGCCATCTTCATAGGCGACGACTTGCAAGCTGTACTGACGGGCGACTTCCAGCAATTCGCCATGTTTCAGTAAAAAATCTGGATTGGAAGGCTTGCCAAATTGCTCATTTCCCAGCGCAAAGGTCTCGTAAATCAGCACACCGTCCGCAGCCAGACTGGCAACCATGAGCGCCCAGAGTGGGCGATGCAGATAATTGGTAACGACTATTCCGGCAAAACGTTGGCCTGCAAACGGCCATGTCTGAGTTGGATCGTCGGTTTCCAGATCCAACTGCAAGGTTTGGATATCTTTGCCGGCTGCCAGTGCCAATGCATCGGCATTACGATCAACCGCCAACACCGGATGCCCGTGTTGCGCCAGCAGTCGGCTATGACGCCCTGCACCGCAAGCCAAATCCATTACCTCGCCGGCAGGAATCAAGGGCGCAAAACGTGCCACCCAAGTCGATGGCTGATCCAGCGCATTATGCGCATTGGTACCTTGAGCCATCATCAGTTGTTGTAGCTCAAGCCCATCGCATCGCGGACTTCGCGCATGGTTTCCTGCGCCAGTGCACGTGCTTTGTCACGACCGTCTGCCACAATCGCACGTACCAATGACGGATCATCGATGTACTTTTGTGCACGTTCACGCATAGGTTCCTGCTCTTTCAGCACACCGTCGATCACTGGCTGTTTGCATTCGATGCAACCAATCCCGGCTGAAGTACAACCTTTGACAACCCATTCCTTAGTCGGCGCATCGGAATACACCAGATGCAGCTGCCATACAGGGCATTTTTCAGGATTCCCAGCATCAGTCCGACGCACGCGTGCCGGGTCAGTCGGCATCGTACGAATCTTCTTGGTCAGGCTTTCTTTGTCTTCACGCAAGGTAATCGAATTGCCATAGCTCTTGGACATTTTCTGTCCATCGAGTCCCGGCATACGTGATGCTTCCGTCAGGCGTACTTGTGGCTCGAGCAAAATCTGCTTGCGGGTGCCTGCCAGATAACCGAACAAGCGCTCGCGATCGGTTTCGCTGATGCTTTGCACGCTATCGAGCAAGGTTTTCGCCCAGCCCAAAGCTTCGGCATTGCCCTGCTCTTGATACGCAGCACGCAACTCCTTGTATTGCTTGCCTTGTTTGCTGCTCAATTTCTTCAATGTTTCGGCGACTTTTTCTTCAAAGCCTTTTTCCTTGCCGTACATATGATTAAAGCGACGCGCGATCTCGCGCATCATTTCGATGTGAGGGATTTGATCGGCGCCAACCGGCACCTGCGTCGCACGATAAATCAATACGTCTGCCGCTTGCAGCAAGGGATAACCGAGGAAACCATAAGTCGCAAGATCACGCTCCGACAATTTTTCCTGTTGATCTTTATAAGTCGGCACACGCTCCAACCAACCCAGTGGCGTGATCATGGACAGCAGCAGGTGCAACTCGGCATGCTCAGGAACCTGGGACTGGATGAATAAGCTGGACTTCATCGGATCGACACCGGCGGCCAACCAGTCAATCAACATTTCCCAAGTACTGCTTTCGATAAGACTAGGATCGTCGTAATGCGTCGTCAATGCATGCCAATCGGCGGCGAAGAAAAGGCAAGGAACTTCATTCTGTAATTTGACCCAGTTCTTCAGCGCACCATGATAGTGGCCAAGATGCAGCGCACCCGTCGGGCGCATACCGGAAACAACGCGATCGATAGACATAAAAACTCAGTTCAGTAAAAAAGTAAGAGGGGAAACAAGCAATTTCAAAAAGGTGGCAGCAATCGACATCACCGGCACCATCCAGAAGTGCAGCACTTTCAGGAATACCAGCGCCAACACGATGAAAAAGCCGTACGGTTCCAGCTGTGCGAATTTATACGCATATTTATGCGGCAGGATACTGGTCATGATGCGCCCACCGTCGAGCGGAGGAATCGGGAACAGATTGAAAGCAAAAATCACCAAGTTCGTCAAAATACCAGCCTGCGCCATGCGCATCAAGAACTCTTCATTTGCGCCGAAAACCTGCAAGAAGATTCCCATCAGCATCCACATCAGAGCCATCACCAGATTGGCCGCAGGTCCCGCCAGCGCTACAAATGCCATCTGTTTTTTCGGATTGCGCAAATTACCGAAGTTGACTGGCACCGGCTTCGCATAGCCAAACAGAAACGGGCTACCGGCGAAATACAGCGCGATAGGAATCAGCAAAGTACCAATAGGATCAATATGTTTGATCGGATTCAAGCTCATGCGACCTTGCGCATAAGCAGTAGTATCGCCAAAATATTTGGCCGCATACGCGTGTGCAGCCTCATGCAAGGTAATCGCAAATACGATAGGCAATGCATAAACGGCAAAAGTTTGAATAAGATCGTTCATCGGTAGGATTTTATCAGAGGGGATGCTGTCGTTTGTGACAACAGATAAAGCAATCGGATATGCGCACGCTCATTTGTATGAACGGCAGCATACAAGACACGGTTGACGACATCAGTCTCCAACCGTGATTGAATAGTTTGAATTACAGGCCGAATAGCGATGCATCGCCGCGCCCTTGACGCTGCAGCACAGGCTCACCGCTCGTCAAATCGATCACAGTCGTTGGCTCAAAACTGCAGGCGCCACCATCGATTACCAAATCCACCACCTTGTTCAGGCGATCGCGCACGTCTTCCGGATCAGTCAATGGTTCATCTTCACCCGGCAGGATCAACGTAGTACCAAGCAATGGCTGCGCCAACTCCTCCAACAATGCATGCACGATACGGTTTTCCGGTACGCGCAAACCTATGGTCTTGCGTGAAGGATGGCTTAGGCGACGCGGCACTTCCTTGGTCGCTTCCAGAATAAAGGTGTACGGTCCAGGCGTTGCCGATTTCAACAAGCGATATTGCTGATTATCGACTTTCGCATAAAGCGCAATCTCGCTCAAATCGCGGCATAACAAGGTCAGATGATGTTTGTCGTCGACATTACGTATCCGGCGCAAGCGCGCAACGGCATCCTTGTCATCGAGATGGCAGACCAAGGCATAACAGGAATCGGTAGGCAAAGCGACGATGCCGCCATCTCTGACGATTTGCACGGCTTGTGTGATCAAGCGCGCCTGCGGATTTTCCGGATGAATCAGAAAGAATTGGCTCATAAAAAATAAGGGCGGCGGCGATCTTCAGATCACCGCCGCCATACGTTCCCGATAAAGAATTATTGGATATTGCGCAACGCTGCAATACGGTCTTCAATCGGCGGATGGCTTGAGAACAAAGCAGCAAATCCAGGCTTGTCATTGATACCCAACGAAGCCAAACCTTCCGGCAAACTTGATGGCTCAATGCCACCAAGACGTGCCAGCGCTTTCATCATCGGCTGCGGGCTACCCAGTAATTTCGCAGCACCTGCATCAGCGCGGAACTCACGATGACGCGAGAACCATGCAACGATCACCGAAGCAGCAATACCAAACACGACCTGACAGACCATCACTGTAATGAAATAACCCATGCCCTGCCCGCCACTATTGTTGTTGCGCGACGAAAGCGCACGATCAACAAAGTAACCAACTACGCGCGACAGGAATACGACGAAAGTATTCACTACACCTTGCACCAAGGTCATCGTCACCATGTCGCCATTGGCAACGTGGGCGACTTCATGCGCCAATACAGCTTCGACTTCATCTTTCGTCATGCTTTGCAGCAGGCCGGTCGATACCGCAACCAGAGCGGAGTTTTTAAACGCACCAGTTGCAAATGCATTTGGCTCGCCGTCATAGACAGCCACTTCCGGCATTGCAATACCAGCGCGCTCCGACAGCTTGCGCACTGAATCGATCAGCCACAGTTCAGTGCTCGACGATGGCGCCGTAATGACACGTGCGCCAGTCGACCATTTAGCCATAGGCTTGCTGATCAGCAGCGAGATAAACGAGCCGGTAAAACCAACCACCAGCGAAAATGCCAGCAGCATCGGCAAATTCAAGCCGGCTTGTGTGATAAAGCGGTCCACGCCCAGGAGCGATAGCACCACAGACATCACCGCAATCACTGCAATATTCGTTGCAATGAAAAGGAAAATTCGTTTCATTCAATAGCCTCCAAAGGGGGTTAAGAGCGATTCCTAAATAAGGCCGCAATCAAAAATTTCAAGAGCGCAACATACTGATCAGAAATTGCTCAGCTATCACAAACGCCAATCATGCCAAATCGGACGCACACCGAGCGGTAATGCCGGAAGTGCACCCAAATCGACACGCGATTCGCCGGGACCGTGAAAATCGGAGCCGCGCGAAGCCAAGAAACCGTAGCTGTTCGCTATCTTGGCATAATAATCATATTGATCGACAGTATGGCTACCCGTCGTCACCTCGATTCCGACACCGCCGAAGCCTTTAAATTCATTAAATAAAGCATCAAATGCAAGATCGCTGAATTTATAGCGCCCCGGATGGGCAATCACTGCCACGCCACCTGCAGCACGTATCCACTCCACCGCATTTTGCAAACTTGCCCAGCGATGCGGCACAAAACCCGGTTTGCCTTCACCCAGGTAATTATCAAAGACATCATGCAGGTTGTCGCACAAACCCAGCTCGATAATGTAACGGGCAAAGTGCGTACGGGAAATCAAATCCGGATTATCGACAAACTTGAGCGCGCCTTCATACGCACCTGTAATTCCGATTTTTTCCAGTTGTTCGGCGATTTCGCGCGCGCGCGGTTCACGACCACCTCGGGTTGCTGCCAGCCCGTTAACCAACACATCATTCGTTTCATCGATTTGCAAACCGACGATGTGCACGGTTTGGCCGGACCATGTGATGGAAATCTCCACGCCAGGCACAAATGGCAAATCCAGTGCAGCAGCAGCGGCACGCGCCTCAGCAATGCCACCGATTTCATCGTGGTCTGTCATACCCCATACATCGACGCCATTCGCTTTGGCGCGAGCAGCCAGCGCCGTCGGCGTCAAGGTACCGTCAGAAAAATTAGAGTGGCAATGTAGGTCTACGTTTAGCATGCAAAATCAGTTATATAGCGCTAGAAGCAACGCATGGTTCGATTGTACGCGCGATAAGCACGATTTGCCCTAAAGCAAATGCGGGGCCAGCACTCAATCCAGAAATTGATCAATTGCCGCAGCCAACATTTCCGGCTGATCGTGCTGCAGCATGTGACCGGCGTTATCCACCATCAAGATGGTGGCATTCGGAATCGATGCAATACGCCGGTCTATTTCCGCGCGTGCTTTCTCTTTCGATCCCATACGCGTGAGCAACTCACTATTCTTCGCTTCTATCCACAAGACCGGTGCTGTGATCAGCTTCCAGCATGCCAGCACCTCTTCCACTCGATATAAATACGGATTGGACAAACGATGCGCCGGATCGGCTTGAATTTCCCATGCGCCGCTCTCGTTCGGTGCAGCCCAATGTGCGGACAAGAATGCAGCACGTTCATCACTCAAGCGCGGATTGGTCTTTTGCAAGCGTGCCGCGACCTCTTCCTGCGTCGCATAGCTACGCAAACTAGGTATGCCCTGCAATTCATCCAGCCATGTTGCAAAACGCGCAGGTGCATCTTCCGGCTGCGTGTTGGGCATACCGAAACCTTCGAGATTGACTAACTTCTTGATTCTATTAGCGCGTACACCTGCATAAACTCCAGCAACGTTTGCGCCCAGACTATGCCCAAGCAAATAGACAGGCTGCGCTGGCGAATAATGCTGCAAGATCGCATCCAGATCCCCCAGATAATCAGGGAACCAGTAATTCGTCCCTGCGTGATCGCTTAGGCCAAAACCGCGCCAATCAGGTGCAATCACGTGCCACTCACGCTGCAAGGCATCGACCAGAAACTGGAACGAAGCGGACATATCCATCCAGCCATGCAACATGAAGAGCATCGGCGCATCCTGATTGCCCCAATGTCGTATGTGATAACTCAAACCACGGATATTAATAAATTCGGAACGCGAAGACTTCATGCAAAGTGACCGATAAATACGGGATGTAAAAAATGGGGAAGACGCGACGCAAGACATCGCATATCTGTATCAGACGGTCATTTTACATTCCATCTAAACAATGCTCGGACGGCAACTCGCTATTTCTTCACTATGAGACAAACCAAAAACAAGAAAATTCCAGATTAAGGTTCGTACAATCAAGCTGTAAACAACAAAGCGCGCCGACGATCAACGATCATCGGCGCGCTGTAGGTAAGTAAATTACTTGCTAGTACCGTCTTTGGCAGCATCCTGCATTTTTACGCCGACTTCTTCAACCTTTTTGCCGGTTGCGTCAGTTAGGTTCGCAGCGCCTTGAGCGACATCAGCTTTAGCCTTGTCAACACCTTCACCAACCTTGGCAGCGGCTTCATCTACTTTTTGAGATGCTGCTGCGGCTGCAGCATCAATTTTCTGTCCAGCGGTTTCAGCCGTGCCAGCAACATCTTCTTTTTTCTGACAGGCGGCCAGACCTGCAATCAACAAACTCGCTACGAGTATGGTGCCGAGAGTTTTGCTTGAATTCATGATTTTCCCTTTTAAATTGAAGTTATATGAAAAAAATGCCTTAAGCCAATAATGCACTGCTAGCCTCGATTGCATTTTCCGCACATTGGATTGCCTAAACAGCAACCTTCCGATCTGACAATGAACTTCTAATCAAGTTTCCATCCATGCAGTAACAAAGTGCAACAACAACGAAAAAAACAGGTAAAACCGAAATCTAGGATAACTCACCCGCCAATGCCCTTAACTCCAACTCGCTAAATCCGGCTGCTCGTCTAGCCTCCAGATTGAACGGTCCGCGCAAAGTTGGTGCCTTGTAGTGTATAGCCAATTGAGCATAAGTTGTCACTGGATCAAGTTCACGCTCATCGCATAGCACTTTATACCAATGATTGCCGATTGCAACATGACCAATTTCATCACGCAAAATGATGTCCAGAATCTCTGCCGCAGCCTGATCACCGGCCTGCGCCAGCTTGGCACGCGTCGATGGCGTAGCGTCCAGCCCTCGCGCCTCCAACGTTCGTGGCACCAAGGCCATTCTGGCCAGAATATCACCACTGGTTTTATCCGCCATTTCCCACATACTGTTATGCGCAGGGAAATCACCATATTGATAACCCAAACTCTGCAAATGCCCTGCCAGCAAAGAAAAGTGCAAAGCCTCCTCGCCCGCCACCTTTAACCAATCGGCATAGTATGCAGACGGCATCCCGGCAAAGCGCCAGATAGCGTCCAGGGCCAGATTGATCGCATTGAACTCGATATGCGTGAGTGCATGGATCATTGCAGCACGCCCTTCCGTCGTACGCATGGAGCGATGCTTCACAAACTTGGGGGAAATCAATTCCGGCAAGGCAGGACGACCGGGTATGGCTTGCTGCGCTTGCAGACCATCATCGGTATTCAGGCTCAGCCTGCCTTCAGCCCACAATCTTGCCAATTCGATTACGCCATTTGCCTTGAGCCTTGCATCGGTCTCACATACCCAACGCAGGGACAAGGCACGTAATTCGGTGCTATCAGTTGGTACAGAATGAGGGATATTCATGTGAGTAACGTAAAATGCTGCCTTTGTAGTGAATCGTGCAGCCAAAGCGGTTGAATGGCTTGAATATTCGATTCGTTCGATATGCTGGGTCTTCCAATTCAAGAAGTTGGCCCCACATAAGTAAATTGATTTATTTGGCTGCTATTTGGCCCAATCATCAAGCACGATGAAAACTGCACGCAGTTTTTCTATTTATCAGGAAATTTGCCCGCAGCCGGCAACCACCCATTTTACTGACAACATGGCTATCTACCAATTAGGCGAACACGCTCCCAACATTGCTGCATCTGCCTACATCACCGATTCAGCAACCATCGTTGGTCGTGTCACCATCAAGGAAAATTCCAGCGTCTGGTTTCAAGTGACCGTGCGTGGTGACAATGAAGACATCACGATAGGCGAAAACTGCAATCTGCAAGAAGGTGCCGTGCTGCACGCCGACCCGGGCTTCCCTCTCACACTGGAAAACAATGTGAGCGTCGGCCATCAAGCGATGATACATGGTTGCACCGTAGGCGAAGGATCGCTGATCGGCATACAGGCCGTCATTTTGAACGGTGCAAAAATCGGTAAAAACTGTCTGGTCGGTGCCGGTGCGCTGGTCACCGAAGGTAAGGAATTCCCGGATAACTCACTGATACTCGGCACACCAGCAAAAGTTGCACGCACCTTGAGCGAAGCCGACGTCGCCAATCTGCATCGCATTGCCGCCAGCTACGTAGAACGCGGTCGCGACTTTAAAAATACATTGAAACGGATAGGATAAGCATGGCCGATACACTCCAAAAATTCATGTTCGAAGACACAGTAGTACGTGGCGAACTGGTCGACATCTCAGAAACATGGAAGCACGTACAAGCACGCCGCGAATACCCGAAAGCCGTGAAAACGATTCTGGGCGAAATGCTGTCAGCAGCAGCACTGCTCTCCGCCAACCTGAAATTCAATGGCGCGATCGTCATGCAAATTTACGGCGATGGTCCTTTGCGTTTGCTGGTCGTTGAATGCGACTCCGAGCTGAACATGCGCGCAACTGCCAAATTGGTCGACGGCGCTGTCATCAGTGACGAGGCTACCTTGCCAGAATTGGTCAATGCCAATGGCCAAGGCCGTTTTGTCATTACGCTTGATCCCAAGGAAAAATTGCCTGGGCAGCAAGCCTACCAAGGCATCGTGCCTTTGGATGGCGATACGGTTGCGACCGTGATCGAAAACTACATGCTGCGTTCAGAGCAACTCGACACCAGACTGTGGCTCGCCGCCGACGACAATGTATCGCGCGGCTTGCTGCTGCAGAAAATGCCACACGAAGGCGGCATCACAGCCACTGGTACCGGTGATTTGGGAACCTGGGATCGCTCAGTCATGCTCGCCTCCACTTTGCGCACGGAAGAATTGATTTCTACCGATATCGAAACCTTGATGCGCCGTTTGTTCTGGGAAGAAGATATTCGTATTTTCGATCCAAAACATCCACATTTCCTGTGTACTTGCACACGTGAAAAAGTTGGTTCGATGTTGAAGATGCTGGGTCAAGCAGAAGTGGATTCAGCGCTGGAAGAAATGGGGAAACTGGCGATTGATTGCGATTTTTGCGGTCAGCACTACGAGTTCGACCCGGTTGATTGCGCGCAAATCTTTGTGACAGAAGCTCCGGTCGAAGCCTTGATTCCGGCCAGCCCGATCAAGCACTAAGCAGTACAAAAACGATGCGTACGGAGATTTAAATCTCACGCGCATCGTTCAACGCTTTTCTTTGGGCTCTGGAACTGGTGGCGGGATAGAGACGAATGAGGATTTCTTGTTCGGATCCAGCACTTGAACAAAGACTTCATTTTCCTTGATCATGCCCAGCTCGTAACGGGCACGCTCTTCAACGGCGCCGGTACCTTCCTTCAAATCCTGCACTTCGGAATTAAGTTTGGCGTTACGCGCCTTTAATTCGTCATTCTTCTTTTGTGCCGCGATCACTTGCTGATCGAGATCCCATACGCGCAGCCAGCCGCCCTTCCCCAACCACAATGGGAACTGAATCAGCAATACCAGCGCTGCAAGGCAAAGAATGATGAGACGCATCGGACATGTACAAGAAAAATCCGGTCACACAGTGTTGCTGTATGACCGGAGATCGATTACTTCAAATTGTAGAATGCGCCGCGGCCTGGGTAGCTCGCGATATCGCCCAAATCTTCTTCAATGCGCAGCAATTGGTTGTACTTCGCCATACGATCCGAACGCGACATCGAGCCGGTTTTGATCTGCAGGGAGTTGGTACCAACCGCGATATCCGCAATTGTCGAATCTTCGGTTTCGCCCGAGCGATGTGAAATGACGGCTGTATAACCAGCGCGTTTTGCCATTTCGATTGCAGCGAAAGTTTCCGTCAAGGTGCCGATTTGATTGATCTTGATCAGGATCGAATTGGCGATTTCTTTCTGGATGCCTTCACGCAGGATTTTGGTGTTAGTAACAAACAGATCGTCGCCAACCAACTGGATTTTCTTGCCCAGTGAACGTGTCAGTGTGGCCCAACCTTCCCAATCGTTTTCGGCCATGCCGTCTTCGATCGAGATAATTGGGTATTTGTCACACCAGGTTCCCAGCAGATTGGTGAAGTCAGCGCTCGACAGAGCCATGCCTTCGCCTGCCAGATGGTATTTGCCATCTTTGTAGAATTCGCTGGCTGCACAATCCAGACCCAAGGCGATTTGTGTACCTGGCTCGTAGCCAGCTTGTTCAATCGCTTGCAGAATCAGTTTGATCGCTGCTTCGTGGTTTTCAACTGAAGGAGCAAAACCGCCTTCATCACCAACCGAAGTCGACAAACCTTTGTCATTGATGATTTTTTTCAGTGTGTGGAACACTTCTGCACCGTAGCGAATTGCTTCGCGGAAGCTAGGAGCGCCAACCGGAATGATCATGAATTCTTGCAGATCAAGGTTGTTGTTGGCGTGTGCACCACCGTTGATGACGTTCATCATCGGCACTGGCATTTGCATCGCGCCTGAACCACCGAAATAGCGATACAGTGGCAAGCCGGACTCTTCAGCAGCTGCTTTGGCAACCGCCATCGATACTGCCAGCGTAGCGTTCGCACCAAGGCGAGCCTTGTTGTCGGTACCGTCGAGGTCGATCAGAGTACGGTCGAGGAATGCTTGTTCATTCGCATCCAGACCCATGATCGCTTCAGAGATTTCTGTATTGATGTGTTCACATGCTTTCAACACACCTTTGCCGAAATAGCGGCTCTTGTCGCCATCACGCAATTCAATCGCTTCACGCGAACCGGTCGATGCGCCGGACGGTACAGAAGCACGTCCCATGACGCCGGATTCCAGCAATACGTCGCATTCGACGGTTGGATTGCCGCGCGAATCGATAATTTCGCGACCAATGATGTCAACAATTGCACTCATCTATTTCTCCTAATCACAAATTCTTTTTTAACGTTTGTATGAATCTGAAGCCGTCTTACCTGACACGATGCATCGGCATCATGCCACTTTCTTAGCCTGCCCAGCATGTTTATGCGCCAGTGCCGCCTTGATGAACGAGATGAACAATGGATGCCCATCACGTGGAGTTGACTTGAACTCTGGGTGATACTGCACGCCCACATACCAAGGGTGCGCATTGTCGCCGGCACGAGACAATTCCATGATTTCGCACAAGGACTCAGTCGGCGTACGTGCAGAAACGATCAAGCCTGCATCTTCAACACGACCAAGGTAATGGTTATTTGCTTCATAACGATGACGATGGCGCTCGGTCACTTCAGCGCCGTAGATTTCAGCAGCTAATGTACCTGGCTTGACTGCGCAAGTTTGCGCGCCCAAACGCATGGTGCCACCCAGATCAGAATTAGCATCGCGACGTTCAACCTTGCCGTCATGGTTTTGCCATTCATTGATCAGCGCAACGACTGGCTGCTCGGTATCCGGATCGAACTCGGTCGAGTTAGCCTTGGTCAGGCCAGCCATATTACGTGCGTACTCAATCAATGCGACTTGCATACCGAGGCAGATGCCGAGGTATGGAATCTTGCTTTCACGTGCGAAGCGAGCAGAAGCGATCTTGCCTTCTACACCGCGCTTGCCGAAACCGCCTGGCACCAGAATCGCATCGTATTTAGCGAGACATTCCGGACCTTTTTCCTCAATTTCTTCGGAATCCAGATATTCGATATTGACGCGGCTTTCGGTATGAATACCGGCGTGACGCAATGCTTCCGTCAACGATTTATACGATTCAGTCAGATCGACGTATTTGCCGACCATACCGATGGTGACGCTGTCTTTTGGATTTTCCAGTGCATGCACCAGCTTGGTCCAGATCGACAGATCGGCTGGCTTAGGCGACAAGGCAAGTTTTTCGCAAACGATGCGATCCAAACCTTGATCGAACAGCATTTGTGGAATCTTGTAGATCGTGTCTGCATCCCAGACCGAGATCACCGCATCTTCCTGTACATTCGAGAACAGGGAAATCTTGGCGCGCTCATCATCAGGAATCGGGCGATCGGCACGGCACAACAAAGCGTCTGGCGAAATACCGATTTCGCGCAGCTTTTGCACACTATGCTGAGTTGGCTTGGTTTTCAGTTCGCCGGCAGATACCAGATACGGCACCAGCGTCAGATGCACGAATGCTGCGGCATTACGGCCAGCACGCAAACTCAGCTGACGAGCAGCTTCGAGGAAAGGCAACGATTCGATATCACCAACAGTTCCGCCGATTTCTACCAAGGCAACGTCGAAACCTTCGGCGCCACGATAGATGTAATCCTGGATTTCATTGGTGATGTGCGGAATCACTTGCACGGTCTTGCCCAGATACTCACCGCGACGTTCCTTGCGGATCACGGATTCATAAATCTGGCCAGTCGTGAAGTTATTCACCTTGCGCATCTTGGCAGTGATGAAACGTTCATAGTGACCGAGGTCAAGATCCGTTTCAGCGCCATCTTCGGTAACGAAGACTTCGCCATGCTGGAATGGACTCATCGTGCCTGGATCAACGTTGATATACGGATCGAGCTTGAGAAGAGTGACTTTGAGGCCGCGCGATTCGAGAATCGCTGCGAGAGAGGCGGCGGCAATCCCTTTACCAAGGGAAGACACAACGCCGCCAGTGACGAATACAAACTTGGTCATTACAGAAGGTGCCGAATGGCACGTGCGGGAAATTCAAATTATACCTCAAACCCCCGCAGTTCTTTGAGGTTTTCAGAGGATTTTAAACAGGATTTTACGAATTATCCCTATTGATTAGCGTTGCACTCTTTTCCCAAATGTGCTGGCGCGCGCAGAATATAGCCTCTGCAGCAGCCCGATTCCGTTTTTCTTAAAAATACAAAAATCGCAATTTTTAAGCAAATCAGATATCAGCGGCCATACCAATAACGCGCATGCTCAGTTCTATACTCATGCACTTCTATCTTGGAGCCAAAGCGTAGTGTGACTGCGCCGGTTTCGTCATTGCGCAAGCGTGAGATGCCCAATGCACCGTAACGCTCATAGACTTCTTTTTTGGGATGACGATATCGATTTCGATAACCAACTTGAAACAAGGCCATCTGCGGCCCGACCGCGCGCAAGAATGGCTCCGTCGATGACGTACCGCTGCCGTGATGTGGTGCCAGCAGTACATTGGCACGCAACATCTCGGGCTGACCTTCTACCAATTCTGCTTCCTGCACGGCTTCGATATCGCCGGGTAGCAGGATCGCATGCTCGCCCATGGTGATTTTCAAAGTACAGCTACGTGCATTCGGCTTCCATTTCGTGCTGTCGTAACTACCTGTAGTCGGATGCAACATCTCAAAATTGGCGCCATCCCAATTCCACGACTGACCCGCTGCACAACGCTGATGCGCAGGCGCACTGCCAACGATGGGATGCTCCATAGGCAAGGAAGACGAAACCCATCCCACTTTAGTTTCCTTGAAGATAGATAAAGCACCGCCCGCATGATCCATATCACTGTGCGAGATCATCACACCATCCAGTTTATTAATCCCGCGTGCGCGCAGATACGGCAGGATCACGCGATTACCGCCATCCGACTCTGGCGAATAGAAAGGCCCGGTGTCGTAGAGGAAGCGATGCTTCTCCGTTTCGACCAAAAGCGCCATGCCCTGTCCCACATCGAATGCCGTCACCCACATTTCTCCTGCTCGTGGATGCGTTGGTGTATTCAATATCAGAGGCAGCCATGCGAACAATCCCAGATAACGCGCAGGCCATCCGCGCGGCGCCAGCATCCAGATCGTTCCTATCAAAGCCAGCACAAACATCCACCAACTTGGAATAGGCGTCGTCCACACCGCCATCGGGAACGCACTCATCCAGTTCAGCAACTGCGCCAGTTGCTCCACCAGGAAATGCGCAAACCCCAGACACCACGTCGAGAGCGGCGATGGCAACACGCTACCGACCAATGCCAACGGAGTAACGAAAAAGCTGATCAAGGGAATGGCAATCGCATTCGCCACTGGACTGATTAAGGAAGCCTGACCAAATAGCAAGATAGTCAGCGGCACCAAACCTATCGTCACCGCATACTGCGTCAGCGTTGCATTCTTCAAAGCGATACGCCAGCGTGGTTGCCCAGAATATTCCGGCGTATATGCACGACCGACGCTCACATACAGAATCACTGCTACTGCACCAAACGACAACCAGAATCCCGGCCCCAACACCGCCCATGGATCAAGCAGAACGACAACACCTAAGACCAGGCACAACACGTAGGAGACATTGGTAATACGTCCGTACCACAAGGCCAGTGCCACCACCGTCAACATGTATAAAGTACGCTGCGCCGGCACCCCCGATCCCGCCAGCAATACGTAAATTACCGCCGTGAGCGCACCTGCGACTGCGGCGGCTTTCTGCGCTGGCAATATCAAGGGCAATCTGGCAGAAGTAAAAAACGAACGACGCCACAAGGCAAAGATCAATCCGGCAAACAGCGCCGAAATCATGGTTATATGAAGTCCAGAAATCGAAATCTCAGGTCTATTAACACATCAATTTTTTTTGGTCTTAATTATCACTGATGGCTGTGAGTGTGCTTCACAGGATATGGTGTGTATACGGCACTCTTACACCTACAACATCCCATAAACATCGGATTGTCGCTGCCGCAAGCTCATGTAAGGATATGGATTACGTGCAATCGCTGACTAGAGAGAGAACCATGCTACATCCTGATAAGTTACCCATTTGGTTTATTGAAGAACCAGATCGCATCGTTGGGGCAGGCACATTCGTTTTCTTTATTGCGGCCTTATTAGCAATACTGTCTGCGTATGCCAAGATACTTCTTCTGGCCTCATCAGCAACTCTCTTCGCAACACAAAAATATCTGCCAACACACCTTTCTGAACTGAACTTGTCATGGCCGACATGGTTCATTGCTGAAAGCTGGATTGGCTACCTTTTCATTGGTGTACTTGCTGCTCTCGGCTTGTACACCATCAACTACGGACGTCAGATCAAAAGAATAATGGCAAGCTTTTGACCAGCAGCATCCCATAAACGTCGGGTTGCCTCTGCCGCAAGCTCATGTAACGATCGGACATTAAACAAAAACCGGCATAAAGCCGTTTTTTGTTTTCTATACTTTAGAAATTTAGTGACAATGATAACCGCCATTTTTTCGATCATTATGGCAGCCATTTTTATCCGTGCCACCTGAGTGAGCAAAGGCAAATGAAGTACCTGCAACTAGCAGCATTGCAATAATAATTTTTTTCATTCTGTCTCCTCTTATGTAGTTAATGCTCACGCAGCATACAACGTAATCATGGCATCGCTGCCAATAGTCTGATGAAATCATTCAGATACACACATCTGACCTAATGCTCATGTCTGTGATGAATATCAGGAAAATGGTCATGACTGTGCGTTAACTTCTCGTGTTCATGTGGATGGACATGGGGTTCTTTTCCATCCCATGGAAAATCATGTTCATGCTGGTGATGCTCATCATGATGATGTCCGTGCGCATGGGATAGAGGTAGATGTGTATGTTTGTGCCCGTGTGTTTCCGTCAAATGTAGCCAAATACCAGCTCCCATCAAGGCTGCGGCAATCCAAAATACAGTATTAGGCGTCTCACCCAAAATCAGTAGCGATACAACAGCTCCTACAAATGGCGCAGCAGAAAAATACGCACCTGTTCGAGCCGTCCCAAGATGTCGAAGTGAAAGGACAAACATCACCAAACTTAGGCCGTAACCACAAAAGCCTACAACGCCTGCACTAAAGATGACATGAGCATCAGGTACTGAATACCCCATTTCTAGTGCTATCGAAAAACTCACCGATCCAGCTACTAAGCCTTTAATGCCAGCTATTTGAACCGCGTCACTCGCTGATATTTTTCTGGTGAGATTATTGTCGATAGCCCAGCATAAACATGCCGCAACAATAGCAAGTGCACCCCAAGGAATTTCCAGTTTTGTATTCTGTCCCACCGATAGCAATACGCCCGCAATTACGATCAAGACCATGCCTGCAAAAATACGTCGATCAAAGTTTTCTTTGAAGACAAACCATGCCAACAAGGCTGTCAATACACCTTCAATATTCAATAATAGTGACGCTGACGATGCAGGAGTTAGCGTCAAGCCGATCATCAACAACACAGGACCAGCAACACCTCCTGTCAGGATAGCTCCGCCCAACCAAGGTAAATCACGCGTTGTTAAATGATCGCCTGACGTCTGTTTCCCTCTGGATGTGATGGAACGCAACGCATACCAAGTGAGCAAGCCAAGGCCACTGCCTAGATAAAGTAAGCCCGCAAGCATGACTGGCCCCATTTGGCCGACCAACAGTTTGGAAAAAGGCGTACTGGCACCAAATAGTGCTGCAGCCAGCAATGCGTAGATGACTCCTTTGTGCATTATGTTTCCTCTTAGTTGCTTGTTCCGCATCTTTACTTCATTGCAGGTGGCCATTGATGCGTTTCCAACTGACATTGTTGACACCATGTATATAGTGCCTCGTACATCACCATGCCATGCTTAAGCATTTCGTGGTCATCGGTAAAATTCCGTGACAAGCCTAATGACAGCGCATACAAACCAGCTGATTGTGGCGTGAGGCCAAGTCTGGATGTATCAGCACCACGCACAATCTCAGCAAGTTGCAGTAAAGCTGGGTCGTCCAACTTATATTTTTTCAGGATGGCATCGAAACTGCAAAATTCGCCATCATGCGTCAATTCCACACCTGGTACGTCATACGGGGTGGCACCTGTTTTTTCTGCCGTACGCATCACATCTTTCGCCGGCACATAGAGAAACTCGGGATTCTGATCCACAAAACGAGATATCAACCACGGGCAAGCAATGCGATCTATCTTTGGACGCTCACGTGTAATCCATTTCATGTTGATCTCCTTGTCAGGCTGATTTTTCCCAACGCTTCTCTACTTTTCTCCAGGCTATGTTTTTCATGAATGCATCGACGTAGGCGGCAGCTTTGGTCTCAAAATCAATGTGATATGCATGTCTATACATATCCAGCGCTAGTAGTGGTACACCGCCTGCTAAAGTGTGGCAATCGTCAGCCGTCCATTGATTGCTTAGCTTTCCATCTCGCGGTGATTTTTCGAGTAATACCCAGCCTGATCCTCCACCTAAAGCTTTGCCCATCGCTACAAATTCGGCTTGCCAACGCTCTACGCTACCGAAATCGCGTTCAATCGCACTACGTAATGACCCCTTAGGCAACAAACCATCTCCACCTAAAGAATCAAAATAAATCTCATGTAACAACATGGAGTTATACGCAGTCAGTTCATCACGTTTGAGTGCGTTTAGAACAGAGCCAGGAACATGATCGAAATCGACATTTCCCAGTTGTTCCTGTATCGCATTCAAGCGCTTGACTGTGCCGCCATAGTTATTGCCGTAATGACTTTGGATCAACGCTGCAGATAGCCCCGACAAGGCTGTCGTATCAAGAGAGAGCGGAAGTATTTCGTAGGACATTTTGTTCTCCAATCCAGCTCAACTGAATGAGTTAAATGTTGAAGACCGTTTTCAGAATTAATCCAATCACGGCACTCGCTGCAATGACATGCATAACGTTGCGTTTATAGCGAACCAAGGCTACCGCCGCGATAACTGACATGAGTGCGGCAATCCAGTCGAATGCACCTGAGAATCCTGCTGGCCACAGAACGTGATACGCGAAAAATGCTGCAAGGTTAAGAATCACACCGACCACTGCGGCAGTAATGCCACTTAACGGTGCTGTGAATTTCAAGTTGCCATGTGTGGACTCAACCAAAGGACCACCAGCCAAAATAAAGATAAATGATGGCAAGAAGGTGAACCATGTCACGAGCACAGCTGCGGTAGTACCAGCCAGGAACTGCAAATCAGGACCAAATACCGCTTGTACATAAGCACCGACAAAGCCTACAAAAGCGACCACCATGATGAGTGGGCCTGGATTGGCTTCACCCAAGGCCAAACCATCAATCATCTGTGTAGGTGTAAGCCAGTTGTAGTGCCCGATCGCACCTTGATAGATATATGGCAAAACCGCATACGCGCCGCCGAATGTCACCAAAGCAGCCTTGGTAAAGAACCATCCCATTTGCGTCAAGGTATGGTCCCAGCCGAAACGCAGTGTCAAGACCGCCATAGGCACGCACCACAACACAGCACCTACAGCCAGAATTTTCGTCAATCCAGACCAGCGGAATTGAGCATGTTCCGGTGTCGGCGTATCGTCATCAATCAGTGCTGGGCCGTATGACTTATTGGCTTGGCCGTGACCGCCACCGACTGTGAATTTGTCTGGAATGTAGCGGCCACCGAGATAGCCAATCAATGCGGCTGTTGCGACGATGACAGGGAACGGTACGTTCATCGCAAAGATAGCGACAAAGGATGCGGCGGCAATCGCCCACATTAAATTGTTTTTCAATGCACGTGAACCAATGCGATGAACCGCATGCACGACCACGGCCGTAATCGCTGGCTTGATACCGTAAAACAAACCGGCGATCAGCGGCACATGACCATAGGCGATATAAAGCCAGGACAAAGCAATCAAGAAAAACAATGACGGGAGTACGAACAGCACGCCAGCTGCGATGCCGCCTTTAGTACGGTGCATCAGCCATCCCATATAGGTGGCGAGTTGCTGGCCTTCCGGCCCCGGTAACAACATGCAGTAGTTCAACGCATGCAGAAAACGTCGTTCGCTAATCCAGCGTCTTTGTTCAACGAGTTCTCTGTGCAGCAGAGATATTTGCGCCGCAGGGCCACCGAAACCAATGAAACCTAGTTTGAACCACAACTTAAGTGCCAACCAAAATGGCACCTGATCAGGTCGTGTTTGCTCATCAGCATTCGCTATCGTAGTAGATGTGATGTCGCTCATGCTGAAATGTCCTGTTCGAAGGTGGTGAGCAGGCCATCGAAGATGCCTGAAGCAATTGCTAAAAGTTGATCGTCATCGGTAACGGTTGCACGTATGCCTGCCAGCGCACGTTCGATACCGCTAGCTTCCGGAGGTTGTATGCCTCCAGCGTCAATAAAGTGAACGATGCCGCCCAAGCGAGCGAGTGCAGAGGAATCAAGGCCAAAGCTGGCCAACAAGGTTTCAAACGTCACCTTGGCACCGACATGAGAAAACGTCGCGCCATCAAAGTCGAATCCCAGTGCATCAGCCGGGCAATCTGCCGGGGATGCCAGCCAGAGAATTTTCGCTTTAGGATCGATAAAGCGCCGAATCAGCCATGCACTGGCCAGCCTGTCCATCCAAGGACGAGCACGCGTTGCCCAAATACGGCCACGATAATCGGCAAGCGATAAGCGCTGGATTTCTCCCGTAATGGAATGTGGCTCATCCGGCGATATGGTGCGGATTGCCGCTGTTTCCAGTTCTAGTAATGAGGCCGCAGTTTGTTTTTGTGATTCGCTGGAAAAGAAATCGATGGCCGCTAACTGATCAAAGGTTTTACGTAGTTTGCGCACTTGTTTGAGAGTTTCCGTGGCCGTATCGTCGCTAAGCTTGGCGCGATATTGCGCAATGTCATCGGACAATGCGGCGAACTCTGTCGATCGATCAAACAAGGTAAGAAATGCATCGTTATCTGCACTCGTGTGGAGTAAGTATGTCGTGCCGCCATTCTTGTCGATATCGTCGGCAATCTCGGACAGAGTTGCTTTACAGCCACTTTGTTCTGGCAATAGATAAACACCATCGCGCAAGACAGCTGCGCCGGAGGCTTTAAGTGCCCGCCATGCCCTCATCCGCGCTGTAGCATTCTCTGTTGGCAAGGTCAGAATGAGTAGAATCCATTTCATTTTTAGTAGCTTTCTCTACAAATATGTAATTTACTCTACCACATTATTAAAATGTTTCAATGTGATTTACATATCGGCTACTAGGGGCTTGCCAAACCCCTCAATAAATACACTTCTGTTAAATGTTTGTTGATTTGCTCGCAGAGTTGACCCTCTCTAACTGATCCACCTTCCACTGTCTGGCGAAGGCTGCGACCCGGTCATAGGAGCCTTCATATCCCAACGCACACAAGTCGATGTGCATCTGTTTCAAAGTCCGTCGTTACTTGCGTGACTTCGTCGCCTCGGTCTTTAACCAGGCTGAAAGCTTGAACGCGTATTTATCGAGAGAAGTTGGAGAACGTCGATCAGCATAGGCTGGCTCGACAGTTTCAGCGCGTAGATAACGCCTGACGGTATTTCGAGAGATTCCCAGTCTTCTGGATATCCCCCTCAAAGGGACCTGGTCACGAAGGTGCCAGCGTCGAATTATTCCAAGTAAAGCCACGTCGATCACTCCATATCTCCTACTCACTTTGGTAAGTAGGATTGTGTTCTAAACGTGGGTCAGTTTTCGATGCAAATCAACATTGATGACTGCAAGGGCCTCACCTCATAGTCATCAACACATCATTTCCCTATGGGAAGTGGTTTTGCTAGATCGAGCGTTGATTAACGCGTTTGCTCAATTCCGCAGCGCTTTCTCTACGCTCGCTGTAACGGTTCACCAAAAAGGTGGAAACATCGCGAGTAAGCAAAGTAAACTTAAACAGCTCTTCCATTACATCTACGACGCGCTCGTAGTACGACGATGGTTTCATACGGCCATTGTCATCAAACTCAAGGTACGCCTTTGCTACCGACGATTGGTTTGGGATGGTAATCATGCGCATCCACCGCCCAAGTATACGCATCTGGTTGACGGCGTTGAACGACTGCGAGCCACCAGATACCTCCATTACTGCCAAAGTTTTACCTTGCGTTGGGCGCACCGCCCCAATCGATAAAGGAATCCAATCAATCTGAGCCTTCATAATGCCTGTCATTGCACCGTGACGCTCCGGTGAGGTCCAGACCATGCCTTCCGCCCATTCTGCCAAGCGCCTCAGTTCCTGAACCTTAGGATGTGTCTCTGGCTCAGTGTCTGGTAAAGGTAATCCTTGTGGATCAAAAATCTTTACATCGCCCCCCATGGCTTCCAGCAAACGAGCAGCCTCCATCGTTAGTAACCTACTATAAGATTTCTCGCGCAACGACCCGTATAGCAATAAAAATCTTGGCGCATGCGAAGCTTTTGGAACCTCTGAAAAATTTTCTTGAACGGGTATCCGAAAGTGCTCTGGCACGATATTGGGTAAGTTAGTTACTTTGTGTGACACGTTGTCCCTCCTCGTTTATAACAAGCTCACCGTCTTCTTTGGCAAAAGATGCTTTAGGCGGTGGAGGCAAAATGTCCAACACCGCTTCCGAGGGACGACAAAGTCTTACTCCCATAGGAGCAACAACGAATGGGCGATTAATCAGAATCGGCTCAATCATCATTGCATTCAATAGCTGCTCATCGCTTACTTCGGGATTATCAAGACCCAGTTGCTGATACGGCGTCCCATTTTTGCGGATAGCTTCTCTTACCGAAATACCGGCATCGGCAATCAATGCTTCTAGCTTTTGAAGTGACGGCGGATTTTCCAGATACTCGATAACCTCTGGCTCGATACCAAAGTGTCGAATGATCGCCAGCGTGTTGCGCGACGTGCCGCAATCAGGGTTGTGATAAATCGTAACTTTCATATTCAAAATTCCTTGATAAGGGTGAAACTTAGTTTTTGTTCATTGAAGTTGATGTGCAGGCAAATAACACTGATCCCAGAACGCCGACTGCAATCAAGACAAGTAACGTCCCTACATAGCCATCAGTAAACGCGTACAACAGGGATGCCGCAAACGGACCAGCCGCAATTGCAACCATGACGGGCGCTCCCATCGCTCCACTTACCGCACCATAGGCTTCTCGACCATATAGTTCTGCAGGCAATGTTCCTCGAACAATGGTCATGACCCCATTACTTATGCCGTACATTGCTGCAAAAACAGCGTAGATCGCTAGCCATTGATTGGGCGCAAATAGAAGGACTAGCGCCAAGGGCAACAGCCACATGGCGAGTACGCCGACCTTATATGAAGACATTTTCCTACCGACTGTCGTTTCCAATATCCGTCCTAAAACTTGCATAGGGCCGACCATAGCCCCTATCGCTGCTGCATACGAAGGTGATATCCCTCGACTTTGCAGAATCGACATCAGGTGCAAAGACATTGCCGAGAATACGAGTGCATTGAAGGTCACTGCCGCTGTCAATAAGTAGAAACTTCTTTCACGCAGCACTGCCGCCAAACTTGCTTTGCCCTTTTGCACACGGGAGGAAATATCCGCTGTAGCTATATGCTTCGGCAAGAGAGCATGAATCGGAAAACACATCAAAAGATTAAGTACGGCATAAATCAACCACGTTTCTCGCCAACCAAAATGATCTGACAATGCCTGCGTCAATGGCCAAAATACAGTACTTGCGAAGCCACCAAACAACGTTAACGCTGTAATAGCGCGTCGATATCCTGTTCCGAAGACTTGTGTCAACACTGCAAAAGACGATTGATACAGCGTGGCACTCATCGCAACGCCTATGCCCGCCCATACAAGATAGAGTCCCAAGACACTTTGAACGTTGGCGAGCAAGGCTAACATTGCCGCTGCTAACAACGTCCCAACACCCATCAAAAGCC
Organism: Herminiimonas arsenitoxidans; assembly: GCF_900130075.1. Lineage (NCBI taxonomy): Bacteria > Pseudomonadati > Pseudomonadota > Betaproteobacteria > Burkholderiales > Oxalobacteraceae > Herminiimonas > Herminiimonas arsenitoxidans. Next base: position 1,210,930 of record NZ_LT671418.1, read on the forward strand.
GCCCACCGATTCTGTCAATGATGGCACCGGCTAATGTGGATAAGCAGCCGGATATTAATAACGCTATTGAATACGCACCAACCACAACCGATCTGGTTGTGTGAAGTTCAGTCTCCATCGGTTGCATGAGGACGCCATAGGCGTAGAACATAGACCCCCAACCGACAATCTGGGTAAGACCTAAAGCCGGTATAAGCCAGCTTCGTTTGGCGGTAGCAGTATCCATTTAGTTTTTTGCTTCGTACCATCCTTTGCTGCGATTGACGATACCGACGATCAGCAACATAACCGGCACCTCGATTAGTACACCAACTACAGTGGCAAGCGCTGCACCAGACTTAAACCCGAACAAGCTGATTGCCGCTGCTACTGCCAATTCAAAGAAGTTAGATGCACCAATCAAAGCCGATGGGCATGCAACCGAATGCTTTTCGCCGACAACTCTATTCAACCAATACGCCAGTGCTGAGTTGAAAAATACTTGAATGAGAATTGGGACCGCTAGCAATGCAATAATTAGTGGCTGTTCGATGATTGCGCTACCCTGAAACGCAAACAGCAATACCAAGGTCAACAACAAAGCCGAGATTGACCAAGGCTGAATGCTATCCATGACCTTGTCGAAACTAGCTTGTCCCTTCTTCAATAACAACTTACGCCAAAACTGAGCGATTAAGACTGGAACAACAATATAAAGTACGACCGATGTTAACAACGTATCCCATGGCACTGTAATACTAGACACCCCCAAGAGAAACGCTACCAGTGGGGCAAACGCAAACACCATAATTAGATCGTTCATCGCGACCTGCGACAACGTAAAGTATGGGTCACCACCAGTAAGGCGACTCCAGACAAATACCATCGCTGTACAAGGTGCTGCCGCCAATAAAATTAATCCTGCCACATACGAATCTAATTGATCTGCAGGAAGGTACGCAGCAAACCAATGCCGAATAAATAACCACGCTAGGAAAGCCATTGAGAACGGCTTGACAGCCCAGTTAATGAAGAGGGTTACACCAATACCCCGGACGTGACCTTTGATCTGATTCCATGCTGAGAAATCAATCTTGATCAGCATGGGAATGATCATTACCCAAATCAGTATGCCAACAGGCAAATTAACTTTAGCAATTTCCAACGAACCAATTGCTTGCACGCCAGACGGAAATATCTGCCCAAGCAAAATCCCGACAACAATACATACTGCAACCCAAATGGTGAGGTAGCGCTCAAATACACTCATTGATGCACTTGCGGCACGCTTGCCGGTGACTTCGCATTGAACAGACATTATTTTTAGCCGTAATTGATATTAAAGTTTGGTGCCAATGGCATCCATCTCGCGTTTGAGTGCTGTTTTTTCCAGCATCGCGATTGGCAAGCTATTGAGAAGGTTTACTCGGGTATAAATCTGTTTTGCCACCTTGGAAAACACCGCACGCTTTTCTTCGTCCGTACCTTTTGCAGCTGCTGGATCTTCAAATCCCCAATGCGCAGAAACCGGTTGTCCCGGCCAGAATGGGCAAACTTCACCCGCTGCGCTGTCGCATACGGTAATCACGATGTCCATGTGTGGAGCATCTGGCAAGGCGAATTCATCCCAGCTTTTGCTTCGTAGGTTGTCGAGCGCATAGCCTGTGCCTTTAATTTGCTCAATCGCAAAAGGGTTAACTGTGCCGCCAGGGTGACTACCCGCGCTATATGCTTTAAAGCGTCCCTTACCCATGGTGTTAAGCATTGCTTCAGCCATGATGCTGCGTGCGGAGTTGCCTGTGCAGAGAAAAAGGACGTTGTACGTCTTGTCATTCTGATCGGTAGTCATATTTCTTCCTTTGTGGGGAGGGTTGGTAAAACAGCTGTAACAACTAGGAATGCTCTTCTTCGTGGGTGTTGCAAGTCCCATTAGGCAAGCAAACATTTCCGCCACAACAGTTTTCCGTCAGAAAACCGATCAACGAATTCATCGTAGTGAAGTTGGCGGAATAGATCACAAACCGACCTTCATGCCGTGCTGTAATCAGATCGGCGTGGGTTAATTCTTTGAGGTGAAAAGACATCGATGAAGGCGCGATGCCCAGTTGCTCTCCGATTTTGGTAGCAGCCAGCCCCTCTGGACCAAGTTGAACCAGCAGACGAAAAACTGCTAGGCGAGATTCTTGCGCCAAGGCTGCTAATGCAGCAATAGTTGCTTTGGTGTCCATAGAAACTCCTTTATTCGATAATTCAATAATAGTTGAATTATCGAATAAATGCAAATTTCAAAGATATTTTTTCATGCCAAGAGTTTGCATGGAAGCATGCAATTTACTCGACACACTCGCGCCTAACTTATTATTAAACCTTCTGGCGCTGTAATTGGGGATCGGGTCGAGCGGGATCAGTAGCTCAAAATTGAACCATATCCCGATGTCACATGTACTTGTCGAGATCGGGATACTTGTCCAGCATTGGCCGCAGGCAGTCACGCCACACATCCATGATCTCCTTTCGTGCTCGCAGCCCTCTTTCGCTGTGTTCCTGCCTAATTCGGGGATCAGGCGCATCCGGCACTTTGACTCGATACTCGATGGTGATTACGTGTTCTAACGTTTCACAGTCAAAATCTTGCTCAATGCTTTTTACACTTGAAGACTCCCTGTCTTCGAAATGAAATTGCATGTCCAGTGCGGTGACGTACCTTGGGTAGATGGGTAACTGTCTCATCGCGTACCTCTCAACGAGGTCTCGGTTATTACATCAATCAATCGCTTCCGCTTTTCGGGTTTAGTTACACCGTCTGCCATTGGCCCGTATTTAAAGTCCTCTGGTTCAAAGACATCAGCTTTCATGCGATCTTCAAGTGATACAACGTGTTCTTGAGTAGCGATATCGGTAGTACGCTCTACCGTCTTTGCTGTTGATGATGTCCCCGTGTGTGAATTAAATTTTTGATTTAATGCTGGCAATAGCTCGTTCCACTTGGCCATGTTATATCCTCCGTTAAAAGGGTATTTATGCCCACTATCTTCCAATGACAGACATCTATTTTTAATACGGAGAATTCAAATGGAAATAGGCAAGTCGTACGATATTGTTTTTTCAACGGGAGACTATGAAATCGAATACGAAAATAATGTGAAGTGTGTCAAGAAAACACCGAAATCATATCGAGTTGAACGAGCGGACGGTAAGACAAGACTAGTGGGACAAGACTCGATTCTGAGGCTAAAAGAAGTTTCTGCGCTTACAGATCAGTGAAACTTGTTGCTCCCAATGACAGCCCGATGAGCGTACTTTATATCACCATCATGGTTCTCTAATCACACATTGGTGTGTATACACCCAACTTACACCTTCCAACTTCCTGAGAATCGCCGGAATGTTCTGCGACCTGCCATAAAAAATGGCCCAGTTTTTCAACGGGCCATCTAACTGTTTGATTTCCTTAGCGTTCTGTCGGTGCACCAAGAGCTTAGTAGGCTCTTGATGCACCTTCATTGAGTCGATTGTTACTGCCAACATAAATTCGTCGCAGTCGGTAATTATCAAAACAAATCTTTCTTAAATATCAACATGAATGCCCATTGTTTAATTATGATTGGTCATTCTTTGTGTGAAAGACTGCAATGGCAAAAAATGACACCATTCTCATCGATACCCTTTTACAGCACCATGCAGCAAAAAATCCAACTGAACAGTTGAGTGACGTCTTTGAAAAATTCGTTATGGATCAGGTTCTAAAAAATTTCGATCTGACGAATGAAGAACTGAATTACGGCTGGGTAGATGGTGCTCTCGATGGGGGCATTGATGGCTTCTACGTATTAGTCAACGGCAGATTGGTTACAGAGGCAAGCGATTTTTCGTGGCCACGCTCGGGAGCTGAAATCCAAGTGTATCTAATCACTTGCAAACATCAAGCGACGTTTTCCCAAGCCCCTCTAGACGCACTGCTGGCTACAGTACAGGATATATTTGATCTCGATCGTACTAATGCAGAATTAGTAGGGAAATACTCACCGGGCATCAAGAAAAGTCGTGACGCATTTGCTGCAGCGTTTAGGAATCTTTCACTTGGTCGTCCCTCACTCTCATTTAATCTCATTTACGCATCGCGAGGTGACGCAACAAAACTGGGGGAAAGTGTTGCTGCGCGAGCTCAGCAACTTACCGACTTGTTTCAATCATATTTCAGCGCATCCACTGCTACATTCGTGCCGTTGGGTTCTACAGAACTTGTGGAGATGTACAGAGAAATACGTACCTTCGCATTGGATCTTCCAGTTCAGGAAAGTTTAACGGCAGGTCAGGAAGGATACGTTGTACTGACAAGCCTTCATGATTACAGCTCTTTCGTTCAAGATGAGAAAGGTCAACTGAGGAGGTATTTGTTTGATTCGAATGTTCGCGCGTATTTAGGTGAGAATCTGGTCAACGACGATATTACCCAAACACTTGCAAACAGAGATTCCCCCAATTTCTGGTGGCTCAATAACGGCGTCACGATTCTCGCAACAAGCGCGTCATTAGTAGGCAAGATTCTTAAGTTAAAAGATATTCAAATTGTGAATGGACTCCAAACTACTGAATCTATTCACAGATTTTTTTCAATTAAGAACAACGTCCCTCCGCTAGAGGACAAAAGGAGCTTGCTTGTAAAAGTAATCGTGTCTCAGGAAGAAAATATCCGAGATCAGGTAATTCGCGCCACCAACAATCAAAGTACGGTTGAACCAGCGGCTCTCCACGCTACAGATAGAATACAAAGAGATATTGAGGACATTCTTCTTCGCTATGAATGGTATTACGAACGTAGAACAAACCATTATAAAAATGAAGATCGCCCCGATGCACGAATTATATCTCCGCTACTAATTGCTACGGGAGCTGTGGCACTTCTCCTAAAGAATCCCATTAAATCTTCCAAATTCAGACAAAAGATCTTACGTTCACCAGAAGCCTATCACCTCGTGTATTCCGAACATTTCCCGCTGGACGTTTGGCCGGTTGTCGCTGCATTGATGCGCGGGTCTGAAAGCTCCATTTTGCGGACAAAAACCGTCAACAGGGCAATCTTACAAAAGCGAGTGTCTGCTTGGCGAGGAGTACTTTCGTATTTTGCAGCAGCCAGATTGACAGGATCGTGTGCTTTTACCCATCAATGTCTAATTAGTTTAGATGTAAATAAACTGACTGATGAGTTTATGGATGAATGTTGGACCGAGATGTTCAAAGCTATCGCAAATCCTAATGCGCCGAAGGCCAATGAAACTCACATTATGAATATCGCACAAGTGTTTAAAACAAGATGGATGGTTAATGGGCATCCTGCAGATGGCTTACGTGCTATACCTGAACCAACTAATGGATCTAGCTTTCACAGAACTGCTAGCGAAGAATTTTTAAAAATGGTTTACGACGCACTTCCGGTCCAACCTTGGATGACTGGCGTGCATCATCAAGTCGCTAAAGCTTTGAATATAAAACCTTCTCGGGCAAGTAAAGCTATTCAGATATTGATGGATCGTGGGTCTGTATATAGACAGATTGATGGAATCGTTTATGACGATGATGGTCACGAAGTTTCAAGAGATGAGGCCCGTTAGAAATTCATTCGCCGTGCCACGATGCACGGCGAGCTTCATAAATGATTGATGTAGCGTGATATTCACTGCCTGATCTGAATCGTCTCCAAATCCTTCTTCTGCGCCAATGCCCTGCCAGTATCGTTGTACACGATTACAAATCCCATAGGATCTTCCCCTTGCGTCTACACTGGGATAGGTTTAGCTGCAATATTGCAGTCATCAGGCATCTGGACATAAGGATTATTAACCCGTTCCATGACCTGTAACGGATATAAAGAAGTCAATCATCTTTGATCGCTTTGTATAAAAATATGACATAAAACTGCCCGTCTTGGGTTCCGATACCTTCTCACACGTATCCCCTCGCATCCCCACTGGATATAAGGCTTTCATCCATTACCTTTCACAATTCTGGGGGTGCAAGAGTCCGTTATTAAAATGCGCATCTCCTGAAGCGCATCAAAAATTAGTCTAATCCTTACCGAACACGCGTAACTCTCTCAGCGACATACGGATGCGATGGATCAACCGTACAGATAACTACTTTTGATGGATTATTTTCAACCATCACATCAAGACGCTTGCGCTGCCCCGGTCGTATATCCTGCGTCAAAACGGCTCGATTGCTCATCATTACTCCTGAATCGTCATAAGCCCATGCAGTAGAGAGTCTTGATATTGATACTTGGCCTGTATTTTCAAACGTACAAAGCACCCAGCTCCCTTCCTTTTTGCAGTCGGTAATTTTCAGCGGTTCTGGGCATTGGTAAAGTTCGTAAGGTACACGCCCACATCCTGCCAAAAATGCTAATGCCGCTATTGCCCATGCTTTGTTCATGATGACTTCCTTAGTCTAAATTGTTTAACCAGCGGCACAAAAATGTCAGCCAAGGTGAAATGGGATTGGGACCGTAACCTGCGTTGTTATCCGGCCCAGCCAATGCCGCGATAAATCGATATAGATTACTAGTTGAACGTGGGCTGTGAATCACCCATGTCATGTGCGGCATTGTGATTTCTTCCAACAATTGGTCATGCTCGTCTGCCATACCTACTCCCCTTGTAAAAATGGAGGGCGAATGCCCTCCGAATTCCCAGCTTTGTCAGTTTTTTGACCGCATCAACGCTGGCAAACAGTCTTTGGTTTTTAGCCATTCGACTATCTGTTCATAAATCTGAAATATCAACATTGACGGTACATGTACCGTGGCTTTATGCGCATCATAACGGAATCATGTTTAGATGCCAAATCTTTCAAAAATGCGCCAAGACCCTGACCTTATTGCTCTTGGTTCTGCCCTGCGACGATTACGTTTAGAACGCGACATATCCCAAGAGCGTTTGGCCTTATTGGCTGACGTCGACAGAAGTTATGTTGGTCGAGTTGAGCGAGGTGACAACAACGTAGCACTGCTGACGTTGAAACGTTTAGCGGCAGCGCTAGAGCTATCGATGGCAGACTTAATGACCGAAGCTGGCCTTTAACCTATTCGACTGTTAATGCGATTGATGGCATCACGTGCTTTCATACTTGTTTGACTCAATTCCAAATGTGCGTAAATCATCGTCGTTTCAATTTTTGAATGTCCGAGGATTTCCTTCACTTCATATAAGCTCAACCCGTTCTGCAATAAGCGTGTCGCCAATGTGTGTCTGAAGGTATGCACATGACAGCTTTCCAGCCCGGCACGACGAATCGCCTTACGTATCGATTGGGTTGAGTAGCCGCGAGCTAGACCTTTGCGGTTTTGGAATACGTGTGGCCCGTTTCTTTTGCGCTTGAGCAGCATGTAGTACACCCGATCAGTCATATACAACACAGATCCATTGGAAACCTTTGATCTCCAAAGATGAATAATCCGGGTGTCCATATCGATACGTGCCCATTCTATGTTTGCCAATTCGCTATAGCGGCCACCGACATCCAATAGCAATATGGTCAAGTCGTATGCATCCTGAAGCATTTGCTGCATTTCTTCGGATCGCTCTACAAATGGACTAAGTCCCCTCCCTTCCCTAGCTGGATCAAGACAAGTGAGCAGATGTGTTTCTTCCTCTTCAGACATGAATCGAACAGGTGGTTTAATAATTTTTACCTGGGGAAATTCAATTACACCGACTTGATAACCCATTTTTCGTGCAAATTCACACGAACCACGGATCAAATTCAAGTTGTGCTTGATCGTTTGGTTGCTAATGCCAGCACTAGTGCGGATTTGCTTGAATCGCTCCAGCTCATGGGATGTCAATTCATCGATGTACTTAGTAACCGAGAAATGCCGAGCAACCACGTTTGCGCATGACATCAGGCCTTGATAACTAGGTGTGTTCTTACGTGAGTCACAGAACTGGGCCATTGCTTGGCCTAGCTGAATGCGCTCTTTGCGACCCAGGAATAGATTGGCATGCAATTGAGTGCGCCATTCCGCCTCCATTTGCACCGCGGCCTTCTTGTTGGTTGTTTTCGATGAACGGATGTAGGTGACGCCATTTAACTGGAAATGGATATACCAATATTTGCTGTTACCTCGTTTGACAATACTCATGGCATTACATAGGTCTTGAATACCTGACCATCCATGGATACCCAGCTGATGACAACCTATTGATTGAGAAAATCTGTTGTTGCATGCAACCACGAAGCAACGCTGAAGGTGGTTGCATGCAATCAATCATTCGCCGTTGGCGAATGCATACATCGTTGATGATTGGGATTATTCGTGCTTCGCACGTGAAAGATTCGATTTGCCGCACTCGCTTTGCGAGTTTGCAGATCTCATCTTTCAGTATTTGTTGTTCTGATTAATGCGGAAATAATAAAAATCTATGGCCCGTATGTGGCATTTACCAGCTACACACAACTCTTATCGGTTCATTGCGCTGTCATTACTGACGGTCATTACATCTTGTGGATAAAAAAAGAAGCTTGATTCCCAAGCTGACACATCAAAACTGCTATCCACAACAGCAGTAGTAAAACTTTAACCAGTGATCATCTGGCAGGCTCGTTAATGCGGCTTCACGCATTCTGTTCCCAACTCCACCGGACAGTAAGGGTATGACCGGTTGCGGCGTCTGTTAGCTTGTACTCGTGCTTGTTCCGACGCTGATTATCCCGAAGGACAAGAGTATTTATGTTGGCAAACAGATTGTTAGTCTATGGAATAAAGAAACGGCCATGGTGCATTACCACCATGGCCGTTTGTATCTCACTTTACTGCGCGGGCTTCTTTTCCTTTGAAGCGCGGCGTCGGCAGTTATACCAATATGTTTGCGCACCTTTTGGGGTCAACGTCGCACCTTCAACAAAAGCTGCAATGATCATTTCCTTTGATTCATTGCTGATCTGTGGGTACATGACACGCGCTGCATCTGCTTTCGTTTTACCTTCAGCGATCAACGCTTTTCCTTCTGCAATCGCCTTCTGGATCGTTGGCTTTGTCAAATCAATGACGACTGCTATCTCCGCTTCTTTGCTGATTTCAGGTTTGCTTGTGTTTCCTACAGCTGCTTCTTTCTTGGACATAACCATTCCCCAAAGTTGATTGATGATTTCATCTGCCTGAATAGGCGGAATCGTCTCGAATCCAGGAATGTTCTCGAAATAGTCGTTCACCACCTCCGCAAATTCGCCACGGCTCATTTCTGCAGATGGGCAATGGTCCATAACCATTTGAACGAGTACTTCAGCCTGTTCGGTTGTAAGCGTGTACATGAACATCCCTTTAATCAAGACATGTCCACCATCCATTCAAACGGGTAATAGGTCCACAGAACTACTTCTGATACTTTGGGAAAATACCCTTACAAACGTTTTCAATCATGAAGTCAGCGCATTTTTTGTATCTTGCTATCGTGGCAGCCTGACTTTCGTAGGTTGGCTCGTGGGGTATTTCGTATGGCGTCACGTTGATCTTCTTCTTACGAGCAATGATTTCGTCGCCAGGTTCCCGCTGGCTGGCTATATGCGCTTCAATTTGGTTCTTTGGAATATTAAGTTCACCTCTTTCTATCAGTTCATAGGTGTCGTATACCTCCAGCGCGTTCCTAAGCAACCGCGTCCGCGGTTTACAGCGTGCATTTTGGACTGCATAGATGTAGTACCCATCATCCAAACCCGGCACAAGATCTTGTGAATTAAAGTTCGGATCATAGCGATATCGCCCTTTCACTACGTGCTTTTTCTCCCATGTGTCTATCATTTGTGAGAAGCGCTTCATGAGGCGATCTTTTGACCAAGAAAGCTGAACAACGAACGCCTTCATGTCACTGTCCTCTTGGTAGATATCTGGTTCAAACATACCGATTTCGTCTTCGCCTTCCAACTGTTGAATGTCGAATGACCTCATTCGTCGAAAAACCCGGCTGTGCTGAAACCACCATTCCTCAAAGGTAAGGATGGTCTCACCAGCAGTAGCTGTGACGTTGGCAAAGTCATGCCGAACATCTTGCGTCCATTCTTTTCGATCCGAACGGCGCATGAATTCATACCAGTAATAGAAAACCTCTATTTCGTAAGCGCTGAACGGTTGTGACAAACGCCGATCACTCTCTGTCCATCCATCCCCGTCGCACTCTGGCACGTCAAAAAGTAATTTTTCACGCCCTTTTCCATCGATTTTTACTTTCATACGCCTCCTTTCTTAACAACATTAAATCATAAAATTCATTGGTATTTGTTAAGTTTGTTTATCAGGAGATGATTCTTCCTGTCGATTCACGACACTTTTTAAACAACTAAGGAGTACTACATGACATGGCTGAATCTGCCTGATGGCAACCAAATTGACACCGTTCTCGTTCGCTCGGTGATGCTTTACAAGGGAAAAGGAATTGCTGTTCGTGACGCGCAGCAGCGCCTCGCTGCGTACGTGAAAATTGAAGATCACCAGAAAGGCGAGCGTGCACGCGATGCCATTCTTCTGCGTGTGAAGAACCAGCGTTCAGGAGATATCGACTGGACCTTCTTGAGCGAGACATCCTCATTTCCACCTATCGAAGCTGCCAATTCTGAATCGCCACAATAATCCGCCGTTTAATTAATAACCCACTCGGTCCGACTTCGCGTCGGACCATTTAAAAAATCAAGGAAAATTGAATGAACATTCAAACAAATAATACGAACGCCACCGAAAACCAATCCGAAGAGTGCAACAAGCCACCTCTGGTGAGTGAACCGCTCAAATACACCATCAGCGACGCTTGCAACGATGATGATTTCACTGACAATCTAATCGATCCAGAGAAAGAACTTGAGCGTGAACTGCAAATCTTTGACCGTCAGATTGAGGAGTTGACGAAGGCAGGTGACACTCCCGTCATTGGCCAAGGTCCAGAAGTCGTGATCGGCTTCGATTCCGAATATGTATTCGCCAGCGAAGAAGAAAAACGCAACCGTTATCTGAGCCTGCAGTTTTATGTAATCGGTGAAGGAAAGACTTATACAAAGGTCATTTACCCATCTGGCCCACTGCAAACTGATCGTCCCGCTTTCTATCCCACAATCATCAGCTTGCTGCAAGAGTGTGTTGATGATGGCGTGATTCGTGAATGGCCAAGCAAAGTGATCTTGTCAGGCTTCTTCCTGCGTACCGACTTAGCAGCCTTCCGCGATCTATCTTCGTTCAAAACACAACTTGATGTCGCCAGTGGAAAAGTGACGACTGTAGGCTCGCCAGTTCAATTTCAGCCCGAGTCGCCTGAACACGACGGGAATCGCCTCAAACCCAAGTTTGTGGTCGTAAAAGAAGCTGCCGGTTTCACTCGTGGGCTGGTAGTTCGTTTCATCGATATCGGTAGCCATGTCGCCGTAGGCACAACGTTAGCTGACATCGGTGAACAGATCGGATTGCCCAAATTGGCCATCCCTGATGGTTATAGCATTGAGCGCATGGATGAACTTTTAAAGGGTAACAAACCTGCATTTGAAGAGTACGGGATGCGTGACGCCGAAATCGCTGCCCATTACTACCAAAAACTTAAAGCTTTCGCCCTTACCCATACAGAGAGTCGCTCAGTTCCTTCCACTGCTTCGGGGCTGGCTGTTCGCATGCTCTTGTCGCAACTGGATCAGCAAGGCACCAACTTTCATGACACGTTTGGCTTCGAAGAAAAGAAAGGTGTGTACTGGAATAACGTCAAAGGTTCTGTGGTGACTCAGAAATCCGTCATTCCGACCGAGATGCGTGCAATCACGGAGCCATTCGTTGCTAAGTGTTATCACGGTGGTCGTAACGAATGCTATACGTTTGGACCAACACAGGTTTCGGTGTGGAACGACTTCGATCTGGCTGGTGCATACACAACTGGCTTAGTTGATCTGCGTCCCGTCGATTACGACAGCTTCTGGCATACAAAGGATGAGTTGAATTTTGTTGGTCACGTTGTTGGCTTTGCCCTCGTTGAATTCGAGTTCCCAGCGGATACAAAATTTCCATGCCTTCCAGTCGAAGGTTCAAATGGCGGTTTGTTTTATCCCCTCAGCGGCCGCTCCTATTGCACCGCTCCAGAAATCGAGGTCGCATTGGGCATGAATTGCTCAATTAATGTTCTTCACGGTGTAATTATTCCTTGGTGCGAAGATGTGGACGATAGCGATTCACGTATCTTTGAAAAATTTACCACCGGGATTCGTGATCTGCGTCGTAGTTTTATCAAAGGTTCGCCGGACGAGCTGTACGCTAAGCTGATCGGGAATTCGCTTTACGGTAAGACGGCTCAAGGACTGAAGAAGAAAACTGTTTTCGACACACACGGCTTGAAAAGCATCGAACTGCCTCCTTCGAAAATCACGAATGCCATCATTGCGGCGCATACAACCGGATTCATCCGCGCTGTATTGAGCGAACAGATCGCCCGCGTTCCTGCCGGAAAAACTGTAATCAGTGCCACCACAGATGGCTTCATTACGGATGCTGAATTGTCTGAGCTTGACCTGACAGGCCCCATGGCTATTCGGTATCAATCTCTATGTGACCGCGTTGCTCCCGGAACAAAGATGCTTGAGATGAAACACAAAGTTCGCCAATTGGTCGCTGTTAAAACGCGCGGGCAAATTACTGCCGTCCCGTTCGAAGGCGAAAAGCCAATCTTGGCAAAGGCCGGTGTTTCGCCGTCGGTCCCTACTGATCAGCACAATAGTTTTATGCTTGATCTGTTTTTGAATCGCAAACCGGGCCAAACAACAATGTCAAAGCCATTCACTTCGATCCGTGAGCAATGGCGGAAGAACACCGACGTTGTGCGCCTGACTCGTGAAGCCACCTTGAATCTCGAATACGACTTCAAGCGCAATCTGATTGATGGTGACGGCATGCTACCTGTCGGCTCCATCAATCACATTAATTTACAAACTAAACCATGGAAACATATAGACGATGCTGAAACAACACGCGCTTTACATAGTGGCTGGAAGCGCCAGCATTGCATTAAGGATGTCGATGATTGGATGGATTGGTCAGAGCATGTTGCTTTTTCCGTGGTTCGCGCCCGACTGAAAAATAAAGGAAGCAACATACGTTTAACCACTAAGAAAGGATTAGCTGGTGTCTTTTGTCGTATGTTCTTAGTCGCTTTCACCAACCAAATGCACGGCATCAAAAAGACTATGAAATATGCCGAAGTTGCTAATTGGTTGACGGAAGCTGGCTATCCTACATCCCTAGAAGATGTGAAGAACTCAAGACGTGGCAAGTTCTACGAACACGTCATTCCACCATCTAATCGCATGGACGAACTTTCCTACGTGTTACTTGAAAAATTTCCAGAAATGGATCTGCCGAAGTTTTACGTTCAATAATGTGTGCTGTCTGCTGCTGGTTCAATCCAGCAGCAGCTTTTAAATAGATTACTCTGAAAAATGACTATGATGAAAGCTCGACCGTGACTTTACTCGGGTCGTCAAAATCTGGATAAATCACACGAACACCTTCCTTTCGCGCCTGAATCACAAAATAGCGGCCAATATCCCTGCGAGACGCATAACGCGCTGTGCCCACTCGTTTTGGCTCCGTTCGATAATCCTGAAGGTAATCAGCAATACGTTTTGCGTCGTAACCAACTTTCGTCAATTGCTCACGCATTGTCTTCAGTTCCTCGGGTGAGGTCAGTTTCCCAGCAGGATGCACTCGTACCTCTTTGAACAACCTACGTATTTTGTCTGCCAGGGCAGCCCTCAGTAAAAATAATTCATCGCCAGTTTTTTCCTCGAGCCTATTAATAACATCCTGCACCGACTGTAATTCCCGCGAATCATTTTTTTCAGCTAGGGCTAGCGCTTTAATTTGTGTCTGTAGTTCTACTTTTCTTAAGTTTGCGGAAGCAATGCTACTTTCCAACACCTTCATCCGTTCAATTAATGCGTCAGGCGCTGTGTGCCCACTCTCTAAGGCCAAAAGCAAGTTACCGACTTTGCGATTACTCTCTTGAATCTCTGCGTCCGTCAGTTGCAACTCGTCTTGTAAAGTGCGTACTTTGTCTTCTGCATCAGTGTTCTTATCCAAGTCGTCCAGCAATTGCTGTAGCTCCAACCCCCGACAAAAGGATAGAAAACTCTTTTCGAGGTCTTTATAGTCCCATCTGACCGCGTAACAGCCCAAACCCCTTCTTGCCTCATCACACACCAGTACTTTTTTGGATAATCGTACACTCGTCACTCCATCTGGCCCGATGCTCCTTTTTGCAGTAGCCCCCGCCAAAACCATTGACGATCCGCAGTAACCGCACTTGACCAAGCCACTTAGCAAATTAGGAACGTCCACTCCTCGCTTCCCGGTCCGACCAAACAACCTCAACTCACGTGTATTTTTCATCACAAGGAATTCTTCCTTGCTCATCAACGCTGGGAAGTAGTTTTGGATTGAGTCACCGTGCGGTTGATTTTTGCCATCAATCCATAGGTGGGGTTGAAACTCACCATGAAGCGCTGGGCTATTCAGTATCTTGCAGATATAAGAAGTGTGCCAACCGTTGCCATGATTTGAAAAATGCTTTTCTTTACGCTCATTCAGTCTTTTGGCTATCAGCGCTTGGCCTATACCATTGAGAGACCAATTGATAATTTCCTTGATGATCGCTACGCGTTCTGGAATAAACGTAAAAGTTGTTTTATCGGCGCTAAGTGCCAGCCAGCGGGGGCATTGAGCTGTCAGCTTTTTCTCGGCGATCTTATTCCGCTTATTTTGCCAAGCCGATTTTATTCGTTTACTTTTTGTTAATGATTCTTCATGCGCCCTTGCCATGATCATGATGGACATGACCAGATTGCTGTAATTATTTGCTATGGAGTCCTCGTTGTACTCCATCCCGTCAGCCAAGGTAACAATCGTGATGCCCTTCCGCATGATGGATGTAAAGACCTCCAGCGCGTACAACACCTGCTCTCTTGATAAACGGTCGAGTGATTCAACCAATAGAATTGACCCGCGGGCAATTCGACCGCTTTCAACAGCATTTAAAAAGCCACCCAAAGCACCTTTTCGGAGATTGGAGCCATCAAAGGCCGAGACTCCAAGGTCGTGTAGCCGGAATGACTGATCAAGCGTCAGGTTGTGCTCTTGGGCGTACTGCTCAGACAACTCTATTTGACGGCGAAGCGAATCACCTTTTAGCTGCTCCGCTCTGGAAAATCGGACGTACGAATATGCAATTGTCACAACACACTCAAAATAGTTGCCAAAATGAAATTATACTATTTTTTATGTGTTTATAGCCCTGATATTGAAATCAGGTGTGACACCCCCGCACGATTGAACACATTCCAGTCCGCCTGACTGATGGCGCGCTGATCGCCCACCACCAAAGCAACGATCACGCCGGCATACGGCTTATCCTGCAAGGCATTCTGTATCCGACTACGCAACCAGCCGCGAGATCGCTCAACTACGTTATTGAAACTGTAGACAAAACTATCCAAACGCTCATTCTTGAATTCAGAACGTTGATCAGGGCGCACATAACCAGTTGCTCTAATGTTTTGCTCAAGCAGCCACACTTCATAATCGAAACCATGCGGATTGGCATTGCCGTGCGGACGACGCAAGCGCACCGTCAATTGCCAGCGCTCACCAGCATGCACTTCACCAACTGCCTGCAATTCATCTTGATTAAAAGCGGAATACCAGGACAAAGACAATTTGGAAGGAATAACAGGAACGACGCCATCTAATGGCATGACTTTTTCGACCGCGAAATTGAAGCGCACGCCGCGCTCGAAATAACTAGGCAAGCTATCTATCGTACCGACGATGGTGACGTCTTTTCCTTCCAAATCCTTAGGCAATTTCTGCGTTAAGTAATACTGGGCAAACAAAGCCGCCCATGCAAAGCCCAGCGCAGCCCCCATCATTGCAAGCAGAGGGATTTTTAATTTATGCAGAAGAGAATAGCGAACGAGTGCGGCCAGCACACAGGCTGCGATAAGCAAAAGCAGAATGGAAAAATACTTGGGGAGCGATGCTTGCGTCTGCAGCCACGCAGCTCCAATGACAAAGCCGATGATCGCGCTACGCATCCGACCGCTTAACTGAAGTGACTCAACCGCGGCATGGCAGCCACTGCATTGGCAGAGGTCACGCGTGCAACATCTTCCAGCGACATCGCACGCAACTCAGCAAGTACCTGCCCTATGCGTGGTAACTCTTCCGGGCTATTACGTTGCGGGTGCAACCATGCTGGAGAAATATCAGGCGCATCAGTTTCCAGCACGATGGACTCAATCGGCAAAGTTGCCGCCATGCGCCGAATTTGCAGCGCACGCGTAAATGTCATGGCGCCGCCAAAACCCAGCTTGAATCCGAGAGAAATGAAAGTTTCGGCCTGCTGAAAACTGCCATTGAATGCGTGTGCAATCCCGCCTATGACCTGAATGCGCCGCAGATATTTAAGTATGCTGTCTTGCGATTTACGTACATGCAGCAAAACCGGCAAGCCAAAATCACGGGCAATCTTGAGCTGTTCGGAATAGAAAAAATCCTGCTTCTCACGCATCTCCGGTGTCGTCAGCATGGGTACAAAAAAATCCAAACCAATTTCGCCCAACGCGACAAAACGCGTATCGTTCATCGCCGCTTCCACCGTCTCACGCAACACAGCAAGATCACTCTCTTGCGCCTGTGGTACGAAAATGGGATGTATGCCGAGCGCATACGTGCAATTGGCGTGCTGATGCGCCAAGCCAGCCACCGTCGCGAAGTTATCGCGCGCGACGGCTGGTATCACTATCATGCTGACATTTTTCTGCAATGCCTGAGTCGCGATGACATCTTCCTCACCGGCGAATTCAGCCGCATCCAAATGACAATGTGTATCTATCCACATATCAGTCTATGAATGTGTAGCGATGAAAACAAACGCGAGAATCATGCATATTGATCCAGGCACAGATAAATTTAGTCGGTATACGGCTGCAAACCATGTTCAGACAAACGCAGTATCCGATCGCAATGCGTCGCCAGCTCGACATCGTGCGTGACGATGACAAAAGCAGTACCCAGCGTACGCGACAACTCCAGCATTAGATCGAAAGTCTTTTGCGCAGTTGCCCTATCCAGATTACCTGTCGGCTCATCCGCCAGCACGCAAGCCGGTTGTGTCACCAGCGCACGCGCCAGTGCAACACGTTGACGTTCGCCACCGGACAATTCACCCGGCACGTGCGTCACGCGATGTTCAAGTCCGACACGCGTCAGAATCGCACGCGCTGTCTCGTGTGCTTCTGAACGAGGCACGCGACGTATCATCAGCGGCATCGCCACATTGTCCAGCGCAGAAAACTCAGGCAACAAATGATGGAATTGATAAACGAAGCCCAAAGATTGGTTGCGTAGATTACCGCGTGTCTTTTCATCCAGCGTCGCAAAGTCTTTGTTCAACAAAGTAACCGAGCCATCTGTCGGCGTATCCAAGCCGCCCAACAGATGCAGCAAAGTCGATTTGCCTGAACCAGACGCACCGACGATCGCTACGCGTTCGCCTTTGACGATATCCAGGCTCACGCCTCTCAATACATTGACCGAATATTTGCCTTGCGTGAAAGTTTTCGCAAGATCGCGGCACGACAATACATGTTCACTCATAACGCAATGCCTCCGCAGGTTTTACGCGGGCAGCCCACCAACTTGGGTACAGCGTCGCAACAAATGAAAGTACAACCGCCACGCTACCGATGGTCCAGACATCGTTCCAGCGCAGATCGGATGGCAACTCACTAATCAGATAAATATCTTTCGGCAGGAACTGCACATGCAGCAGTCGCTCGATAAACGGCACGATCACGTCTATATTGGATGCAATCAGCACGCCGCCGCCTACACCTAATGCAGTTCCTATCAAGCCTACCAATGCGCCTTGAATCATAAAAATCTTCATGATCGAGCCTGGCGATGCGCCCAGTGTGCGCAGGATCGCAATATCCGCCTGTTTGTCAGTAACCGTCATCACCAGTGTCGATACCAGATTGAAAGCGGCCACTGCAATGATCAAGGTCAGGATGATGAACATCATGCGTTTTTCAGTCTGAACGGCAGCAAACCAGTTGCGATTTTGCTTGGACCAATCGCGTATCACCAGGTTGCCGGTGAGCACGCGCGACAAATCCATTGCCACTTGCGGCGCGCGTTGCATGTCATCTATTTTCAAGCGCAAACCAGATGGTGCCGGCAGTTTGAACATCTTCATCGCATCGTCGATGTGTATAAAAGCCAGCGTCGAATCGTATTCGAAGTGCCCGGAATCAAAAATGCCAACCACAGTAAATTGCTTGAGCCGCGGAATCACACCGGCTGGCGTCACCTGCCCTTGCGGCGCAATCATCGTGACCTTGTCACCCAGTTGCGCATCCATGCTGCGCGCCAGTTCATTTCCCAACACGATATTGAACTCGCCGGAACGCAGATCATTCAAACTACCCTGCCGTACCTGCGAAGCCACATCAGAAACTTTAGGTTCTTCTGCCGGCAACACGCCACGCACTGCAACGCCGCGCAAGGTTTGATCCCGCGTCAGCATGGCCTGTGCATCGACATACGGTGCTGCTCCGCGCACTTCCTTATTGGTAAACACTTCGCGTGCCGTGGCTTGCCAATCAGGCAAAGCACCTTGCGGTTCGAAGATTTCAATATGCGCCAGCACCGAGAGCATGCGATCACGCACCTCTTTCTGGAAGCCATTCATCACTGACAACACAATGATCAATGCCGCCACGCCCAGCGCAATGCCCGCCATGGAAATCAGCGAGATAAATGAAATGAAGCTGTTGCGACCACTACGTCGCCCGGCGCGCGTGTAGCGTATGCCGACCAGCCACTCGAAAGATAGATTTTTTATGATGCTCAATGAAGGCTCCTGAATGCAGCACGCAGTTTGCCATACATTCTCCCGTGCCAGCAAAGCACAGAGATGAAAAGCGGCAAGTGTACCAGTCGTTGACTATGTCCACATCCCTTACGTTCCCCGGCAAATCGAATACTAGACATTTCCTAACTATTCGCGAGTGCGAACGCGGCTATTTGGGAGGTAATGCAAGGCGTGTCGCACCGCCAAGGGTGGTTCCCTTGGCAAGTGGCGCAACGCGGCAGTACGCCCCAATAGCCCGTTCCCTCCGGGTTCTTGCCGAAAGAGGCGCTGGCCGCGTTGCGCTCCTTGCGCATAGCTCGCTATGCGACGCGTCGCACGCCTTGCCAGCACCTCTTTCGACAAGAACGCATCTCACGAATAGTTAGGAAATGAGTTCTACAACGATCTTGATAGCGGCGGATCCTGCAATTGCCCTACAATCGCGGCATGACTCAACTTGCACTCCTTTTACCCTTCGCCCTGCCACAGAAAGAATTGGCACGCGACCTGCTGCGCGAACTGAAAATGCCTGCATTCGCCACCCTGCTGGCACGCGGCAATCTGATAGAGCAACAAATATCCGATGGTTTTTCCCGCGCCTTGCCGCATGAAAACTGGCTAGCGCAGCAATTCGGCATGGCAACAGATAGCAATTCCAGCCCTTCAGTCGCCGTCAATGCGATGTCTACCTTCGGCTTGCAGGCCGATGCAGGTGTCTGGTTTATCTTGCAACCCGTGCATTTGCATATCGCGCGCGACCATCTGGTGCTGACCGATCCACAGCAATTGCAACTGTCGGAGCAAGATGCACGCGGCTTGTTTGATACCGTCCAGCCGCTATTTGAAGAGTCAGGCAGAACCTTGCTCTACGGCGATGCACGCACATGGTTCTTGCGCGCCGATGATCTGCAAGCGCTACATACATCTACACCTGATGCTGCCTGTGGCCACAATATCGATATCTGGATGCCTAAAGGGGCCAATGAACGTGATTGGCGCAGATTGCAAAACGAAGTCCAGATGCATTGGCATGGACACGCAATCAATGATGCGCGTGAAGCAATAGGTTTGAAGCCGGTTAATTCTGTCTGGCTCTGGGGCGGCACGTCGACTACCCAGACATCCTCACCCCATAAAATTGAAGAAACGTTCACTTTGGCTGGGGCGCAGCACTTGTTTGCCTCTTCGACTGCAAAGCAAATTCCAGCCAACTCCGTGACAGATTTGATCGCCGCAAAACCTCAGCAAGGTTTGTTAGTGCTAGACAGCTTGATAGCACCAGCCATGGCTGGCGATTGGTCAGAGTGGTTGGGACGTTTGCAAGCAATGGAAACTGAGTGGTTCGCCCCTTTGCTGGAAGCGATAAAGAATAGTCAGCTCGACCAATTAAGCATCACGCTCAGCCACAACACGGCTCTATCGACTATCACCATTCAGAAATCCTCTCTGCGCAAATTCTGGCGTAAACCTTCACTTGCACGGTTGGTGCCATGACACGTATTACCACACGCCCTTATCCATTCCGCGATGCCGAACGTATGCATCAAAGCGGCGTACACCCGGTCATGGCGCGTCTGTATGCCGCACGCGGCTTGCTCGACATGAAGGAACTGACCAGCGAACTGACGGCGCTGATCCCGCCACCCGGTTTACTGAAAATTGATGTCGCTGCAACCTTCCTCGCCGATGCAATTGCAGCGAAAAAGAAACTAGTCATCGTCGCCGATTACGACTGCGACGGCGCTACCGCCTGTGCAGTGGCACTGCGCGGCTTGCGTTCCATGGGCGCGATTGTCGATTTCATCGTGCCTAACCGTTTTGAATACGGCTACGGCCTCACGCCGGAAATCGTCGCCCTCGCCGTACGCGAAAAATCGCCGGACATCATCGTCACCGTCGACAACGGCATCGCCAGCATAGATGGCGTGGCCGAAGCCAATCGACGCGGTATCGATGTGGTCGTCACCGATCATCACTTGCCGGCTGATACCTTGCCGGCGGCGCGTGTGATCGTGAACCCGAACCAGCCTGACTGCGGCTTCCCAAGTAAAAATCTTGCTGGCGTCGGCGTCATGTTTTACGTGTTGCTCGCCTTGCGTGCGGAAATGCGCAAGCGCGGCATCTTCGATGCACAAACCCAACCCAAACTGGATGCGCTACTCGATCTGGTCGCGCTCGGCACCGTCGCCGACGTGGTCAAGCTCGACGCCAACAATCGCATCTTGGTCGCACAAGGTTTGAAGCGCATGCGCGCCGGACGTATGCATGCAGGCGTAGCCGCACTGTTCCGCGCGGCTGGTCGTGAAGGGCGACGTGCGTCGCCCTTCGATCTCGGCTTTGCATTAGGTCCTCGCTTGAATGCTGCGGGACGTTTGTCCGATATGTCGCTGGGTATTGAATGCCTGACCACCGACGACGAAGGTCGCGCCTGGGCGATTGCTCAGCAACTCGATGAAATCAATCGCGAACGCCGCACTATCGAAGCAGATATGCAAGACACCGCGCTCATCCTGTTGGAGAACTTCAATCCGCAGGACAAAACCACCA
This sequence comes from Herminiimonas arsenitoxidans, assembly GCF_900130075.1. Taxonomy (NCBI): domain Bacteria; kingdom Pseudomonadati; phylum Pseudomonadota; class Betaproteobacteria; order Burkholderiales; family Oxalobacteraceae; genus Herminiimonas; species Herminiimonas arsenitoxidans. The sequence goes on from NZ_LT671418.1 coordinate 1,232,382, forward strand.
TCAGCGTCTTCGATCCGACCTGGCACCAAGGCGTGATCGGCATCGTCGCCTCACGTCTGAAGGACAAATTTTATCGTCCGACCATTACTTTCGCCGATGCAGGCGATGGCTGGATCAAAGGTTCGGGGCGTTCAATTGCCGGCTTCCATCTGCGCGATGCACTGGACTTGGTTTCCAAGCATGCGCCTACGTTGATAGATAAATTCGGTGGTCACGCAATGGCGGCTGGTTTGACGATACGCGCTGACGCACTGGACGCATTCACACAAGCATTTGAAGCAGTCGGCAAAAATTGGTTGAATCCGAATCAGTTGGAGCGCGTAGTAGAGACCGACGGCCCGCTTGAATCAGCCTACTTCACCACACAATTCATCGAATTGATGGAAGCTCAGGTCTGGGGGCAAGGTTTTGCACCGCCGCTATTCTGCGATGAATTTCGCGTTGTGAATCAACGCATACTGAAAGAACGCCATCTGAAATTGACGCTAGAAAAAGATGGACAAAGCTACGATGCCATCTGGTTTGGCCATATAGACTCTTTGCCAGCCAGAGCCAAAGTCGCCTACCGCCTGGATGCCAATGAGTTCAATGGAAGAACGCGGGTGCAGTTGCTGGTCGAGCATGCTGAAGCTGCTGAATAAGGTTTTAACGCACCGGCAAAAATTGCAGGAACGAGCCACCAACCAGATTTTGCACATAGTTGATGCCAGCCCGGCGGTATCTTTCAGTCAAAAATTCAGCCAGCAAATCAAGCCGTCCGACGACTTTGCCAAATTCGCGCTCAAAGCTCAGATTACGACTGGCCTCGCTCATATCGTCGGATAAGAGCAGCACCTTGCCCATGCTATTGCGACGGCTGCCCAGCAACCAGACCGCGACTTCAATATTACGTCCCGCGTTATAGATATGCTGAGCATCCAGAGCATCAACCAGGAAGAATTCCGTCTTGTTACCATGTGCCGCAATGATCATATCGGCACTGCTGTAAATGAACGCCGCCACGCGATCACCGCTGAAATCCGGCATCAAGGCCAGCGATAAAGCCTTGATATCGCGCTGCCCCTGCAATCCGGGCCACGGTTGGCGCTGCTCGATCGCCTCGCGCACCCGCTTTATGCTCTCTTCCCGGCTGATGCCCGTTTTTTTCCATTCGGCGGGATTGCGCCGGTATAACTTGTCCATCAGCAGATAAAGACTATCCAGATTGTCCTTCATGCCTATGGTCGCGATACGGTTAGTGTCAGACTGCCCCATCTCCTTACCGCTGGCCGACATTCCCTTGACTTCCCCCCGTGGGGCCGGTGTCGAAGAACAGCCTGCCAATGCAGCGCACACACACAAGAATGCCCAAGCGCGTTGCGACCGCTCCATATTTATTACTCCCTTAATAATATTTATAAGAAGACAGCAAAACGGGAAAACGGTTCACCTGACAAGGTGCCCCTCGAAACGTGCTTAAAAGCGCAGTGTAGCTCAGGTATAATTCACGGTTTGATTGTTGAAGAAATATCATGGAAGCTGAACGTTTAAATTCCCTAGAATCCCTGCTCGCCGATCTCACGACTCGCGCGACCGAACTTCGGAGGTATCTTTGACTTCGATATCAAGTCAGAGAAACTAGACCAAGTCAACGGCGAACTGGAAGATCCAGAAGTCTGGAATGACCAGAAACGCGCCCAGGAATTGGGTAAAGAAAAGAAATCGCTGGAAGCGATCGTCCACACGCTGATCAAGATTGACGCCGAGCTGAATGATGCTCGTGATCTGTTCGAGATGGCGCGTGAAGAAAAAGACGAAGAAACCATCGAAGCCATCGAAGCCGATGCGCAGGAATTGCTCAAGCTGGTAGAAGGCATGGAGTTCCGCCGCATGTTCAGCAATCCTATGGATGCGAACAACTGCTTCATCGATATTCAAGCTGGCGCTGGCGGTACCGAAGCACAAGACTGGGCATCCATGTTGCTGCGCCAGTATCTGCGCTATTGCGAACGCAAGGGCTTCAAGGCCGAGATCCTCGAACAATCCGACGGTGAAGTCGCCGGTATCAAGACCGCGACCATCAAAGTCGAAGGCGACTACGCTTATGGCTTCCTGCGTACAGAAACCGGCGTCCATCGTCTGGTGCGCAAATCGCCATTCGATTCTGCCAACGGCCGTCACACATCGTTCTCCAGCTTGTTCGTCTACCCTGAAGTCGATGATTCGATCGAGATTGACATCAATCCGGCCGATGTTCGTATCGATACCTATCGTGCGTCCGGCGCCGGTGGTCAGCACATTAACAAAACCGATTCCGCAGTGCGTCTGACGCACGGCCCGTCCGGTATTGTTGTGCAGTGTCAGAACGACCGTTCGCAGCATCGCAACAAGGCCGAAGCATGGGACATGTTGAAAGCGAAGCTGTTTGAGCTGGAAATGCGCAACCGCATGAGCGAACAGCAAAAGCTGGAAGATTCCAAGACCGATGTGGGCTGGGGTCATCAGATCCGCTCCTACGTACTGGATCAGTCGCGCATCAAGGATTTGCGCACCAGCTTCGAAACCGGTAATACCAAAGCGGTACTCGACGGTGATCTCGATGATTTCATCGCTGCATCGCTGAAGCAAGGCGTGTAATTCATTTTTCACGCCTTGCTGTTTAATTTTTAATCGTATCCCCTAACAGATTGTTACCCCATGACTACGCATAACGACGACGCTGCAGCATCGCTACCGATCGACGAAAACAAAATCATCGCCGAACGCCGCGCCAAGCTGAGCGCATTGCGCGAACAAGGTATCGCCTTCCCTAACGACTTCCGTCCACAGCACAAAGCCGCCGATCTGCACGCGCAGTACGACAGCAAGACACGCGAAGAACTGGAAGCAGAGCCAGTCACCGTCGTGCTGGCAGGCCGCATGATGTTGAAACGTGAAGCAGGCAAGAAGGCTGCATTCGCTACGCTGCAAGATGCATCCGGTCCGAAAGCTGACGGCCGCATCCAGATCTACGCAACACTGGATCTGACTGGCGAAGCTGCAATGGCAGCGCTACATCACTACGATCTGGGCGATATTCTGGGCGTGGTCGGCACACTGTTCAAAACCAAGACCGATGAACTGACGATCAAGGTGAGCGAACTGCGCTTGATCACCAAGTCGCTGCGTCCGCTGCCGGATAAATTCCACGGCCTCGCCGATCAGGAAACCAAGTACCGTCAGCGTTACGTTGATCTGATCATGAATGAAGAAACGCGCCGCACCTTCAAAGCGCGTACTGCTGCGATTACGTCGATACGCAACTTCATGGCCAAGAACGATTTCATGGAAGTCGAGACACCGATGCTGCACACCATTCCAGGCGGCGCAGCGGCCAAGCCTTTCATCACGCATCACAACGCGCTCGACATGCAAATGTTCCTGCGTATTGCGCCTGAGCTGTATCTGAAGCGTCTGGTAGTCGGCGGCTTCGATCGCGTGTTCGAGATCAATCGTAACTTCCGCAACGAAGGCGTATCGATCCGTCACAATCCAGAATTCACGATGATGGAATTCTATGCGGCGTACACCGATTACAAATGGTTGATGGATTTCACCGAAGCAGTGATTCGTCAGGCCGCCATCGATGCGCACGGTACGGCAACATTGACCTACGGTGGCCGTGAGCTGGATTTGGCAAAGCCATTCCATCGCTTGACCATCGTTGAAGCCATCAACAAGTACGCACCTGGCTATACGGCTGAACAACTCAACGATGTGGAATTCATCAAAGCTGAGTTGAAAAAATTCGGCGTGAAACCGCATGCACACTCCGGTCTCGGCGCATTGCAATTGGCACTGTTTGAAGAAACCGCAGAAGCGCAGTTGTGGGAACCAACCTACATCATCGATTACCCGGTTGAAGTGTCGCCATTGGCGCGCGCATCAGACACTGTTCCAGGCATTACCGAGCGCTTCGAATTGTTCATGGTTGGCCGCGAAATCGCTAACGGCTTCTCCGAATTGAACGATGCGGAAGATCAGGCGGCTCGCTTCCAGGCGCAAGTTGCAGCTAAAGATGCAGGCGATGAAGAGGCGATGTTTTACGACGCCGATTACATCCGTGCTCTGGAATACGGCATGCCACCAGCCGGCGGTTGCGGCATCGGTATCGATCGTTTGATGATGATCATCACCGACTCGCCTAACATCCGCGACGTGCTGCTATTCCCGCACTTGCGCCGCGAAGATTAAGTTTCTCAAAGCCAATAAAAAGGACTGCTCAGGCAGTCCTTTTTTATTTAGCAGCAACTAAGTGTTGTTTTAATACTCACAGCGTTACATAGTCTTACATCTGACACAGGTTTCGGCTTTTTATTCGCGTAATAGCGGGTAATACTTTGTCATCACAAATCAACAATATCCATCTAGCCGGAGGGAAACCATGGAAACCAACAATAATTCAACAAGCCGCATACATCCTCTCATCGCTGCTGCTGCCGTTGCAGTACTGCTAGTCTGTTTGGTTGGCGTTGCTGCCATGACCGGTCTGCTGCCAAACTCAAACAGCACGGGCTCACAAAAAGAAGCAATTGCCGCTCTGGAAAAAGATGCTGCGGATAAAGCAGCTGCAGCGCAAGCAGCTGAAGACAAGGCAAATCAGGCTCGCCAGGAAGCTGACGAACGCCAGGCAGCCGCTATCAAGGCAGAAAATCAGGCCAAAGCACAAGCCAAGGCATATAACGCTCCCACTAAAGTCGCACAAGCCGCACCTATTTGCAGTAATTGCGGTTGTATCGAATCGATCCGTAGTGTACAAGTAGCGGCCAAACCTAGCGGCGTAGGTGTCGTTGGCGGCGCAGTGGTTGGTGGCTTGCTGGGCAATCAGATCGGTAACGGCAACGGGCGTAGCCTGGCTACAGTCGCAGGCGTAGTTGGCGGTGGATTTGCCGGTAACGAAATTGAAAAACGTACACGTACGGCAACAGCTTATGAAGTACGCGTACGCATGGACGACGGTCGCATCCGCACCTTCCCATACAACAACCCACCTAACTGGAACACTGGTGATCCAGTCCGTGTAGTAGATGGTTATCTGCGTGCACGTTAATCCTTCTCAGCAATAAAAAAAGCGACCTGCGGGTCGCTTTTTTATATCTTCATCGTAATAATACGAATCGATTATTGCGCTTCTTCTATCCACGCCATTTGAATGGCTTCCAGAATTTTCTCGCCGGAATGGTCAGGCGCATCGTCAAAACCATCCAGTTCGCAGACCCAGCGATGCAAATCAGTAAAGCGTATCGTCAATGGATCGATGTCAGGAAATTTATCGTTCAACTCTTCCGCAATGCGGATGGTATCTGTCCATTTCATCTCAGCTCTCCTTAATGATTTTCGCTGGCGTGATTAATTGTATAGCGTGGAATCTCAACTACCAGATCTTCTTCTGCCACAATCGCCTGGCATGACAGGCGCGATGACGCTTCCAGTCCCCAAGCCTTATCCAGCAAATCTTCTTCTGTATCGCCTGCTTCGTTCAAGGACTTGAATCCTTCACGCACAATCACGTGACAGGTGGTGCATGCACAAGATTTTTCACAAGCGTGCTCGATATCGATATCGTTTTCAAGCAAGACATCGCATATCGACTTACCAGCCGGCGCATCGATAACAGCGCCGTCAGGGCACAGGGCATGATGAGGAAGAACAACTATTTGGGGCACTTGGTTTACCTCGAAAGTTTAAGTATTAAAACGCTGAATAAAAGTCTCTGGTTACCGACTTCATGCCAACGCAAACCGGCTCTTCATCCATAGAAATAAATGAAGAGCGATGAATCAAATCTCGTCCAGCTTTTTACCGGAAAGCGCCGTACGCACACTACGATCCATGCGGCGTGCAGCAAATTCTTCAGTACCGTGCGCCAGCGCATCCACTGCCGCCTTGATCGCTACATGGTCGCTACCGCTGCTGCTCTGCTTAACCGATTCCAGCAAAGCGAGTACATCTTTACGTTCGTCATCCGACAACAAAGTACTATCCGCATCCAGTGCTGATTGCGTTGCCAACACGATGCGCTCGGCTTCTACCTGCTCTTCGCGCAAGGCACGCGCAACCATATCAATATCAGCCGACTTGAATGAGTCTTGCAGCATCTGCGCAATCTGATCGTCCGCCAATCCGTATGATGGCTTGACGCTGATCGACGCTTCCACGCCCGAGCGCAACTCGCGTGCCGACACCGACAGCAAGCCATCCGCATCGACTTGATAAGTCACGCGTATGCGTGCGGCACCGGCCGCCATAGGTGGAATACCGCGCAATTCAAAACGCGCCAGCGAACGACAATCCGTCACCAGTTCGCGTTCGCCCTGCACGATATGCACGGCCATCGCGGTCTGCCCATCTTTGAAGGTGGTGAACTCTTGCGCGCGTGCACATGGAATTGTTGAATTACGAGGAATAACTTTTTCTACCAAGCCGCCCATCGTTTCGATACCGAGCGATAAAGGAATCACATCCAGCAGCAACCAGTCGTCGCCGGCAGCGCGATTACCTGCCAGCAAATTGGCTTGTATTGCAGCGCCCAGCGCGACGACTTTATCCGGATCGATATTCGCCAAAGGCGTCGCCTGGAAAAACTCGCCGACTGCCTTGCGGATATGCGGCATACGCGTTGCGCCGCCAACCATGACGACGCCATCGATATCGTCCACAGTCAAATCTGCATCACGCAGTGCTTTCTTTGTCGGCGTAATCGTCTTCGCAACCAGATGCTGCGTCATCTTTACAAAATCGGCAGCAGTGACGGTAACGTGCACTTCTTCGCCTGAACCCAAGGCTGCATCGATCTGCGTTTCCGCTTTGGTCGACAGCAACTCTTTGGCTTCACGCGCCTTCACCATCAGCACGCTGAGATCTTCATCCGACAATGGCGCCAATTTAGCCTGCTCAATTACCCAGCACAGCAAACGATGATCGAAGTCGTCGCCGCCCAGTGCAGAATCACCACCGGTAGACAAGACTTCAAACACGCCCTTAGTCAGCTTCAAAATAGAAACGTCGAAAGTGCCACCGCCCAAATCGTAGACGGCAAACACACCTTCCGAACCATTATCCAAACCGTAAGCAATCGCTGCTGCCGTCGGCTCATTCAGCAAGCGCAGCACATTCAAACCAGCCAGTTGTGCCGCATCCTTGGTGGCTTGACGTTGTGCATCGTCGAAATATGCCGGCACGGTAATTACCGCACCAACCAGATCGTCGCCCAACGCGTCTTCTGCTTGCTGACGCAAGGTCGCCAGAATTTCTGCCGAAACTTCAACCGGGCTTTTGACGCCAGCGACGGTTTTCAACTGCACCATGCCGGGCGTATCGAGGAAGTCGTAAGGCAGGTTCTCGACATAGGCGATGTCTTTCAAGCCACGTCCCATGAAGCGCTTGACCGAAGCAATCGTATTCTTTGGATCTGTATTCTGTGCCGCCAGTGCCTTGTAACCGATTTGCGCGTTGCCGTTCTTCATGTAATGCACGACGGATGGCAGCAAAGCGCGCCCTTCTTCATCGGTCAATACTTCAGGAATGCTATTGCGTACCGTTGCAACCAGGGAATTAGTCGTGCCGAGATCGATACCGACTGCCAGCCGATGCTGATGCGGCGCGGTAGACATGCCAGGTTCGGCGATTTGAAGGAGAGCCATATTCGTTTGTAACTTATCTCAAGATGAGATGACCGCCATGGGCAATCATCGTTAGCGCGTTACTGCATTACTCGCGCATTAATCGGTTTTACTGCACATCGATGCCGCGCCAAATCAATCCGGCAAGGCATCCAGTGCATAAGAAACTTCTTCAGCAAATTTTTCCAAAAACATCAGCTGGCGCACCAATCCGGCCGCCTGCGTAAAATCGTCGGCATCCAGCAATACGCCTATCTCGGCCACCGTGGTTTTACGCGCAGCACGAATCGCGTTATCCAATTCGTCCAGCTCATCGCGACTTTTGTGCGCACGCGCATCATCCAGCGCTTCGCGCCACTCCATTTGCTGCATCAGAAATTCGACCGGCATCGCCGTATTCGACTCAACCTGCAAATCGACACCATTCAATTCGCACAGGTAGGCGGCGCGCTTGAACGGGCTCTTCAACGTCAGGTAGGCTTCATTGGCACGGGTCGCCCATTGCATCGCCACACGTTTCTCGGCGTCTGACGCATGTGCGAACTTGTCCGGATGCACTTGGCCCTGCACGCTGTGATAGGCACCATCCAGTGCCTTCAGATCGATGGCAAAGCGTTGCGGCAGGTGGAAGAGATCGAAGTGGTTTTGCATTCTTGTGCGCTGGCTATTTGCTGGCTTTTAAGGCGATGCAAACTTCATCGCGTGGTGAAAATATTCGGTTTATTCAATAAAAAAGCCTGCGCACATTCGACAGGCTCAATCAGAATAAGGTGTTCCCGCCAGGCGCGAACGCCTAGCAGCCAGCTATCAAATACGGAAGCTTTCGCCGCAACCGCATTCATCCTTGACATTCGGATTGCGGAATTTGAAACCTTCGTTCAAACCTTCGCGTGCAAAGTCCAGCTCGGTGCCGTCGATATACGGCAAGCTTTTCGGATCAACAAAGACCTTGATGCCGTGCGATTCAAACACGCTATCTTCGTTCGCGCTTTCGTCCACATATTCCAGCTTGTAGGCCAGGCCGGAACAACCAGTCGTGCGCACGCCGAAACGAAGGCCGATACCCTTGCCGCGCCGTTCCATATAGCGAGTAATGTGTTTCGCTGCTTTTTCAGTCAGTGTAATTGCCATGATCTTTGCTCAAAAAGATTGTCGTTGCCTGTAGTGCGTATCCGTTTATCGGACACGCACTACAGGCGCTTAACAAGCTTAAGCCGCTTCTTTCGATTCAGCTACGCCGTGCTTGGTTTTGTAGTCCAGCACTGCTGCCTTGATCGCATCTTCCGCCAGGATCGAGCAGTGAATTTTCACTGGTGGCAATGCCAACTCTTCAGCGATTTGCGTATTCTTGATCGCCATTGCTTGATCCAGCGTCTTGCCCTTGACCCATTCGGTCACCAGCGACGACGAAGCAATCGCCGAGCCGCAGCCGTAGGTTTTGAACTTGGCATCTTGAATCACGCCATCAGCGCCGACCTTGATTTGCAATTTCATCACGTCACCGCAAGCCGGCGCGCCAACCATGCCGGTACCAATTGTTTCATCACCCTTGTCAAACGCACCAACGTTGCGTGGATTTTCGTAGTGATCGAGAACTTTGTCTGAGTAAGCCATTTTGATACTCCTTGTTAAGCCTTATTCCTGTTGGTCAACAACAGGAACGAGAAAGATATTAGTGCGCTGCCCATTGGATCGTGCTGATATCGATCCCGTCTTTATACATATCCCACAGTGGCGACAATTCGCGCAGCTTGGCCACTTTTTCTTTCATCAGCTTGATCGTGAAGTCGACGTCTTCTTCTGTCGTAAAGCGACCGAAGGTGAAACGAATCGAGCTGTGCGCCAGTTCATCGCTACGACCCAGCGCTCTCAATACATAAGATGGTTCCAGACTGGCCGAAGTACAAGCTGAACCTGAAGAAACAGCCAGATCCTTGATTGCCATGATCAGTGACTCACCTTCAACATAGTTGAAGCTGACGTTCAGGTTATGCGGTACACGGTGATCCATATCGCCATTGATATAAACCTCTTCCATATCCTGCAAACCCTTGGCCAGACGATCGCGCAGAGCACGGATACGAACAATTTCCGTAGCCATTTCTTCTTTTGCGATACGGAAAGCTTCGCCCATACCAACGATCTGGTGGGTTGCCAACGTGCCGGAACGCAAGCCGCGTTCGTGACCACCGCCGTGCATTTGTGCTTCGATACGGACGCGCGGTTTGCGACGTACATACAAGGCACCAATACCTTTAGGACCGTAGGTTTTGTGTGCAGTAAAGGTCATCAAGTCGACTTTGGTTTTTTCCAAATCGATCTCTACTTTGCCAGTTGCCTGTGCTGCGTCGCAATGGAAAATGATGCCCTTGCTGCGGCACAACTCACCGATCTCGTCGATAGGCTGGATCACACCAATTTCATTGTTGACCAACATGACCGATACCAGAATCGTATCTGGACGAATTGCTTCAGCCAGTTGCTCGATGGTGATCAGGCCATTGTCTTGCGGTTGCAAATAAGTTGCCTCAAAACCCTGACGCTCCAATTCACGCACGGTATCCAGCACAGCTTTGTGCTCGGTCTTTACCGTGATGATGTGCTTGCCCTTGGTTTTGTAGAATTGTGCAGCGCCCTTGAGTGCAAGGTTGTTGCCTTCCGTTGCACCTGAAGTCCAGATGATTTCACGCGAATCAGCATTGACCAGCGCAGCGACTTGTTCGCGCGCATCTTCAACTGCCTTCTCTGCTGTCCAGCCATACATATGGCTGCGCGAAGCTGGATTACCGAACTGCTCACGCAAGTAAGGAATCATCTTGTCAGCGACGCGTGGATCGATAGGCGTAGTCGCCGAATAATCCATGTAAATCGGGAAATGCGGCGCCTTGATCGTATCTATCAGGCTTTTGTCTAACGGGGCATTCATCTTTTTAGCTCCAATAATCAAACGGCTGCGTGGTTGCGGTGCACGACCACCACGCATTGTTCAGAAATCTTTTGTTTTTGCTGGTCTACCAAATCTTTCAGCGACACAGAATCCAGGTAATCCACCATCTTGGCGTTCAACGTTGCCCATAGATCATGAGTCATACAGCGACCACCATGCTCATGCTCAGGACTGTGGCAATTTTCCTTGCCGCCACATTGCGTCGCATCCAGCGGCTCGTCGACGGCAATAATGATGTCTGCCACCGTCACATCTTCTGCACGGCGTGCCAGGTTATAACCACCACCCGGTCCGCGCACCGATTCAACGATTTCGTGACGGCGCAATTTGCCAAACAATTGCTCCAGATACGATAGCGAAATCTCTTGCCGTTGGCTGATTCCGGCGAGCGTGACAGGACCATTGTCCTGGCGCAATGCCAAGTCAATCATTGCTGTTACAGCAAAACGGCCTTTAGTCGTCAAACGCATGAATCTTGCCTCCAGTGATCAACAGAAATGAATAACCTGAGTTGTTGATCGATTTGGTCAAGTATAACAAACTTGACTGATTCTGTCAGGTACCCACTTTCCCGCAGCCAGCCTCGCTCAACAGCACAAACTGCACTCAATTTCCACACCTCGATTTTATCGAAAAGTAGTCTCCTCAGACTTGACCGAGGTCACCAAGCAGGATATTGCCCAACAAATATCAAGAATTAAAAGTTGCATGAAACACATAACTTTAATTTCCATAAAGAAACATTCTCACCAACACTTCACTGCATCTACCCAAGCCAATAAGAACCATCACTCCCATAAAAATTAAATATTGAATGATTATTCAATTTTAAAATTCAAAAAATCAGGCACATGGCAACAGAATAGAAAGAGAGAAAATCCATGGAAAGTTCATTCTATTCACTCACAAAATATATTTGAGCGAATATTCAATTTATAATTGATGCTTCGTTCATTAATTGAAACCTCGTTTCGCATTCGCAATGGCCACACGCATTTCCAAGACTCCGCAATCGCCTACCCAAAAAGCTGACAAGAAACGCATCGAAGTCCTCAAAGCCGCCGGCAAATGCTTCCGCAAAAACGGCTTCCACCAAACATCCATGCAACAAATCTGTGCCGAAACAGGACTTGGGCCGGGCGCGGTCTATCGCTATTTCACTGGCAAAGAAGCCATCATTGAAGCCATGGTGGAAGATGAACGCCGCCAAACCCGCGCGATGCTCTTGCAAATGCGCGAGGCAGAATCCATCCAGCAAGCACTGAGCGCGACTACTCGCCTGTTTGCCGAGCGCTATCGCGCCAGCGGCGATGCCAGTTTAATGACGGAAGTCTATGCAGAAGGAATGCGCAGCAAGCGCGTTGGCATCGTATTACGCAAAATCGAAGCTGAATGGATCATGGGGCTGACCAATCTGCTGCGCACCGCGCAAGCACGTGGACAGATCGATGCATCGCTGGATGCGGCGCAAACGGCCTTATTCCTGACAGGGATGTGGGATGGGATGGTGATACGCCAGCATTTTCACGCGCACGATGACCAACACGCGCTGCCAGCCTTCTTTGAAGTAATGATCACGCGTCTGCTGACGCGTGAAGGCAAGCCGGAAAAAATCGGCAAAACAGCATCAGCCGCACAAGCCAATGTTGTCGCACCGACTGCTGAAACAAAAGAGCAAGCAGCCGACCTGCGCCAGCTCAGCCTGATCTAAATTACTTCCGCAACAAATGCATAGAGCCAAACAGCTCTTGCATCACTGAATTTGCAATGAAGCTCAAGTTATACGGATGCTCGGAAACCTTCTTGGGGAGGCGCGCACTCTCGGGCAAAGCCTCCAACTGAACTGCAATCTTGCCCCACAACACCAGCGTCGGCGGCGTCTTGCCCGACTGCTGCGCGTGATCTGCCAATGCCGCAAGCACGGTTTGCAAGAACGGCAGCCAAGCCTTCGCATCCTTAACCGGCGCAACATGCGCACGAAATACCAGCGATGCATTCAGCAAAAGAAAACCATGTTGCGTGAGATTGCTCTGCAAGTCAGGCAAGGTTTGAATCACCGTTGTCGGTGCTGCCTGTGCATTCTCCGACACGCCAGCCAATGCATCACCGGTAGTTTGCTCTATCGCCAGTTGACCATCCGCGACCAAAAGCATCTTCATGAAGTTGCGTAAGGATGTCGCGCGATTCACCTGTTTGGACAAGCCTTTTTCCGACCACAACGAAGACACCGCCCCATCCATGAAGCAAACGCCGGTCGCACTATCAGCACGCGGATACGGCCCCTCGCCTACCAACACATAACGCACTGCATCCAAAGGCTGTGCAAATGCGGCAAACAAACGACCTCCATTCGGCAGGTAATCATCGCTCGCCAACATCGGCAGGTAATCGGGAAATGCCTTGTTGACTGCGTTCAAGCCAGCCAACAGGATAGGACGCCAGGATGCGTCGGCAGCATCCAGCATGGCTGTAAAAGACGGTGGAATTGTTTGCATGAGATTTATAAGGACAGAGATTGATGCGTGCGAACGAAAGCAGCGATTGTAGCCGCTACACTTTGCGACACAATACAAAGTGTAGCCACCACCACATCGCCTATCTCATTAAGTCGGCACTATATGATCTTCACCCGGCGCACCGAATAACTGCTCTTTCAGTATTCGCAACTGATCGCGTACCTGTGCAGCTTTCTCGAACTCCAGATTTTTTGCGTGGCCGAGCATTTGTTTTTCCAGCAGCTTGATTTCCTTGCTGACCTGTTTTTCGCTCATCGCCTCGTATTTAGCGTGCTCCTGCGCTGCGTGCAATTCTTCGCGCGCTTCTTGCGGACTGTACACACCATCGATCAATTCGCGTATGTGCTTCTTGATGCCTACCGGCGTAATGTTATTAGCGGTATTAAAAGCGATCTGCTTGGCGCGGCGACGTTCGGTTTCATCGATCGCACGACGCATGGAATCAGTCACCTTGTCGCCATACAGAATCGCCATCCCGTTCAAGTTACGCGCAGCACGACCTATGGTTTGAATCAAGCTACGCTCGGAACGCAAGAAACCTTCCTTATCCGCATCCAGAATCGCGACCAGCGATACTTCCGGCAAATCCAGACCTTCGCGCAGCAAGTTAATGCCGACCAGCACGTCGAATGTACCGAGACGCAAATCACGAATAATCTCTACACGTTCTACCGTATCGATATCGCTATGCAGGTAACGCACCTTGATGCCGTTATCCGTCAGGAATTCCGTCAATTGTTCTGCCATGCGCTTGGTCAGCGTCGTGACCAACACGCGTTCATGCTTCTTCACACGATCGGTAATTTCCGACATCAGATCATCAACTTGAGTCGACGCCGGACGCACGCTGATCAATGGATCGACCAAACCAGTTGGACGCACCACTTGCTCGACCACTTGATCAGCATGTGTCTTTTCATAATCGGCTGGCGTTGCAGAAACAAACACCATCTGCCGCATCTTGCCTTCGAACTCATCAAAACGCAGCGGACGGTTATCCAGCGCTGACGGCAAACGGAAGCCATAATCAACCAGATTAGTCTTACGCGCTCTATCGCCGTTATACATACCGTTGAGTTGCCCCATCAGCACGTGTGACTCGTCCATGAACATCAGGGCATCTTGCGGCAAATAATCCACCAGCGTCGGTGGCGGATCGCCAGCTTTGGCACCACTCAGATGACGCGAGTAATTTTCGATGCCTTTGGTGAAGCCGATTTCCTGCATCATTTCCAGATCGAAACGCGTACGCTGTTCCAGACGCTGCTCTTCGATCAGCTTGTTTTCCTTGCGGAAGAACTCAAGACGATCACGCAATTCATCTTTGATCGTTTCAATCGCACGCAACACAGTGGCGCGCGGCGTCACGTAATGCGAACCCGGATAAACGGTAAAGCGCGGGATCTTTTGCTTGACGCGGCCGGTCAGCGGATCGAATAGTTGCAAGCTTTCAATTTCGTCATCAAACATTTCCAGACGAATTGCCAATTCAGCATGTTCTGCCGGGAAGATATCTATCGTGTCCCCACGTACACGGAAGGTACCGCGACCAAAATCGACTTCATTACGCGTGTATTGCATGGCGATCAGACGCGCGATCACATCGCGCTGGCTGACCTTGTCCTTGGCGCGCAAGGTCAAAATCATCTGGTGATACTCGCTAGGATTACCAATACCGTAAATCGCCGAGACGGTCGCGATAATCACTACGTCGCGTCGCTCCATCAGGGATTTAGTGCAAGACAAGCGCATCTGCTCGATGTGCTCGTTGATAGATGAATCTTTCTCAATGAACAAGTCGCGCTGTGGAACGTAGGCTTCTGGCTGGTAATAATCGTAGTAGCTGACGAAGTATTCCACCGCGTTCTGCGGGAAAAACTCACGGAATTCGCTGTAAAGCTGGGCCGCCAGCGTTTTGTTCGGCGCGAACACAATCGCTGGCCGTCCCATACGGGCGATCACATTGGCAACTGTATAAGTTTTGCCAGATCCGGTAACGCCAAGCAAGGTTTGGTAGAACAAACCATCCTCTATACCCTCGACCAATTTTGCAATTGCAGTCGGCTGATCCCCCGCCGGAGGAAACGGTTGATACAAACGAAATGGAGAGTCTGGGAAGGTGACGAATTTCGATTCGTCAACGGAATTGGAAACCTGGGATAAATCAGCCATTTAAATCCGACCTTTGGTAAAATAGTGAGTCGCATTTTCCGCAGGACTTATGGTCTTGCGCTTCACACAACCCGTCTGCAACACGACCGTTTGCAGCTAACTTTTGATGTTATCACGATGAACGCACCTATTCCTGCTTCGCTCCTCAACGCCATCGAAATGGCGCCCCGTGACCCGATTCTTGGCATTACCGAGGCATTTAATGCCGATAAGAATCCAAATAAGATCAATCTTGGCGTTGGCGTATACAACGACGACAACGGCAAATTGCCGCTGCTCGAATGCGTACGCAAAGCCGAAGTGCTGCTCGCGGAAAAACTGTCACCACGCGGTTACTTGCCTATCGACGGCCTCGCTGCTTACGATAAAGCAGTACAAGAACTCGTATTTGGTGCCGATAGCGCCGTAGTCAAGGAAAAACGTGCAGTCACTGCACAAGCAATCGGCGGTACCGGCGCATTGAAACTCGGCGCTGACTTCCTGAAACGCTTTGCGCCTAACGCGCAAGTGTGGATCAGTGATCCAAGCTGGGAAAACCACCGCGCACTGTTTGAATCGGCTGGTTTCGTCGTCAATAACTACCCGTACTACGATGCAGCAACCCGCGGCGTAAACTTCGCCGGCATGCTCGACACATTGAAATCGATCCCTAGCGGCTCGATCGTTTTGTTGCACGCTTGCTGCCACAACCCAACCGGTGCAGATCTGACCGACGCACAATGGCTGCAAGTCATTGAAGTCGTATTGAAACGCGGCTTGATCCCATTCCTCGACATGGCTTACCAAGGCTTTGGCGACGGCATCGAATCCGACGGTAAAGTTGTACGTCAATTCGCTGAAGCAGGCGGCCCAGTTTTCGTATCGAACTCTTTCTCCAAATCATTCTCGCTGTACGGCGAACGTGTTGGCGCTCTGAGCATCGTTGCGGTCAACGCAGAAGAAGCAACACGCGTCCTGTCGCAATTGAAACGCGTTATCCGCACCAACTACTCCAACCCACCTATCCACGGCGGTCAAGTCGTTGCAACAGCTCTGGCAACACCAGAACTGCGCGCACTGTGGGAAGAAGAATTGGCTGGTATGCGTGTTCGCATCCGCGACATGCGTCAAGCGTTTGTACAGAAGCTGAAAGAACAAGCACCTGCACACAACTTCGACTTCGTCATTCAACAACGCGGCATGTTCTCGTACTCTGGCTTGACCAAAGAACAAGTGAATCGCCTGCGTGATGAGTTCTCGATTTACGCTATCGATACTGGTCGTATCTGTGTTGCTGCGCTGAACACAAAAAATATTGATTACGTCATTGCGGCAATCGCAAAAGTTCTTTAATATTCGGCCTGCGGTAAATTTCTGAGTGGCAGCAAAACGAAGCAAAGAAATTTATCGCAGAAGCTTTGACAAGCGAGCAAGAAACATCTTATAATCTCGCTTCTGTTCCCTGATAGCTCAGTTGGTAGAGCGACGGACTGTTAATCCGCAGGTCCCTGGTTCGAGTCCAGGTCGGGGAGCCACAGAATATTAAGGGCCTAGTTGGAAAACTAGGCCCTTTTCTTTTGTCCTTTCAAATCGTGAATGCGTTTTCTACGCGAGCTCACAAACCCCACTCCACATTTAAAACGGACAGTCGCTCATACCGTAAAAACGTTCGCCGCTAATTGGATGTTCAAACTCCAAAGTAGTCGCATGCAATAAAAGCCTGGCAGCCATACGCTCACTCTCAGGCGTGCCGTAAAGATCGCAGCCGAGAATGGGGTGTCCTAGTCCTGCGCTGTGTATGCGCAATTGATGGGTGCGCCCTGTATGCGGCGTGAACAATACACGAGTGGTATCCGCTTCTCTCTGCCTACTCAGGACTTGGTAATGACTGCTCGCAGCCTTGCCTGTATCAAAACAAATTTTTAGTTTTGGGAAGTTGACTGGATCTTTGGCGATCGGCAACTCAATATCACCAGCGTCTGCATCGACCTGCCCGGCCAATACTGCCTGATAAGTTTTGACCACAGTACGCGACTGAAATTGTCGATTGATATGAGCCGCGATCGTTTTGTTGAGGGCAACAACCAATAAACCAGAAGTGCCCAGATCCAGTCTATGTATCATCAGCGCCGTCGGGAACTGCTGTACCAGACGATAATGTACCGAATCCAGATTGAGAGGATTCTTGCCTGACAGCGTCAACAAGCCGCTGGGTTTATTGATCAGCAATAAGGCATCATCCTGGTAGACGATTTCAATGTCGTCTACACAGGGCGGTGCCACAAAGTTATCTATACAAGCAGTCATTATTACGAATCATTCCTTGATCTGATCAAACATCGATAAGACGAACTGCACATTACGACTGAACAACTATCAATATTGCCCAACTCGGGACTCATCTTACAGAAAAGATTCGTCGATAACTCCATTAAGAAATCGAGCCACAAAATACAAAGGGCCTAGTGTAAGAACCAGGCCCTTTTCTTTTGTCTTTTCAGACAGTTTTAATTCTCGATTTCTAACTACCCGCAGCGTAGATATCACTCCGCGTCAATGGCACTGCAGGAACTGGCCCGCCTGGTTTCGATGCAAGGATTTGATAGATGCCAGTTCCCCCGTATTCAAATTCCAATGCACATGCCGCCATATACAAACGCCAGACGCGGTACGCTGATTCGCCGACATACTGCAGCGCATCCTCTCGCTTATCTTCTAATCTGCTGACCCATTGTCTGAGCGTAAGCGCATAGTGCGGACGCAACGCCTCGACATCATGAATTTCAAAACCGGTCTGCTCCATACGACGTTGAATATTGCTGACTGTATCCAGCTCACCATCCGGGAAGACATAACGATTAATGAATTCCGTATCTATCGTGCGTTGCCAGCCTTCTTCATCATGCGTAATGCCGTGATTAAGGAATAGACCACCCGGACGCAACACGCGTTTGATCGTGGAGTTATAGACCGGCAAATTAGCTAGGCCTACATGCTCAAACATGCCAATACTGGAAATCTTGTCGTAGACAGACTCACCTTCCAGATCGCGATAATCACGCAACTCAACCGTCACCAGATGGCTCAAGCCTTCTGCCTGAATACGCGCTTGCGCATACTCATACTGTTTCTGACTCAATGTAATGCCATGCGCCTTCACGCCATAATGACTTGCAGCCCAGCACACCATTGCACCCCAGCCACAACCAACGTCAAGGAAGCGTTCACCGGGCTTCAAACGCAATTTGCGACAGATATGATCCAGTTTGTTTTCTTGCGCTTGCTCCAACGTGTCGTCCAGCGTATGAAAGTAGGCGCACGAATACACCATCTGCTTGTCCAGCCACAATTTATAGAAAGAGTTCGACACATCGTAGTGAAAGGAAATCGCCGCCTGATCGCTACTCTTGGAATGCTTGTGCGCAAAATCACCAGAGCCGAAAGGTGTGGTCGGCAAATTTTTTGGTTTGGATGGAAGGCGCCATGCATCACGCAATAGCGCCCAACGCGTCCCCAGTGAAAAATCGAAGGATGCAAAATACTGCTTCAAACCAAGCGCCGCATACAGATCGCCATCGATATCGATCAGGCCATTGATATAGGCATCGGCCAGCGGCAAAGGACTGCGGCCGAATACCAGCTTGCGCAAGACAGCGGGATCTCTTAACAGCAGCGTGAATTTCGGTGTCGTAATTTCGATTTCGTCGAGCTTTTCACCCATCAAACGAAATGCTGTCGCACCTGGAAAATTATGCAAAAGATGCTTCAGAATACGCAGCGCAGCATCTGTCTGCGGAGTACTGAAAGATTCTGGTAACAAGGAAGAAGAGGTTACGAGATTGTTGTTTCGATCGTTCATCGCTTAAGCCCTATCTGAAAAAATCCTGACGGGACCGCACACGCTCGTGCGGCTGCAATAAGAATGGTATAGACATGAAACGCGGCCCGACGTTCACTGAGCCTGGAGATAATCGCTGCCTGTAATGCGCAGCCGATTCTACTTCTCCTACCGCCAGTCATGGACTGGAGCAGGTTTGATGCAAGTAAGTAATCAGATTTCATGTAACTTTCCTCCTTTTTTTAAAAGCAGAAAAACAGTTACTCCGACTTCATCAGGCATTCAGCACGCCCAACCATACTCATTAACTTAACCGCGCCATGATGCCATCGAAATGGCAACATGGTAGCTAGAGGCGATTATACGATCATGTTTGCAAATCTGCCGTTCACGCTGAAACTCAGGGAACGTGCAAATATGACTTCAAGAAAAACTGAAATTATTTACTACGAGCATCAATATCAGCCAGGCATTCCCGGCCTTTTTCAGTGATATCGAAACCGCCATCCGCTTCTTTCGCTGCGATATGACCTTTCTTACCAAGGAAGGTCACCACATCCGATTTCAGCACAGCAAGCGGATCATTGGCTATTGCACGCAAGCCATTGATGCAGCTCTTGATGAACAAGGTTTGCTTGCCTTTATCGGTCAAGACAAGATTGCCGCTTTTTGCATACTCGATATATTTGAGTCCAAGCAGACGCTTGGTATTTCTTGCCACGCAGGCAGATGGTCGTCCTTGCTTTACGCCAGCAACTATTTCATCCAGCGCATTGAACTCATCTACTGATAAATCACCACCCATTACTGCATCCAATCTCAAATATATGTGTACCTGCCGCCGAATGGCGACAAATTAAAAGCGCGGCAAATCAGCCAAGGTACGACCAGGAACATCATGGTCGATCGTATCAATGTCTTCAATGCCGTGTTGATGGATAACGATGTGAACTCTAGGACCCAACACCATATCGTTTCCAACCTTGAACGCTGTAGCCACCTCATCACCGAAATGCAAGGCATCGACTACCAGACTAACGTCATGTTCTGCTGTCACTGCTTCCCAGCCTGGAGAACCATCCCCTTTACGGTGTCCCCTTCCCCATCTAACCATTTCAACTCTATCGCCTGCATCGTTAAAACGCACTGCCTCAATCAAATGTACTGACATCGATGTCTCCATAAAAATATGTCATTATTTTTCTGACCTCATGGTACGCGTCCCATAGCCTGACAGCAAGACACAGATTACGACGAAATCACTCCAATCAATCACAACAAGATCACACCACGTCAAAACGTGGACCGCATTACCTCATCAAGCCTAACGATAAATTCCCAAGACATTAATGCCAAGGTCTGGCATCTCAAAAATGGGGGAGGCAAAATCAGATTAAACGTCAATTTACATATCAATTAATTAATGATTGCTCGATACGTCCGAATGAATTTGTTAAATCATCAAATAAAAATTTGTCTAACAAGCTACACGCAAAGTAGCAGGCAAGCGAATTTCCCTCTAGGCAATACTGTACTAACCATCAAAAATATCGCCATTTGTTAATTAACTGATTACCACTAATTTACATCCCATATTTATGGGATAACAGCAATATTTTTGAATGACTAAACTAAGTCGCTCTACGCAAACAGCAGAAGCAAATATCTGCATTCAACAAAATAAATATACGTTGAGCTTGTTAGGGGAAAAGCCGCTTTAAACACAACCTTTATACAAAGAAATTGCTACATATTTAAATTTTTTAGACAAGCCTGTTAGCAAGAAACGTTCTTCGACCTCCCGGATTGTTTAGTCACCAATCCCAAGAGCCAGCGCAGAGTCGCATTCTTTCGCTGTCGCTCGCTTACCTCCAATTTCCATCTCAGAAAATAACCTACGTTCGGTTGACTATTCTTATGCATGCGAAAAACCAAGGGGATTACCCGCGCGATAGCTCACCGAAAATCAGTTTCATTCAACGTCATCTACGTCTCGTCATTTTGTGGCCCCTGCTCGCCTTGTTATTGATGGCTTTGCTATGGAGTGCCATCTATTCAAAACTGGCGAACGACAAAAAACTGCTACAAGAAAATGCAGCCAAACAAGCCGTTTCCATTTCCAAGGCTTACGCACAATATTTAACCAGAACCCTGGAACAACTGGATCAGCTATCACAGCAAATAAAATATGGATGGGAACGTTCTAACGGTTACCTAGGCTTTGAGGAAATGGCGGATCAAGGTTTATTGAACATTCCACAATTTGCATCCATCGCCATTTACGATGAGAACGGTGTACCTGTAACAACCACGATTCCTGTTACTGAAACGTTCACCGTCACTGATCGCGATTATTTTCAATTTCATCAAAAAAACGTTTCCAGCGAATTACGTATAGGTGCACCTACGATAGGTAGATTAAGCAAGAAAAAAATCGTACAAGTATCTCGCCGACTTGAAAACGAAGATGGCACATTCGGTGGCGTTCTCGTCATTGGAATTGCTCCAGAATTCTTTACACTTTTTTCCGACGACCCCATTCTTGGGCACGATGGAATACTTGCCTTCGTTGGTGAAGATGGTGTTGAACGCATGACCAAAGTGAATGACCACTACAGTGACGGCCTATCACTCATACCACTTCCTACGGCTAAAAATAATGGCATCGCAGACATGACGGCTAATGTCGCCCTGCTTCCCAGCGCGCAGACGCATTTCATCACAACACAAAAAATAAACGACTATCCTTTTTTTGTATTGGTCGGCTTAAGCAAGGAAGATATTCTGCTGCCTTATGAAGACCATCACGACATGTATCGAAAAATTGCCATCATCGGCAGTGGCATTCTGTTTCTATTTGCTGCCATGGCGATGTGGATGTCGATACGATTGGCTTGGCGAAAACAGCAAGCCGATGCCATCAGGGAGACCTATCGCATCGCTACGGAAGGTGGTAACGAAGGGTTTTATATTCTGCTGCCGATGCGTGACAGGAATGGATACATTACCGATTTCCAAGTCGTGGATTGTAATGAAAAAGGTGCATCGTTCTACAACATCGATAAAGAAAAATTTACCGGCGTCAAAGTTTCAGATTTCTATTCTGGCTCATATTTTGAAAAAGTCATGGGTGCTTATCGCATCGCGATGGAAACCGGCTTCTATGAAGATGATTACCCAGTGCCGCCAGAAAGTCCTATCGATGCAGAATGGCTGAAAAGGAAATTTGTCCGTTCAGAAAATGGCCTCGCCGTTACCTTGCGCGACATTAGCGAACCCAAGCGCCACGAACGTGAAATGGCACGTCTAGCGACAGAAGATGGCCTGACAGCTTTGCCGAATCGCCATTGGCTCATGACGTATCTGCCAAGAGCGCTGGCAACAGCCAAAGCCAATCACACCATGTTGGCTATTCTGTTCATCGATCTGGATGATTTTAAAAATATCAACGATACACTCGGCCATTCTGCTGGTGATCAACTCTTGTGTACTGTAGCAATGCGCTTAAGATCCGTCGTGCGCGCAAGCGACAAAATCATCAGAATCGGCGGTGACGAATTCACCGTCATATTGGAAGCGATTCATAGCGAAGAAGAAGCCGCGCATATCGCGTTTTCCATCAACCAGATTTTGCGCGAACCCTTTGATATCTCACGCGACACGACACCACAAAAAAACAAGATAGGTGCCTCCATCGGCATCAGCATATTCCCGCGCGACGGGCAGGATGTGGAAACCTTGATCAAGAATGCGGACATCGCAATGTATGCAGCAAAAACCGGCTGCAAAGGGCAATTCCGTTTTTATGACCACACGCTATACGAAGACATCAAGATGCGGCTCAATACAGAACAGGAGCTGCTGCAAGCGGTCAAGGAAGATCAATTCCTGATCTATTACCAACCGCGCGTGCAAACGTTGACCGGTAAATTACTTGGTGTAGAGGCACTCATCCGCTGGCAACATCCAGAACGTGGACTGGTCATGCCGAACGACTTTATCAGCTTGGCTGAAGAAACAGGTTTGATCAATCCAATCGGTGAAATCGTCGTCGATAAAGTATGCGCACAACTTGCTGCATGGATAAAACAAGGTGTTGAAGTTGTCCCTGTATCCGTCAATGTCTCCCCGCATCAGTTCAATGAAGGCAAGGTCAAAAAGATGCTGGCGGCCAATCTGGAAAAATATGCGATTCCTGCGAAGCTCCTGGAAATAGAACTGACCGAATCAGCAATGATGCGCAATGTCGGCGACATCTTCGATGAAATTACCGCCATCAACGGGATGGGCATCAAGGTACATGTCGATGATTTCGGCACCGGATATTCATCACTCTCTCTATTGCAACGACTGGATATGGATGTACTCAAGATCGACCAAGCATTTACTTCGCAACTTGGCAGAGGCAAAGATGGTGAAATCTTCTTCACCGCAATTGTCTCTATGGCAAAAGCGCTGGGCATGCGCGTGGTGGCTGAAGGTGTGGAGACCATAGAGCAATTAAAAATTTTACAAACACTTTCTTGCGATGAAATACAGGGATATTACGTTGCGCGGCCCTTACCGGCTGGTGACATCGCTGCGGTGATACACAAACAAAACCTCTTCCCTTGATCGCACCAGCGACAATACGTCATCCTGCGTGCTGCTCCCGCAATTCGCATCGAAGCAGGCAGTCGCAGCTATAATGTTCACCGCAACGCGTCTGGCTACGATTGTTCAAATCAATACTCGCGCCACACATTTTTTTCAGGTCTGCCGTCACTGTTAGTAATAGCTACAGGCAGCCATGTTTAAAGAGTCAATCTGCACAATGAATACTTCTGCACGTCCTATCGTTCTTTGTCTCTCCGGTCACGATCCCAGCGGCGGTGCCGGCCTGCAAGCTGATATCGAAGCGTTAATGGCGCAAGGCTGCCATGCTGCGCCAACGGTTACTGCACTCACCGTGCAAAACTCGGTCGATGTATCCGACTTTCGCGTACTGGATTCCGCATGGGTATTGGCGCAAGCCGAAGCGGTTATCACCGATTTACCTGTGGCCGGCATCAAGCTCGGCATGCTCGGTTCAGTCGAGATGGTAGATACCGTCACACAAATTCTGCGACGCCTTGCTCATGTTCCGATTGTGTGCGATCCCGTATTGCGCGCTGGCGGTGGCGGTGCACTCGGCAAAGATGAAGTCGGCTATGCGATGCGTGAGCGACTCTTGCCGCTTGCAACAATCGCCACACCAAATCTACCGGAAGCACGCATTCTGGCTGAACTGCCAAACGGCACGCCGGATCAATGTGCAGAAAAATTACTGCCCTTCTGCCAGCACTTGCTCATTACCGGCGGCCACGGCGATGAAGAGGAAGTTCATAACCGACTGTATTCACGCGACGGTACCTTCCAGACATTTACCTGCGCGCGCTTGCCAGGCAGCTATCACGGTTCAGGCTGCACACTCGCCAGTACTCTGGCTGGTCGACTCGCATTAGGAGAAAATATTGTGACTGCAGTGGAAGCGGCGCTGGCTTATACATGGCGCACCTTGCGCGATGCAGATCGTCCAGGCAAAGGCCAGCATTTCCCACGTCGCCTGCCATTGGATTTTTGCGCGTAAGAACAAAGCATCTCTTAGAAAACAAAAATGCCTGACGGGAAACCGGCAGGCATTTTTATTGTGTAAGGGCTTCGTAAAAAGAAGCGATACGGGATTTATTTTGCCCCAGAAAGCAAAAAGCCCGCGACCGAAAAGGAAGCAGGCTAGTATTTTCGACTCACCCAGTCCTATAGTGGAAAGTGGCAAATCTGTGAACGAGCGAACTCGTTACGCAATCAATATACACTTATTCCCAATGAGAATGCAAGCGTTATTATGAATATTTTTCAAAAGATGAAAAATACATAATGGAAATCGTGGTGGGAAGTACAAGTTTCGAACTTGTGACCTATCGCGTGTGAGGCGATCGCTCTACCCCTGAGCTAACCTCCCGAAGCGGCGCAAATTATCTCACAAAAGCAACTAGGCATCAATTCGCCTCAGCCTTGCGCCACAGACATTGCCCTCTCACTTCTTTGTCCAGACTTTTCATCACGACTTCATGCTCGGCTAATTCTTCTTCCGTTGCCGGCTGTAGCAAAACATCGGCAATCGCGACCATTTCCAACGCAAGGCCATCACTATCAACCTCCGGCCCACCCAGATCCATCGTCAGGCTGTTTTGACCACGTGTCATGGCCAAATACACTTCAGCTAATAACTCGGCATCCAACAACGCGCCGTGCAATGCGCGATGCGCATTCGAGATGCCGTAGCGATCGCACAAGGCATCGAGCGAATTACGTTTGCCCGGATGCATTTCCTTCGCCTGCACCAACGTATCAACGATGTCGCCTACATGCTCTTTGAAGCTAGGCGTATTCACACGCTTGAACTCGGCATCGAGAAAGCCAACGTCAAACGGTGCATTGTGGATGATGACTTCTGCACCGCTGATGTAATCGCGGAATTCATTGGCAATTTCCGCAAACTTCGGTTTATCGCTGAGAAATTCTGTCGTCAAACCGTGGACTGCCAACGCGCCCTCTTCCGAGTCGCGCTCAGGATTGATGTAGTGATGGAAGTTATTACCAGTCAAACGTCGATTGACCAACTCGACGCAACCGATTTCAATGATACGATCGCCGGAACGCGGATTCAAGCCTGTGGTTTCGGTATCGAGAACAATTTGTCGCATGCTTATTTAATATTCCAGAATTCAGTATTCAAAAGGTGTGAGGAAAAACGAGTACTTATCGAGCCCAGCTTAGACTGCGACTTCGACGCCGCGATTGGCAAGCGCATCGGCGCGCTCATTACCTGCATGACCATTATGTCCGCGTACCCAGCGCCATTCTATTTTGTGGCGCGCCTGTGCCGCATCTAGCGCCTGCCATAGATCTACATTCTTGACCGGTGCCTTGGCCGCGGTTTTCCAGCCGCGCGCCTTCCAGCCATGTATCCATTCGCTGATGCCTTTTTGTACGTACTGACTATCAGTATGCACCACGACTTCACAGGGACGCGTCAACACATTCAACGCTTCTATCACTGCCTTCAGCTCCATACGATTATTGGTGGTATTCAGCTCGCCACCGAATATTTCTTTCTCGCGTTCGCCCATCACCAGCAAAGCACCCCAGCCCCCGCGACCAGGATTGCCTTTGCAGGCACCATCGCTATAAATATCTATCTTGTCCATGCTCATATTGTGTATTTCTTATCTATGTATTTTGTTAGTTGCGGGTACGCCTTGCGGTGCGCCTGCTTTTTGTCTCTTCAAGGCCGGTCCTATCAAATGCATGCCTTTGACACGCTTGATCGCCTGCACCACGTAGACTGCGCCCAAGTAAGGCCACCAGCGCTCGCCGATATTTTCCATGAAGGAAAAACGATTCAGCCATTTCTCACTTTCACACGGCGGTGCGTAACAACCGAAATATCCGTTGCTGACTTCCATATTCAATAACTTCAGCCAATCTCTCATACGCGGCAGGCTGATGAATTCGCCTTCCTGCGGTAAAAAATAAGATTCGCTCAAGCGTCCCAGCATCTGGCGCGCGCCCCAAAAACTGTAAGGATTAAAACCGCAGATAATGAGCTGCCCTTCGGGAATCAAGACACGCTCCACTTCGCGCAGTACTTGATGCGGTTCTGTCGCAAATTCCAGCACATGCGGCAGAACAATCAAATCGATACTGGCAGATGCATACGGCAGTTCTTCAAAATCCTGCACTACAACAATCCGCCGCGCCTCATTATTACTGTCAGTTGATGGAACATTTGTATCCGTCAGCCATGTATGCGGCATCCGGCTCGCACGCAAGGCTTGAATCTGTGGCAAACCCAGCTGTGTCGCATTGAAGCCAAAAATATCCACAGTCAGCTCGTCCAGGCGCGCATGCTCCCAATTCCGCACGTAATTGCCGGTCGGCGTCTCTAGCCAGGGGCCGAGGGATATAATGGATTTTTCTGTAGAAAATGTTTCCATGCGTATGTTGAGTGTACTAACTGTTCCCGCGTTTAACGACAATTACCTTTGGATTATCCACGATGGCGTACATGCTGCCGTGGTGGACCCGGGCGATGCTGCGCCGATTCTTGCCGCGCTGGAAACGCACAAGCTGTCGTTGGTCGCTATTCTACTGACTCATCACCATAGTGACCATGTCGGCGGCGTATCAACTCTCCTGCAACACTGCAAAGTGCCGGTTTTTGCACCACGTCATGATCCGATTGCCAACGTGACCACAGCGCTGGATGAGGGCGATATCGTCAACATCCCCGAGCTAGGCCTTAATCTATCTGTGCTGCACGTGCCCGGCCATACGCTAGGCCACATCGCTTATGTAGCAAAAGAACAAGGCTGGCTGTTCTGCGGCGATACCCTCTTTGCCGGCGGCTGCGGTCGCTTGTTCGAAGGTACACCTACACAAATGTTGTCATCGCTGGACAAGCTGGCTGCACTGCCGGATGACACCAAAGTCTACTGCGCGCACGAATATACGATCTCCAACCTGCGCTTTGCGCTTGCAGCAGAGCCAGACAATGCTGCACTTTCAGCACGATTCAAGGCAGACCAGGCAAAACGCGATCAAGACATTCCAACCGTACCTTCCAATATAGGGCTGGAAAAATCAACCAATCCCTTTTTGCGTGCACGTGAACCGGCAATTGCTCAACATTTGATAGCCGAAGGCCGCGTAAATAGCAAAGATCCTGTTGCTGTTTTTACCGCCTTGCGCGAGTGGAAGAACAACTTCCGCTAAACGTTTTACCCACCTCAGGTTTAAAAACCGATAGCCGTTTGCATGAAAATTGCTTCATGGCATATACCGATATGCGCGCATTTCCCATTTCCTTGCGAAAACATTATCGCTTTGACACCCGTTTTTAGTGGAAATAGCCACGGAAAACACTAGCTGTTGTGTAAATTGTCTTGACTCGGAAAATGCGCATTACTTACACTCGGCCATTATCCTTTTCAACCGGCTGCTCATGGGTCGGTCATTTTTGCGAGATCCCATGCCTATATCCGATTTTAAAGTGCCATTCAGAATTACTTCCGCCGCCGCTCTATTGAGCATTGCAGGCTTCGCCCACGCCGCCAGCGATCTATCCTTACCAGCGTACAACTGGGTAAAAGACGCCGCCCTCCAAGACAATCCCAGCCTCGCCAACGATCCACTCAGTGAATTTGTCGTTACCAGCGACGCAGACGTCTGGGCACGCATACGCAAGGGCTTTGCGATTCCCGATCTGGTTGATAACCAGTTAGTCATCAACCAGACACTTTGGTACAGCTCGCGACCTGACTATATCGGCCGCACCACCAAGCGCGCATCGCTCTACCTGTACCACGTGGTGGAAGAACTGGAAAAACGCAACATGCCGACTGAACTGGCATTACTACCGTTCATCGAATCCGCATTCAACCCACAAGCCTATTCCACAGCCAAAGCTGCCGGCATGTGGCAATTCATTCCATCTACCGGACGTGATTTCAACCTGAAACAGAATATGTTCAGGGATGAGCGTCGTAGCGTGCTGGCTTCAACCGATGCAGCACTGACTTATCTGCAAAAATTGTATGGGATGTTTGGTGACTGGCAACTGGCACTCGCGGCTTACAACTGGGGCGAAGGCTCAGTACAACGCGCGATCAAGAAAGCAGAAGCAGCTGGCGTAGGAACCGACTTCAACAGTCTCTCCGCTTACATGCCGGCAGAAACAAAGAACTACGTACCCAAGCTGCAAGCCGTCAAAAACATCATCGCAACACCGGATGCCTACGGCATTACGCTGTTAAAGGTTGATAACCAGCCTTACTTTGTCAGCGTTGCAAAAACACGTGACATCGACGTCAAGCTGGCAGCGCAATTGGCAGAAATGCCTATGGATGAATTCAAGGCCTTGAATCCGCAATTCAATCGTCCTGTC